>CABXEK010000005.1:5000-43267 GCA_902511185.1 uncultured Pelagibacteraceae bacterium | reverse complement strand
GGTGTTGAAGTAGATAGAAAAGTTGGTGGAGTTCCTGAAAGCCACATGAAAGAATTTTTAGATAAAAATATCTAATTTAAATTCAATACTTCTCCAGCAAGATATAAAGATCCAGTAATTAGGATAATATCGTTTTCCTTGACCGGAATTGATCTGATAGCATCCTGTATACTTTCTTGGTAATTGATATTTTTGAAGCTATTTAGCTTATCTTTAAGCTTTTTTCCTTTAATGGAGTTTGGTTGATTTGGGATATCTATAGTGGTCAAGGTTTTAACATCCTTAAAATAACTCATATACTCATTATGATCTTTATTAGCCATCATTCCCAAGATGATATGTTTGTCGCAATTTAAACTTTCTAAATATTCATTTAATACTTTTGCCCCTAAAGGATTATGTGAGCCATCAACAAAAAGTTGATGTTCTTTTGCAAGCTCTTTAAGTTTACCAGATTTAATTTCTTGTAATCTTGCAATACTGTTTATTTTTGTAATTCCCTGCTGGATATGCTCATCTTTTAAATCAAAATCTTTAATAGTTTTTAACGTTGCAATTGCAGTTGAGATATTTTCTAATTGAAATTGACCTTTAACATTAGGTTTTGGCAATTTTATTCCACCTAATTGATCCTCATAATAAAAGAAATCGTTTTCTTTCATTGTAAAACTATAATTTTCATTATGAAAAAACTTGTTTGAACTATTATTTGATATTATTTTTTTAATACAATCTGTAATTTCTTTAGAACTTTGTTTTGCAACTATAATATTTGAATTTAAAAGAGTTGAAGTTTTCTCATAAATAATTTTTTCAACAGTTTGTTCATTTTTAGGTAGCCAATCTAAATGATCAAGACCAATAGAAGTTATAATACTAGCTAGATTAGTTTTAAGGATATTAGTCGCGTCAAACCTATGAAATAAGCCAGTTTCTATTAGATTGATATTATCTGGATATTGAGAAGCTTTTAGAAAATAAGCTGCAGTTAATATCTCAAAAAAGGTAATGGGTTCGTTATTATTTGCACTTTCAATTTCTTCAAATAAGTTTGCTAATTCTTCATCATTAAGTTCTTCATTATTAAAAACAAACCGTTCATTAATACTTTTAATATGAGGACTAGTATAAATATTACATTTAATATTTGCTTCTTTTAAAATAGCAAACATTGCTTGGATGGTTGAATACTTTCCATTGGTTCCTACAATTGAAATTGCCTTAAGTTTATCTTGAGGATTTCCTAATCTTTGACAGAGATTTTGAATACGATCTAAACTAAGATCTATTTCTTTAGGATGCAGCTCTTGTAAGCGATTGACTATCTTCTGAAGTTTCATTTTGCTCAGAACTTATAACAGAATTTTGCTTTAACAATATTGATAATAAAGTTCCTATTTTGGATGCAAGATCTTTACGCTCAACAATTAAATCAACAAAACCTGTTTTTTCCACATATTCACTTTTCTGAAATCCTTCAGGCAATTCTTCTTTAACTGTTCCTTGAATAACTCTTGCTCCTGCAAAAGCAATTAATGCACCAGGTTCAGCGATATGAATATCTCCTAACATTGCATAAGAAGCTGTAATTCCACCTGCTGTTGGGTCTGTAATACATACTAAATAAGGTAAACCATTTTTCTTTAATTCATTGATTGCAAGGGTTGTTCTAGTCATTTGAGAAAGTGAAATTAGACTTTCCATCATTCTCATTCCACCTCCAGCACTGATACATAAAAAAGGGGTTCTGTTTTCTATTGCATGCTGAATTCCATATAAAAATGCTTCTCCTTCAGCAGCAGCCATTGAAGCGCCTAGAAAATCAAAGTCTGATGCAACTGCAGTAATTTTTATGTTATTGATAGTTCCACACGCAACCATCATTCCACATTCCATACCCGTTTTTTTACGAGCAGCTTTTAATCTATCTTTATAAGATTTAGAATCTGTCCAATTCAATGGATCATCTTTTGGAATTGGGGTCTTAAATACTTCATAATTATTTTTACCAAATAAAATATCAAATCTTTGGTTTGGTTTAATTCGATGATGCTTATTACAATCTGGGCAAACCCATAAGTTTTGCTCTAAATCTTTTTTAAGAATGGGGCCTCTACAACAACTGGTCCAATCACTTTTTTCGATATCGTCTTTTGTAGCTCTTTCATGAAAAGCAGTTTTGATCTTTTCACCTGCTTTTATTATCTTAGTAATCCAGTTCATTTAATTTTATTTTTTAATCTCTTCACGATATTAGTAACATTTGTGACAGGATTTTGTCTCTTTTTAATTGAGTTTGAAATTTCTTTGCAAATTGCACTTCCAACCACTAATCCATCAGCTTTTTTTAGAGATTTTATAGTTTTTTCTGTAATTCCAAATCCAATGACAACATTTTTTGATTTATTATGATTTTTAATTTTGCTGTATCTTTCAAGTATTTTTTTAGGAGAAACTTTCAGTTTTCCTCCTGTAGTTGAGAGCATGCTAATGTAATAAACCATATCATGAGAGTCTTTGATAATTTTTTTTAATCTTATCGAGGATGTAGTAGGAGAAACTAATTGGATAAAGTTAATTCCTCTTTTTTTACATTTAGTAGCAAATTTTTTATTTTCAGGATAAGGAAGATCTACCACTATTAAACCATCAACTTTAACTTTTTTACATTTATCTAAAAATTTATTTTCATTATATTGAAAGATCATATTGTAATAACCCATTAAAATAATTGGTTTAGTTTTATTTGATTTTTTAAAATCGTTTGCTATTGAAAAAACATCATTGATTTTAATCCCATTTTTAATAGCACGGTATGCACTGGTTTGAATTTGGCCACCATCAGCAATTGGAGTGTTATGAGGAAATCCTAGTTCACAGATATCTGCATAATTAGAAATTGATTTAAGTATCTCTAATGATTTCTTTTTAGTGTTATCACCTGCAACTGTATAAGTAAGTAGGGCAGGTCTATTTTCATTTTTTGCATTTTTAAATGCTTGACTTAATAAAGAGGCCATTATCTTTTACCCAATCTTTCTCTTAAAATATCTCGATCTTTTTTTGCATCCCCACATGAATTTACAATGATGATTGTATCTTTACTTAATTTAGGTGCGATTTTAATTGCTTCTGCAAATGCATGACTAGGTTCTAAACTTGGATTCAAATTTTCATATTTTGTAACCATTACATGTGCATTAAGAGCATCCTCATCTGTTGCATAAGTATATCTTGCTCTTTTAGTATCTTTTAAAAAACAGTGAATAGGGCTAACACCTGGATAATCTAATCCAGCACTAATAGACTCTGTATCATTGATTTGTCCTTCACTATTTTGACAAAGATAAGATGCTGCACCATGCAAAATTCCAATTTTAGCATTTTGACTTAATGGCGCTGCATGAAGTTTTGATTTTTTAGGTCCACCAGCCTCAACACCAATTAATTCAATTTGTTTTCTATCGTAATCAATAAATTCACTCCAAAAACCATAAGCAGAGCTTCCTCCACCAACACAGTTAATTAATTTTATTTTATTTGGAATTTTTTTAAACTCTGATTTTAATTGAACTTTTAATTCTCTAGAGATTTGTGCGGTACTCCAACCACAGATTTTAACAAATATATTAGGTCCTACTGTGCTTCCAACACACATATGAGTGTTATCACAATTAGACACCCAGTATCTCATACATTCACTCACAGCATCTACTAGTGTTTGACTACCTGAATAAACTGGAACTATTTCAGCTCCATTTTTTTTCATTGCATCACAGTTAGGCTTTTGTCTTTTAATATCCTTTGCACCCATGAATATCTTACACTTAAGGCCAAATTTTTTAGCAGCCATACTAAGCATTTTTCCCGCGTAGCCAGCTCCAGTATCGCCTACGATATATTTCTTGCCCATTGCTTTGCAAATAAGAGCATGAACAGTTGCATTATATATTTTATGCGCACCTCCATTAGCTTCAGAGACAACCTTTGCCCAAATTTGAGCACCGCCTAAATGATTAGTTAGATTATCTAGTTTTACAAATGATGTAGGGGTTCCAATATAGTTTTTAAAATAAAAATCTCTTTTTTTTAGAAATTTTTTATCTTTTCTTAGTTTTTTAAATTCGTTTGTTAAATCTTCTACAGGTTTTTTTAAAGTCTCAGGAATAAAACTTCCTCCAAATTTACCACCCCAAAAGCCATGTTGATCGTGCTGGTCAATTAAAGGAATTCTCTTTTTAAGTTTCATTTTGTAACTGTTCCACCTTATTTAAAAATATATCTATTTTGGATTTATCTTTTATCCCAGAAGTTTCAAGACCCCCAGATATATCTATAATATCTGCTATTTCTTTATAATTATCAAGGTTATCATTCACTTGAATGTTTCCTGCTATCATTAACGGCTTATTGATCTTTATTTTTTCAATTAGCGAGTGGTCAAAAGCCATACTTTTTTCGTAGCCTTTGCTATCAAATAAATAAATATCAGTCACCTCAGAAAATAATTGATATTTTTCAACATCAGTTTCATCTTTTATAGTTAGTGCAGTAATAATTTTTTTATTATACTTTAATTTGATTTCTTTTATTTTTTCAGCTGTGCAGTCATAAATTTGATAATAATCAAAAGGAAGATGTTTAACTTCTTCTAAAATAGTCTCATCTGGTTTTACAAGTACTGCTACAAAATTAGATTTCTTTTTATCTAATTTTAATAGCTCGTTTAGCTTTTCAACACCAACATATCTTGAGCTTTTTTTATAATTACAAATAAAACCGATAAATTGAGGTGGATAGGGATGATTAATTATAAAATCGAGAGTATCAAGATCTGAGATCCCACAGATTTTAGAACCCTTGATCATTTATTTAAGTGGTCAATTAATCTTTGTGTATTATTTTTGATATTTCCTTTTATTAACGATCTTCCTATTACAATACCTGACACTTTACTTTTAAAAGCATCATTAGGAGTCATTACTCTTGATTGATCGTTGGCATTATCTCCAGGTAATCTTATTCCAGGTGTTACAATAAATAACTTTTTAAATTTTTTTCTAACCATTTTAGCTTCTTGCGCAGAGCAAACTATACCATCACAACCTGATTTTTTTATTAAACCAGCTTGTTTTAATACTAATTGCTCTACAGACTTTGTGTGACCCATCTCTTTAAGCGATTTATTATTAAGACTTGTCAGAATTGTAACTCCAAGGACTTTTAAATCTTTATTAATTGACTTAGTTTTCTTTTTAATAACTTTTAGCATCTCCAGACCACCATTTACATGAACAGTTATATATTTGCATCTTTTTAGATCTTTTAAGCTGTCCAATGCAGATAATGCTGTTTGTGGAATATCGTTAATTTTTAAATCAAGCCAAAAGTCTTTTTTAAATTTTTCTAAAAATTTTCGTCCACTTTTTGAGTAAAAAAATTGTAAGCCGAATTTAGGAACAACGTTGAGCTTTTTTGTTTGTGTTTGTTTTATAATTTTTTTTATTTCACTTAAATTAGAGGTGTCACAAGCAACAAAAATGTTTTTATGTTTCATCGTTTAATTTTTTAAACAAGTCTTTTGACATTTTAAAGTGAATTGTTTTCTTTTCTGGGGTATTTACTTTTTCACCTGTTTTAGGGTTCCTTGATATACGGGCTTTTTGGTTATTTGTTGAAAAGACACCAAAACCTCTTAGTTCAACGCGATCGCCTCTTTTTAAGGCAAATTTAATTTCGCTTAAAATTATATTAATAAATTTTTCGAGGTCTTTTTTAAGAAAATTGGGATAGTTTTTGGAAAGTTGTTTTAAAAGCTTTGATTTTACAATAGCCAATTTATTCTTCTTTTATTCTTTATCTTCTTCTTTTTTCTTTAAATCTTCAGAAAGTGATGAAAATGGAAGGTTTTTACCTGAACCTTCAGACCCATATTTGTCTAAAGCCTCTTTTTTCTCGATCTCTTCTAATAGCTTAATACTTAAAGTTACTTTTCTTTTGCCTAAATCAAGATCAGCAATAGCACAGTCAAGTTTCTCTCCACCTGTCCATCTGCTTGGTCTTGCATCAGCAGCATTAATTGCGATTGCCGATTTTTTAATTTGAAAATCCATATCACAATTTTCGGGTCTAACAGTTAAACCTTTGTTGTCAGTTGATATAACCTTAACTGTAATTGTTTGGTTTTTAGATTTATCTTTGAACCAATCAAAAGGATCAGCTTGAGTTTGTCTTAAGCCAACTCTAATTTTTTGCTCTGAAGCTTTTATTTCAAGTACTTTAACTTTAATTTTATCAGTTTTTTTATACTTTTCTAATTCTTCTTCACCATTGTTAAGATATGTTAAATCATTGCAGTGTAAAAATGCATCTACATCTAAGTCTTCAACTTTAAGAAATAAAGAATATTCATTTTTATTAACAACCTCACCCTCAACAATTGTTCCAACAGGATATTTTTTTTCAAATGTTTCAAATGGATTTTCTTGTGTTAATCTATGTGAGATTGCAACACGTCTTTTTTCTTTATCGATTTCAGTGATTATACAATCTATCTCATCTCCAACTTTAAACATTTTTTTGGCTGATAAGTTTTTCTTAGTCCAACTAAGTTCACTTGAATGTAACAGTGTTGTTAGACCTGGTTCTAATTCACAAAACGCACCAAAATCCATTAATTTTACAACCTTAACTTTATAAATTTTATTCAATTCATAGTTTTCAATATGCTCGAAAGGGTCAGGAGATAATTGTTTTACAGAACAGCCAACTTGTAGTTTTTCTTTATCTACGGTGATTACTTTTAAATCATGTTTTTCACCAATATTAAAAACTTCATCAGGATGATTTACTCTAGAATAAGATATTTCTTGTAAGTGAACTAATACATCTAACTCACCATTGACATTAAAAAAACATCCAAAAGAACTATAACCTTTAACTTCTGCACCTTTAATGACATCTCCAACTTTATATTTTTCTATTATTTTAATCTTGTCTTCTTTTTTAAATGATGAAATGATTTCTCTACGTGAAACACAAGCATTTCCTCTAATTTTATCTAATTTAATTAAAGCAAACTTTTGAGGTTCGTTCATTAAATGACTAATATCTTTTAATGGTTTGTCACTAATTTGTGATCCTGGCAAAAACATTAAAGAGCCTGTATCTATATGTTCAACAATACATCCACCTTTACATTTCGAGGTAATTTTACCCATGATGGGTTCATTTTTTTCATAAGCCTCAACAAGCTTATCCCAACCTTTAATTTTTTGAGCTTTACTAGCTGATACTAGTACTTCACCATGTTTGTCTTCAATTTTTTCTAACAATACAGGAATTGTTTCGCCTATTTTTATCTTATCAGTAAGACCCATACTTTTTAACTCATTGATATCTAATACAGGTTCACTTTTTAGACCTTCAACAAACAAGAAAACAAACTTTTCTGTAACTTTATTAATCTTGCCTTCTATAATTTTACCTTCTTCAATTTGGATTTTAGAGAGCTGGCTATTAAGTAATTTTTCGAATTCTAGAGATGCTGGATTAGATAAGTCTTTAAATATTTCCATTAAGTATTAAGTTTCCTGTCTATAATTTTTTTTATTTTTAAAAAACACGCTCTTTTAGTAAGTTTCGATGTATTTAGCAACACTGAATCTTTAGTTTTCTTCAATGGTGAAATTTTTCTATTAAGGTCATTTTTATCACGTTTTTGGATACTTTTAAGGACCTCTTGATAAGAAATCTTTTTTTTTAGACTTTTTAGCTCTTTATATCTTCTCAATGCTCTTATTTTGATGTTTGCTGTAATAAAGAATTTAAAGTCTGCATCTGGCACAATATTATAGGTAATATCTCTACCATCCAGACATGATCCATTGTACTTTTTTGGAGGATTGTAGGCAAAATTTAGCTGAAAGGAATGAATAAGTTTTCTTGTACTTTTTACTTTTGAAATAATTGACGCTTCTGTTCCTACTTCATCTGATAAAAGAGCTTTATTTGCAAGATCTTTGACTTTAAGATTTTTAATTTTTGATTTTATAAAACTTTGACTAAATTTTTTTGGAAATTTTATCTTTAAATAAGCAATCATTCTATAAATTTTTCCAGTATCTAAATAAAAAAGATTATAATGTTTAGATATTGCTTTTGCTAATGTTCCAGCTCCTGCAGCTGCAGGTGAGTCAATTGCAATTTTAATAATATTTTTTCTTTTATTCATTATTTTGTTAAATTATTTATTATTTTTAAAAATGTGGGAAAGGAAGTTTTTATAGAGTCCTTGTCATGTATTTTCCAATTACCTCCAAAAGACATTGCAGCAATCATGCTTGTCATAAATACTCTGTGATCTTTTAAATAGTCTTTTATCTCAATTTTTTTTTTAATTCTTAAATTTGGATTACCGAATATTTTAATTGAATTGTTATTTGTTATAGTTTTAATACCCATTTTATTGAGAATTTTTTCACCCCATTTTAATCTAGGACTTTCTTTTTGATTTAATTCAGCCAAGTCTTTAAAAAAAGATACTCCTTTTGCTTTAGCAGCAGCCAAGAAGATTACTAAAAATTCATCAATAGCTCCACTATTTAATTTAGTAGGGCAATTAATTGCTTTTAGCGAACTAACAGATTTAATATGGATATCTGCTTTTTTTTCTCCTTTGTAATTTTTTATATTTTTAAAATTTATATCAGCTCCCATTTTTTTTAGTATCGTAACAATACCAATTCTCGAGGGGTTGATGTTTACATTTTTAATTAATAATTTAGAGTTTTTAGAAAGAGTTGTTAGAACAATAAAGAATGCACTGGAACTTATGTCTGAAGGGATTGTGTAGTTAAAAGGTTTAATTTTTTTTACTTTGTTGATCTTTATTAAATCATAATTTTTTTTAATTGTAATATTAATTGGTAATTTTAAATATTTTAAAAGTAACTCTGTATGGTTTCTTGATTTTTTAGCTTTAATTGTAGTTAAGCCTTTTGTTCTCATGCCGCCAAAAATTACTGCACTTTTACATTGTGCAGAACCTTTTTTTTCTTCATAATAAATAGGTTTAAGGTTGCTTGAACCATATATATTTAATGGCAAATTTTTATTTTTATTCAGTTGAAATTTAGCACCAAACTTTGTTAATGGATCAGCAACTCTCTTAAAATCTCTTTTCGATAAACTTTTATCACCAATCAATTTTACAGTATGAGGTGTATTAATAATCAGTCCTAAAATAAGTCTTCCCAATGTACCAGAATTTTGTGCATTAATTATTAGATTTTTTTTATATTTATAACCCTCAACACCTTTGCCATGAATTTCACAAAAATCTCTTTTGAAATAAACTTTGATACCAAGTTTTTTTATCGCCTTGATTGCTGCAATTACATCTTCAGACATTAATAAATTTTTTGCGCGTGAGACACCACTAGCTAAAGAGGAAAAAAAAACCCACCTTATACTTAAGCTTTTGTCTCCACTTACATTAATAGTTTTATTAAAACTTTTAATTTTTTTATTAATTATTATCGCTTTAGACATCAATTAGCTTATTCTAAAAGAATTACCAAAGTAGGCATTTTGAGCATTTGTATCATTAATTAAATTTGATGGAGAGCCATGCGCTACAATTTTACAATTACTTAATATCATGGCACTATCTACGCATGCTAATAAATCTCTAGCTTGATGGTCACATATACAGATAGTAATTTTGTTTTCTTGTTGTAAGTTTACTATTACTTCTTGCAACATTTTTATTGTTAAAATATCCAGTGCAGCAAAACATTCATCTAATAAAAGTACTTTTGGTTCACTTAGTAAAGCTAAAGCAATAACAAGTTTTTTTTTTTGACCCCCTGATAAAAATTTTGCTTTAATTTCTTTTATATTTTCAAGTTCAAATTTAGAGATAAGATAGTTAACTCTATTTAACATCAAATTTTTATTTGATATTACTATTTCACCAATAGCTTTTAGATTATCTAATAATGATAGCTCACTAAAATAACCTCCGTATTGAGGTACATATCCAATTTTAAATTTCTTAGTTCTTAAATAAATTGGATAATCATTTACCACTTCTCCATTTATTTTAATTTTTCCATTTTTTGGGGTTATCAATCCTGTTATAAGATTAAAAATTGTTGATTTGCCAACTCCATTTGGCCCTAGCATACCAAAAATTTCAGACTCATTAATTTGAAAATTTATATTGTCTAAAATTAGTCTATTTCCATAAGACAGTGATATATTTTCAAATTCAATGATTGAACTTTTTTTTTTAAATGATTTTATTCGAAAACTTTTTATTATAGCCATGTTAATTTTTTTTACTCTCTAAAGTAATTTTTTTATCTTTATTGTACATAAAAAATTTTATATCTTTGGTTTTTATATTCATTTCAACAACATCAGTTTTAAGAGTACTAGAGTTATCAGTATAAATGACATTTTGAGAAATTATTAAAGAATTTCTATTAATTGAAAAGTCTAAGTATTCTCCCCTTATTTCATTATCTAAGTAATCAATTATTATATTTTCACTGAAAATAGTATCAAAATTATTAATATCATATTTACCAAAATCTGACGAAATGAACACTTTTTTTAAGTTGCTCAACTTAATAGTAGCCTTAACTTTTGTAAGATAGATAATATTATTATTTTTTAAATCAATTTCACCTTCAAGAGCAGTTATAATATATTCATTTCCATCTGCATTACTGGAAGAATATTTAACATTTTCAATTATATTTGAGCTATATGAACTTTTTTCAAGTATTTTGTCATCTTTGGGTAAATTTTTTTTATTATCTTTTTTAAAAAGAGATAAGGATAAAATAATTGAGATAAAAATTATTACAAATATTGCAATTAATTTTTTATTCATCTAGCCAATGCTGGATTGTAAAATATTGTGAACATGTAAAATTCCCACTGTTTTGGACTTGTCTTTTTTATCGTGAACACAAAGGCTGGTAATTTTTTTATTATTCATTAGAGACAAAGCCTTTGCTGCCAGAATATCTTTGTTAACACTAATAGGATTTTTTGTCATAACCTCGTTGGCACTCTTTAACTGTAAATCTAAATTTTTTTCATTGTATCTTCTAATTTGACCATCAGTAATTATACCAATTGTTTTTTTTTTATTATTTCGAACAATTAAGACACCCAACTCTTTATCAGTCAAAATATTAAGTGCTTTTTTCATATTCAATTTTTCATTAATGAATGGAATTTTCTTTCCTGTTAACATGATATCTTCGACCGTCTGTAATTGAGCTCCAAGGGTTCCTGCAGGATGCAATCTTTTAAAATCTTGATTTCCAAATTTTTTAAATTTCATTACTGCTATAGCTAATGCATCTCCTAACGCTAGTTGTGTGGTTGTACTTGCAGAAGGAACTATTTCACCGGCTTCTTTAACCCTAGGTAGTAAAAGTTTAATATCTGAAGCTTTATATAGTATTGATTCCTTTTTAGACATTATACCAATTAATAGTATTTTATTTCTATTTGCGTATTTAATAATATTTTTAAGTTCAGCAGTTTGTCCTGAGTAACTAATCAAAATTAATATATCTTTTTTAGAAAGCACACCAAGATCACCATGTGAAGAGTCGCTTGCAGACAAATTAATTGAAGGAGTTCCAACTGATGAGAGTGTAGCTGCAATTTTTGAAGCAATAAGACCACTTTTTCCAACACCACATAATATCACTTTTGATTGACATTTGGCAATTTGAATTGCTGCATCATTAAATGAACTATTAATATTTTTTTTTAATTTTTGAAGTGCTTTAATTTCTAGATTAATTACATCTTTTGCAATTGAGATAAATTTTTTTTTCATCATTAATGTGACCAAATATCATCTTTAAATAAAGCAAGGTCAAGATCAACTCTAGTTTTTAAAAATTTTAAACAATCTTGATATAGTTTTATTCTATTTTCTCTTTGTAGTATTTTAATAAGCTCTTCATGAATTTTATGTAAATAAATTACATCATTAGCACAGTATTTTAGTTGTGCAGGGGAAAGTTCACCACCAAAATCTGAACTCTGAAACTGCTTACTTACGTCTATGTTTGCAAATTCTTTAATTAATGTTTTTAATGAATGACTATCAGAGTATGATCGAGCTAATTTTGATGCAATTTTAGTATCAAGAATATTATTAGTATCAGTTTTAAGATAATATTTTATATGAGCAATATCTGCTCTACCATAATGAAAAATTTTAGTAATACTCATATCGCTAAGTATCTTAATTAAGTTGGGAGCTTTGTAATTTTTCCTATCAAATTGAACTATATGAGCATCAGAATTTCCAGATGATATCTGTATAAGACATAGGGGATCTCGTCTTACATTTAAACCCATAAACTCACCATCTATGGCTAATACATTGCCTAATTTAAAATCATCTGGTAAATCATTTTTGTGAAGTTTAATATTAATAGTCATTTCTAAACATATATATATGAAAGCAAAAAATTGTCTAATTTTTGGTGGTAGCGGTCAAATTGGCCGTAACCTAATAAGAAAGCTTACAAAAAATAACTATAGAGTAACAGTAGTTACTAGAAATATTCATCAAAAAAGTTATATAATTAAAACTCAGGCAAATGCGGGATATATTGATGTCGTAGAAGCAAATATATTTGATGAAAAGAAGATAAGACAATTATTCAAAAAAGCTGACATTTGTATAAATTTAATTGGTATTTTATATGAGAAAAAAAAAGGAAATACATTTAAGAACATCCATTCTATTTTTCCATCAATATTATCAAAACTTTGTAAAGAGTATAATTTAAAGAATTTTATACACTTATCAGCACTTGGTATTAATGAGGCAGTGGACTCGAACTACGCAAAAAGTAAATTAGAAGGAGAGAATAAAATTTTAAAAAATTTTCCTTTAGCAACAATATTAAGACCATCAGTTGTTTTTTCTATAGATGATAATTTTACAACTAATTTTATGACACTTTTAAATAGACTGCCGATATTTCCTATTTATTATGGTGGAAAAACAAAATTTATGCCAATTCATTGCTCAGACCTAACAGACATAATTCACTATGTGATATCAAAAAATATTTATTCTAAAATTATTGAATGCATAGGTCCTGAAGTATTATCATTTAAAGAGATATTAAGAATGCTATTGATGTTAACTAATAAAAAAAGAATTTTGATGCCATTACCTTTGCCAATTGCTAAATTTTCTGCAAGCTTATTTGAAATACTACCAAATCCCTTGTTAACAAAAGATCAATTGAGACTTTTAAAATATGACAATATTTGTTCTGGAAAATTTAAAACTAATTCAGATATTGGAATTCCAAGTGTAAGATATTTCTATAAAGAAGTTAAAAAATATTGCTACATGTGGAAAGAAGGAGGTCAGTTTTCAACTGAAAAATATACTACTCAGAGTTTAGAAGCAGAAGATAAAAAAAATTAAATTATTTACGCAGACTGTATTTTTTTTTCAATAAACTCTGTAACTTCTTCTTTTTCAGAAGGATCTTCTTTTTTACCTTTGGGTTGATACGCATACAAAAGATGTAATTTACAATATGAGAAATCTTTTAATGAAGACCTGCCACAGAAATAAAAATTATTTTCATCAGGATGACCTATTGGCCATTTACACGAACTTTCGTCAAGTTCCTCTAATTGTTTTGGTTTTTCTGGCTCAAAATCTTTTTCAATAATTAAAGATTTAAATTTACTTTTTCGTCCTCTTTTAGATTTAATATTTTTTTGCTCTAAAGAATTTTCAAAATTCTGGTTTGAAGTTGCTGTTCTTGTTTTAATTTTTGCTGATAAGTTTAATCTGTGAGCTTTACCAATTACTGCGTTTCTACTAATACCTCCAATAATCTCAGCAATTTGGCTCGCAGTTTTACCTTTGCCCCAAAGTTCTTTTAGTGTGTTAACTTTTTCTTCGTTCCAGCTCATTATCAATATGTAGTGTTATATTTTATAAGTATAACAATATACTGTTATACAAAGAAATTAAACAAGGAAAATCTCAAAGTTATTAACAAAAATAAATTAAAATTGGTTTATAGGTATTTTCAATCATAACTTGTATCTAATAATTAAAATTTATAAAAACTGGTAAAAATTATGAGCTATTTAGCAAAAAATTATAATAGAAAAAAAATTTCATTTAAATATGGAAAAGGGAGCTTTTTATATTCAACTAATGGAAAAAAATATTTAGATTTTGTTCAAGGTATAGCTGTAAATTCTTTAGGTCATGCACATCCTAAATTGGTAAATGTTGTAAACAAACAATCAAAAAAACTTTGGCACGTTTCAAATGCATTTCAAATCCCAGAAGGAGAAATATTAGCTAAAAAACTATCTAAAAAAACTTTTGCTGACTATGTTATGTTTCAAAATAGTGGAGCAGAGGCAACCGAAGCAGCAATTAAAGTAGCAAGAAGATATTTTTTTTCAGTGGGCAAACCAAAAAAAAATAGAATTTTATGTGTAAAGAATTCTTTTCATGGGAGAACGTTAGCAGCAATATATGCTAGTGGATCAAAAAAAATGACAGAAGGATTTGGACCAAAAGTTGGAGGGTTTGATCATTTTGAATTCGGAAATCATAAATCTTTAAAAAAAAAAATTACAAAAAATACAGCTGCTATAATGGTTGAAACTATTATGGGTGAAGGAGGTATTAAAGTAATTCCTGATTGGTGTTTAAAAGAATTAAGAAAAATTTGTGATAAAAGAAATATATTATTAATATTGGATGAAGTTCAGTGTGGGATTGGAAGATCAGGTGATTTCTTCGCTTTTGAAAAATCAAAGGTACAACCAGATATTGTACCAATTGCAAAAGGTATAGGGGGTGGATTTCCAATTGGAGCAGTTTTAATGAATAAAAAAGTTGCTTCTGGAATGACAGCTGGAACTCACGGATCAACTTTTGGTGGCAATCCATTAGCAATGACTGTCGGTAATACAGTAATGGATATAATTTCAAATAAGAAATTTCTAAATAATGTTAAAAGTATTTCAGAGTACTTTTTATTCAATCTTAATAAAATTAAAAATGAATATCCTAATATTATTAAAGAAATAAGAGGTAGAGGTTTGTTAATAGGAATACAGCTTAAAGTAGATCAAACAAAATTTATAAAAAAACTTATGGATAATAAATTACTAACAATAAGAGCAGCTGAAAATGTTGTGAGAATTTTACCACCACTTAATGTAAAAAAAAATGAAATTAATCAATCATTAAAAATAATAAAAAAGGTTTGTTCAGAATTAAATTAAAATGAATCATTTTATCAATTTAAAAGATATTTCTACTAAAGATTTACGAAAGATTATTGTTGATGCAATAAAAAGAAAAAACTTAAGAAAAAAGTTAAGCACTTTAGAGGTTGATAAAGGAGCACCATTAAAAGGAAAAATGCTAATTCAAATGTTTGAAAAAGCAAGCTCCAGAACAAGAATTAGCTTTTATTTAGCAATAAAGCAGCTTGGAGGCGGAACAATAACTCTTAGATCTAATGAACTTCATCTTGGACAGGGAGGTGAAAGCATATCTGATACAGCTAAAATACTCTCAACTTATGGTGATGGTTTTATGTTGAGGACTGACAGTGACAAGAAGATTGAAAATTTTAAAAATCATCTTTCGATTCCAGTAATAAATGGTCTAAGTCCATCATCACATCCAACTCAAGTTTTATCTGATGTTTTTACTGTTGAAGAAATAAAGAAGAAACCAATTTCAAAATTAAATATTTGCTGGATTGGAGACTCTAATAATGTTTTAGATAGTTTAATAGCCGCTTCTGTAAAATTTTCATTTAAACTAAGCATTGGATGTCCAAAAAATTTTGAACCAGGTAAAGAAGTTAGAGCATGGGTGAAGAAAAATAATAAAAAAATATTTATTTATAATGATCCTAAAAAAGCTGTATTAGGAGCCGATGTTATATTTTCTGATAAAGTTATATCTCTAAATGATAAAGTAAATAAAAAGAAAAAAATTGAAAAATTTAAAAAATTTAAGATAGATAAAAAATTAATGAGCTATGCCAAGAAAGATTGTATTTTTCTCCACTGTTTGCCTCGTGGATCTGAAGTAAGTGATGAAGTTTTTTTAGGAAAAAAATCTCATGTTTGGCAGCAAGCTCTTAATAGAGTTCATGTTCAAAAAAGTATTTTATTATATTGTTTTGGAAAATTAAGGTAATGGTACTGGACTATCAGAATTTTGATTTAAATATTTAATTACTGAAGCTCTATCTTTTTCTTTTCTTAATCCAGCAAATGCCATTTTTGTTCCCTTAATCCATTTAGCAGGTTTAATTAAATAACCGTTTAACTCTTCAAAAGTCCATTCTTTTTCAAATGATGCTAAAGCCTTAGAATATTTATAATCTGTAACAGCACCAGTTTTTCTTCCAACCACATTATATAAAGCAGGACCGATATTATTTTTTCCACCTTTGACTATAGAGTGACATGCGGCACACTTTTTAAAAATTTTTTCACCTAAAGCAACATCTCCCATCGCCATCAATGCTACTATATCTATTTTTTCCTCTATATTTTTTTTTGTTGAAGTTGACACTGTTATAGCTTGATCTACTTCAACTGCATAACCGGGTGTTTTTGGTTTTTCTACATGAAAAATAATTTCTGAGAATTTGCCAATTCCTATTACAAGGAGTGCAACCATCAAAATAGCAGCTACAATTTTATTAATTTCGAACGAATCCATTTTTTTAAATATTATTTCGAACGTATATCATGTTAAATTAAAAAATTACTAAAATTTAATGTATAAATTTGCCTCTATTTTTATTTATTTAGGTATAATAAATTAAATAATTAATGAAAACATTGACCATTATACCATCAAGAATGTCAGCCACTCGACTTCCTGGCAAACCATTACTAAAGATTAATGGCCTTTCAATTATTTCACATGTGTTTAAAAAAGCAGAACAAGCAGATATTGGCGAGGTGTTTGTAGCTACAGAGGATCAAGAAATAGTAGATGATGTAACAAAAAATGGAGGAAATGCTATTTTAACAAGCAAAAATCATAAAACTGGAACTGATAGAATTTATGAAGCATTCCAAATAATAAATTCAAAAGATGTTGATATAATATTGAATCTTCAAGGTGATGAGCCAGCAATTAATATTAAAGATATTATTGGTCTTAATAAAAAAATGATTAGCACTCAATCAAAAATGGGAACACTTGCAGCAGAAATCAAAAATTTTAAAGATCTTAAAAATAGCAATATTGTAAAAGTTATAACTAAAAAAGACCTTAAAGAAGACCAATTTTCTTTGGCAGAAACTTTTACAAGGAATACAAAAAATGTAGACAATATTTATCATCATATTGGAATTTATTGTTATTCATCTGAAACATTAAAAAAATTTGTTAAACTAAATCAATCAAAAAATGAAATTGAAAATAGATTAGAACAATTGAGAGCACTAGATAACAATATTGAGATAAATGTTGCTCTTGCAAACTCTTCACCAATAGGAGTTGATACAGAAGAAGATTATCTGGCCTTAAAAAAAATTATGGAATATAAAGATTAATGTCAAAAATTTATTTTCAAGGTACTTTTGGAGCATACTCACATTTAGCTGCATTGTCAGTTGACCCAGAAGCAGAAATAATGCCATGTAAAACTTTTGATGAATGTTTTAATCAAGCAAGTTTAGAAACAGATTGTAAAATAATTATTCCTGAGTCAAATAGAATTACAGGAAATATTGGTATTGAATATTTAATATTCAAACATAGGCTAAATATTTACAAAGAGCATTTTCAAAAAATAGAACATAATTTATTGGGTCAACCTGGTGCAAAACTTAGTGATATAAAAGAAGTATATTCCCACGCACAAGGTTTGTCTCAATGTTCAAAATTTATAAATGAAAATAATATAGTAGAACATATTAGGGCAGACACAGCTGGTTCTGCAGAAATGATTTCAAAAACTAAAGATATTAAGCAAGCTGCGATAGCATCCTCTTTAAGTGCTCAAATTTATGGATTAGATGTTGTTAAAAAAAATATTGAAAATGAGAGTGGTAATTTTACAAGATTTTTAGTAATGGGAAAAAATATTTCTCAACCTGAATTTAAAAATAATAAATACATTACTTCTTTTTTATTTAAACTTAAAAGCAAGCCTGCCGCCCTATACCAATCATTAGGTGGATTTGCGATTAACGGTGTGAACTTAACAAAATTACAAAGTTATCCAGAAAAAAATACATTTGATTCATTCTTTTTTTTATGTGATTTAGATGGTCATATAGAGGATCCAAAAGTACAAAAATCTTTAGAGGAGTTGGGGCTTCATTGTGAGGATTTTCACGTCTTGGGTGTTTTTGAGGCCGATAAGTTAAGAGAGAAAAAAAAATAATCTTTTCTTGTAGAATAGAAAATATAACTGCTATAATAGTTTTGGAGGCTAGAGGTGGATGCTGCTTGAACCCGACCAGATCCTAACGGAAGCAGTCGTAGAGACAGTTATTCAGGTTCTAGTCTCCTTAAAATAAATAAAATGAACAACAATTCTAAAGTATTAGCATTAAAGTATAGACCACAAACTTTTGATGATCTTATTGGTCAAGAAGTGGTGGCTGAAACTATAACAAATTCAATCAAAGCAGACAAAATTCCTAATGCTTATCTGTTTACTGGAATAAGAGGTATTGGAAAAACTACAACTGCTAGAATTGTTGCTAAAGGACTTAATTGCTTAAAGGGCATAGAAAATTTATGTAAAGAAGATTTATGTAATAATTGTAAATCTATAGCTGAATCTAGTCACATTGATGTGCTTGAAATGGATGCGGCAAGCAAAACAGGTGTAGATGATGTAAGAGATCTAATTGAATTTTCTAGATATGGTCCAACCTCAGCAAAATATAAAATATTTATAATCGATGAAGTTCACATGTTGAGCAAACAAGCATTTAATGCTTTATTAAAAACACTTGAAGAGCCACCAGAATATTTAAAATTTATTTTTGCAACTACAGAAATTAAAAAAATACCTATTACTGTAGTTTCAAGGTGTCAAAGATTTGATTTGTCTAGAATTAAATCATCAGAATTATTTGAGTTTATTAAAGGTGTAAAAGAAAAAGAAAATGGTAAAGCATCAGATGCAGCTTTAAAGTTAATTGTAAAAATATCAGAAGGATCCGTAAGAGATGCATTATCTTTGTTGGATAGAGCTCTATTAAGCTTAGATGAAAAAACAGAGCTGGATCTTAACGCGGCACAAAAAATTTTTGGATATTTTAACAAGTCTCAATTAATCAATTTATTTGAATTAGTATTAAAAGGAGAAGAGGAAAAAGTTATTAATATTTATAGAAAAATTTATGATCAGGGTATTGAGCCAAAAGTATTTATGAATGATTTTTTAGAAATACTTTATTATTTTAAAAATATTGACTCATTATCTTTGGAAAGTACAAATTTCTCACTTAATGATGAGGAGTTTTCAAAAATTAAAGATATTTCTAATCAGGTAGATTCTGAAGTTTTAATTTTATTTTGGCAGTTTGCAATATCTTCACTTGAAGAATTAGATATCGTTTCCAACCAA
Organism: uncultured Pelagibacteraceae bacterium; assembly: GCA_902511185.1. GTDB lineage: Bacteria > Pseudomonadota > Alphaproteobacteria > Pelagibacterales > Pelagibacteraceae > Pelagibacter. The sequence continues at coordinate 23,600 of CABXEK010000005.1, read as the reverse complement.
CATTTATCTATTGAAATGTTTTTAATTAGATTAATGCATTTAAGTTCAATTAAGTTAAAAAAAAATTTAGATCAAGAACAAAAGAATAACAATTTAGATAATCAACCAGTAAATGAGCAGATGTTTGAGAATAATTCAAGAACTATTAGTCAAATAAAAAACGTAGCACAAGAGGAAAAACAGAAATCACAATCTAAACCAGAGATAAAATCGACAGAAAAAAATTTGATAAATTCATTTGAGGATCTTCTTGAAATCTGTACTTTAAAAAAAGAAATTAAATTAAAATATGAATTAGAAAAAAATGTAAATCTTGTAAAATTTGAGATAAATAGAATAGAAATCTCTTTTAATGATAATTTAGATAAAGATTTTGTAAAAGATCTTTCTTCAAAACTCTATGAGTGGACTACTGAAAGATGGATTATTACTTTTAGTAAATCTAAGGGTCAGATGTCAGTTAAAGAAAAACAAAAAAATAAAAAAGATGAATTAATTAATGAAGTTAAAAATTTGGAAATTTATAATAAAGTAATGGAAAAATTTACTGACGCTGAACTTATAGATGTTAAGTTGAATGAAAGAAAAGAAGATAAAAATGACTGATTTTACGAAGATTCTAGACAAAGCAAAGGAGCTAGAGGCCAAAATGAAAGAAAGCCAAGAAAAGATTAAGGAGATTAAAGCTGAAGGAATTTCGGGCTCTAATTCAGTTAAAATTACTCTTGATGGTGAGGGTGAGATGCAAAAAATTGAATTATCTGAAGAGATTATTAAAGAGAGCAAAACAATAATTGAAGATTTAATAGTTGCTGCTCATAATAGTGCAAAATCACAATTAAAAACAAAGACCACTGAAGAGATTTCTAAAGCCACAGGAGGTTTTGGAATTCCTGGTTTTAAATGGCCATTATAACTAATGCAAAATATTAGTGAGATTGAGGAATTAATTAAATTAATTTCAAAGCTTCCAGGTTTAGGGCCAAAGTCAGCTAAAAGAATAGTTCTTAAACTTATTAATAATCGAGATGAATTAGTAAAACCTATGGCAAGTACGCTAGCTCAAGTTTATAAAAATGTAACAAGATGTAATTCATGTGGTTCATTAAAATCTAATTTAAATGGTTGTGTTAACTGTGAAAGTTTAAAAGAAAAATATACAAAAATTTGTGTTGTAGAGGATATTGCTGATCAGTGGTCAATTGAAAACTCAAATATTTTTCAAGGATACTTTCATATTTTAGGTGGAACGATTTCTTCTGTAGGTCAAAGAAAAGAAGATCTTTTAATTAACTCTTTAGTTGAAAGAGTAAATAGAGACAACATAGAGGAAGTTATACTAGCAACAAGTGCAACTGTTGAAGGACAAACCACAGCTTATTATATTCAAGATAGTTTAAAAAATACTAATGCCAAAGTTACTAAACTAGCACAAGGATTGCCTGTAGGTGGTGAGATCGAAAGTTTAGATGATGGAACATTATTTTCAGCTTTTAAAAATAGATCTAATTTAAACTCTAATTCAGATTAAGTTTCTTTTTTAGTCTATTTAAATGCAATAATGGTTCAGTGTACCCTGAGGGCTGTTCTTTACCTTTAAAAATTAAATCACATGCTGTTTTAAAAGCTAAAGATCGATCAAAGTCATCACTCATTTTGACATATTTTGAATCGTCTTTGTTTTGATTATCAACAATTTTTGCCATTTCTTTCATTATTTCTGTAACTTGAATTTTAGTAGTGATGCCGTGATGTATCCAATTAGCGATATGTTGTGATGAAATTCTAAGTGTTGCTCTATCCTCCATCAACCCAATATTATTAATATCTGGAACTTTAGAACACCCTACTCCTTGATCAATCCATCTAACTACATAACCTAGTAATGTTTGTGCTGAGTTCGATATTTCATTATTAATATCTTCTACTGACCAATTTGGTCTGTTTGCAACTGGCACTGTTAAAAGATCGTCTAGTTTTGCCTTTTCTCTTTTTGCAATATTTTTTTGTTCATCAAAGATATTTGTTTCGTGATAATGTAATGAATGCAAAGCAGCAGCAGTTGGGGACGGAACCCAAGCACAATTAGCCCCTGCTTTTAAATGTCCTGTCTTTTGTTCCATCATATCTTTCATCTTATCTGGCATTGCCCACATTCCTTTTCCGATTTGAGCCTTCCCTGATAACCCACATTTTAATCCAACATCAACATTGTTATTTTCATATGCTAAAATCCATTTAGAAGATTTCATATCTCCTTTTTTGATCATTGGTCCAGCTTCCATTGAAGTGTGCATTTCATCGCCTGTTCTGTCTAAAAATCCTGTATTAATAAAGAAAACTCTATTTTTTAAAGTTCTTATACATTCTTTTAAATTTGATGATGTTCTTCTCTCTTCATCCATAATTCCTATTTTACAAGTATATTTTTTTAAACCCAGCACCTCTTCGACTTTAGAAAAAATTAAATCTGTAAATTCTGTTTCATCTGGTCCATGCATTTTTGGTTTTACTATGTAGATTGACCCAGTTCTTGAATTTGTTTTATTTTTTAAGTCATGAATTGCTGCAGCTACAGTAATAAATGCATCCATAATACCTTCGGGTACTTCGTTACCATTACTTAAAACTATTGAAGGATTTGTCATTAAATGCCCTACGTTTCTGACTAATAACAAACTTCTTCCATGCAGCTTGAGCCCTTTGCCATCTTTCGAAATATAACTTCTGTTAGGATTTAGTTTTCTTTCAAATAATTTACCATCTTTTTCAAATTGTGTTTTAAGATCACCTTTCATTAAACCAAGCCAGTTTCTATAACAAACAACTTTGTCTTCAGCATCTACTGCAGCAACACTGTCTTCGTTGTCACAAATTGTCGATACAGCAGCTTCCAAAATTATATCACTTATTCCTGCATGATCTTGTTGAGCACTAAATGCTCTTGGATCTCTTAAGATTTCGATGTGTAAGTTGTTATTTTTCAATATAATTGCAGATGGGTTATCAGCCTCACCTCTATGACCAATAAACTTTTGTTCTTCTGCTAGGTCAAATATATCAGCACCTTTAAGAGTTTTTAGTTTACCTTCTTTAACAGCTATACTCGTAATTTTGTGCCAACTAAGATTTTTAAGTGGAAAATATTTATCTAAAAAATCTCTTGAATATTTGATAACCATCTCTCCTCTTAAAGGATCATACCTTTCAGATACACTATCTTCAGATTGCTCTATAACATCTGTTCCATAAAGACTATCGTATAAACTCATCCATCTTGCATTGGCTGCGTTAAGAGCATAACGCGCATTCATAATTGGAACTACTAGTTGTGGGCCAGCTATTTTTGTTATTTCATCATCTACATTCTCTGTTTCTATTAAAAAATCTTCTCCTTCTTCTTTTAAATATCCAATTTCAAGTAAAAACTTTTTATATTCATCTAGTTTAATTTGATTACCTTTGTTTTTAATATGCCATTCATCAATTTTTTTTTGTAAAGTTTCTCTGAAGGTAATTAATTCTCTATTTTTAGGCTCAAGTTCATTTACAGTTTTCTCAAAACCTAACCAAAAATTATTAGGTGAAATACCTGTATCTATTAATAACTCTTCTTTAACAAAATTTGACAAGCTTTCTGAAACTTTGAGGGAGTGAACATTTATATATTTATCTGGCATAGCACCTTTTTTTTACCCCATCTGTATTTTTGCCTGAGAGCTTTACTCCTTCGGCGGAAATTAATCTCTTTCCAGAGTGTTATGCTTTTTTCGGTCCTTTTGCCTGAGAGTTTCCGGGGTGGTTGCTCCTTCGGCGCTAAATTTGTCTAGTTAGTCTCTCCCGATGAGAAATTTGTATCTTTTAATAATATTAAGTCAATTAATATCATTGATAAATTTTTTTATTTTTCATTTTATTGCCTTTTTTATAATTTAAGTATCAGCTATATATAAAATATGAAAAATTATCTTAATTTTGAAATAGATATTAAAAATCTAGAAAATGAAATTGAAAAATTAAAAGATCCATATAATCAAGATGGTTTAACTGAAGTTGATACTAAAAAAATATCTAGCACTCAAACCGAACTAGATGAAAAACTAAAGGATATTTATTCAAACCTAGATCCATGGCAAACCACTATGGTTGCAAGACACGAAGATAGGCCAAAATCAAAATTTTTTATTGATAACTTATTTGAGGACTTCATATCTTTATCTGGGGACCGATTTTATGGAGAAGATGAGTCTGTTATAACTGGTTTTGCAAAATTTAATGGAAACTCGGTATTAGTAATTGGTCAAGAAAAAGGAGAAAATTTAGAAAGTAGGATTGAAAGAAATTTTGGAATGATGAGACCAGAAGGTTATCGAAAAACAATACGATTAATGAATCTTGCAAATAAATTTAACATTCCGATAATATCATTTATAGACACACCAGGAGCATATCCAGGAGTTGGCGCTGAAGAAAGGGGACAAGCAGAAGCAATTGCTAAATCAATTGAGTGCTGCATGGAGCTCAAAGTACCAACCTTGGCAATTATAATTGGTGAGGGTGGCTCTGGAGGAGCAATAGCATTAGCATCATCCAATAAAGTAATAATGTTAGAAAATGCAATTTATTCTGTTATTTCACCAGAGGGATGTGCAACTATTTTGTGGAGAGATCCAAAAAAAATGCTTGATGCAGCTAAAGCAATGAAATTATCAGCAAAAGATTTGTTAAAATTAGAAGTTATAGATGAAATAATTCCCGAGCCATTGGGTGGAGCCCACAGAAATAGAGATTTAATGTTACAAAATTTAAGAAATTCAATATTTAAAAATTTAGAATATTTTAAAGATTTATCGGCAGATGAAATAATGAATGAGAGAAAAAACAAATTTTTAAAGATTGGAAGAAACAAAGGCTTTACAAGTAGTTCTGAAGACTTAAAAACACTAACAATTAAAGATAATAACATTGTTAAAATTTTAAAATTAAAAAGACTCCCAATTATATTTAGTTTAATTGGCATTATTTCGTTGTCTTTAATAATATACTTATTCTAAAATTTATAAAGTGCCGTGGCAATGTTTAAATTTTTTGCCCGAACCACAAAAACATGGTTCATTTCTTCCTATTTTTTTATTTTTAGTAATAGGTTTTTTTATTTTAGTTTTATTATTTTCTCCATCTTGATCTTTGTTAGATTCTGTAACAACTTTTAAATTAATTAAAATTGTTACATAATCTAGTTTTAATTTTTCTAAAAGATTTGCAAATAAGTCAAATGCTTCTTTTTTGTATTCAATCAAAGGATCTCTCTGACCATAAGATCTTAGGCCAATCACTTGTCTTAATTGCTCTAAATATTGTATATGTGATTTCCAATTTAAATCTATTGATTGAAGGAATATTCTTTTTTCAATTTCTTTTGCATGATCTTTTCCAAGTATCTTCACTCTTTCATTTCTAGATTCATTAAATTTAAAAATAATTTTTTCTTCTAGCTCACTATCCTTTGCAGAAATTAGTTCTTCTAATTCTTTTTCATTAAAACTTTTGCCAACAATCTGTTTTAGTTTATTGCTAAATTCATTGTTTTGTGGGTTTGATAATTTTTGAATTTTTAATTTTATAATATTTTGAATAATTTCTTTCAAAAATTCATCTGAATATTCAAATATATTTTGACTATTCATCGCATTTTCTCTTTGAGAAAAAATCACATATCTTTGATCGTTAAGAACATTGTCAAATTTAATTAATGTTTTTCTGATATCGAAGTTTCTAGCCTCAACTTTTTGTTGTGCTCTTTCTAGCGCTTTGTTTATCCATGGATGGTCAATACTTTCACCATCTTTAAGCCCCAATTTTTCTAGCATATTATTCATAGATTCTGAACCAAAAATTCTCATTAAATCATCTTCAAGGCTGACATAGAATATTGAACTACCTTCGTCACCCTGTCTTCCAGCTCTTCCTCTTGCTTGATTGTCTACTCTACGAGACTCCATTCTTTCAGTTCCTATAACAAACAATCCACCTAATGATTTGATTTTTTCTTTAGAAATTTTTAATTGATCATCAGAGATAGATCCCTTTTTTCCACCAAGCTGAATATCAACACCACGGCCAGAAATACTTGTTGTGATAATTACTGATTTTTCTTTACCTGCATTAGCAATTATGTCTGCTTCATTTTCGTGATTTTTTGCATTTAAAACAACATGCTTAATTTTTTTTTTACTTAATAAGTCTGCATAAATTTCAGATTTATTAATACTTGATGTGAAAATTAAAATTGGCTGACCTAATTGATGGCATTCTGTTATTTTATTTATAATTGCATCATTTTTTTCAGTTTCTGTTCGAAAAATTTGATCATTATAATCCTTTCTAATCATTTCATTATTGGTAGGAATAATTACAACTGGCAAATTATATATTTCAAAAAATTCCTCTGCTTCAGTAGCGGCGGTACCTGTACAACCAGATATTTTTTTATAAAGCTTAAAATAGTTTTGATAAGTTATTGATGCTAAAGTTTGGTTTTCAGCTTGAATATTAATTTTTTCTTTTGCTTCTAGTGCTTGATGCAACCCATCACCAAACCTTCTTCCTTCAAGAATTCTTCCTGTAAGTTCATCTATAATTTTTAAGCTTCCATCTTGAATTATATAATCTCTTCCTTTATCAAATAAATGGTTTGCACGTAATGATTGATTTACGTAGTGGACTAAATTTAGATTTTCAGGATCATAAAAATTATTATTTTTCAATATCCCTGCATTTGATAAAAGTTTTTCTACATTATCAATTCCCTCATTAGTCAAAAGAATACTTTTATCTTTTTCATCAATTTCATAATCTTTTTTATTTAAAAGTTTAATCAATCCATCAATAGCAAAATACTGATCACTCTTATTTTCTGCTGAGCCTGAAATTATTAAAGGAGTCCGCGCCTCATCAATTAAACAAGAGTCTATTTCATCTACTATTGTAAAAGCATGTTCTTTTTGAACCATTTCATTTTTAGAAAATTTCATATTATCTCTTAAATAATCAAACCCTAACTCACTGTTAGTTGCATATGTTATGTCACAGCTATAATTTTTTTTACGCTCTTCATCATCTTGATTGTTATTAATATAACCAGAGGTTAAGCCTAAGAAATTATATATCTTACCCATTTCAATTGAGTCTCTTTTTGCTAAATAATCGTTAACTGTAACAATGTGCACTCCTTTTTCAGTCAATGCATTTAAATAAGCTGCAAGTGTAATAGTTAAAGTTTTTCCTTCACCTGTTCTCATCTCAGCAATTTTGCCTTCATGCAAAACAACACCACCAATTAACTGAACATCGAAATGTCTCTCATTTCGAGATCTCTTAGAAGCTTCTCTGACTAAAGCAAATACTTCAGGTAAAAGTTCATCTAAACTTTTTCCATTTTTAAGATCCCTCTTAAATTCAATTGTTTTATTTGGAAAATCTAAATCCTCTAACTTTTTAAAATTATCTTCTAATGAATTTATTTTTGATACAATTTTTCCAATTCTATCAAGTTCTTTTTGATTGCTTGATTTGATAAATTTTGAAATTAAATTAAGTGGATTAAACATGACTATTTGATTTTATTCTTTACTTATATTGTTTAATATATGTATTAAATAAATATTTTAAATACTATGGGAATTAATTTAACAAATTTTTTATCGTCTAAATCAAAAAACACCAGAATGATAGATTTTCAGGACCTTGATCATGTTGACGGCTTATCAATATCGGTAGTTAGCGCAAATTTATACAAAGATAATCGAGATGATCTGTCAATGTTTTATTTTAGAAATGGTGCGAATTATGCCTCTGTATATACTCAATCTAAAATATTATCTGAAAATATAAAGTGGAATTTAAATCAAAATAATCAAAAAGTATATTCACTTTTAGTTAATACAAGAAATGCAAATGCTTTTACAGGAAAACATGGTTATGAAAGTATTAAAAAGTTAGCCGATTTAATTTCTAAAAAATTAACCGAAAAACAAATCGAGGATGAGGAAACTCCAAAAAAAATTTTACCTAAAGAAATTATGTTTGGTTGCACAGGGACTATTGGTGAGCCATTCCCTTATGAAAAAATTAAAAATAAAATTACAAATTTAGTTAATAAAATTAGCTATACACAAAATAAGTTTCTTTGGATGAAGGCTGGACTTGGAATTATGACTACTGATACCAAACCTAAATTAGCAATGGAAGAATGTAAAATTGGAAATGAAAAAGTTAAAATTTATGGAATAGCAAAAGGATCAGGTATGATTCATCCAAATATGGCAACAACGTTAGCTTATGTTTTTACTGATGCCAATTTATCAAATGATGTTTTAAATAAGTTGTTAAAAAAAAATATAACAACAACTTTTAATGCAATCTCATGTGATGGAGACACAAGCACAAATGATATGGTTACAATTTTTGCAACAAATAAAGCCAACAACTCTCTAATCAAAAATATTAATGATAAAAAAATTAGAAACTTTGATTTAGCTTTAAATAATGTTTTACTAAATCTAGCAAAAAGAGTTGTGTCAGACGGTGAAGGATCTTCCAAATTTATTACAGTAAATGTTGAAAAATGTAAAAATGAAGTTGATGCAAAGAAAATTGCTTTTTCTATTGCTAATTCACCTTTAGTAAAAACTGCAATTGCAGGAGAAGACCCTAATTGGGGTAGAATTATTATGGCTATAGGCAAAGCTGGGCCAGAAATTAATTTAAAAAAACTATCTATTAAGTTCGGAAATATAAAAATAGTGAGCGATGGACAATTAATTCAAAACTATGATGAAAAAATAGTGGCAAATTATATGAAAAACGAACATATAGAATTAGACATAGAAATTTCAACAGGTATAAAAAATTTTACTGCATATACTATGGACCTTACAAACAAATATATTGAAATTAACAGTGATTATAGAAGTTAAAATATATTGAAATTTTTATTAAAATTATTAGTTGATATCTATGATAAAATATAAGTTAGCATGTAATGATTGTAAAATAAGTTTTGATAGCTGGTTCGCATCATCAAATGAATATGAAAAATTAAAAAAAAAGAATTTTTTAGAGTGCTATAAATGTAATTCTCGAAATATTGATAAAACCCTAATGGCTCCACAGTTGATAAATAGTAAAAAGAAATCAAAAGATAGTGCAGATCTCAAAAAGTATAACGAAATTAAAAAAACCATAATAAACTATCAAAAATTCATCAAAAATAATTTTAAATATGTGGGTGAAAATTTTGCTTATGAGGCAAGATCAATTCATTATAATAATAAAAAAAAAAAAAATATTTATGGAAATGCCTCCAAAAAAGATCTTGAGGAGCTAAAAGAAGAAGGAATTGTAACTCAAACTATACCTTGGGTAGAGGATAAAGATAATTAATTTTTTTTAAATTTTGCAATATAATTCACAGATATATCTTTTGAAATATTCCACTCATCTTTAATTATATTAAAATTCATTCCATCTAAACTATTTAATACTAAACTATTTTTTTTTAAGATATTCTTAAGATCTTCAGGCTTTACAAATTTTTCCCATTCATGAGTGCCAATAGGAAGCCATTTTAAAACATACTCTGCCCCAACAATAGCAAACACGTATGATTTTAAAGTTTTATTTATAGTTGCAACAAACATTAATCCATTTTTTTTAAGAAGTTTTGAGCAAGAGTTTAAAAAAAATTCAATATCTTCGACATGTTCAACTACTTCCATATTTAAAATTACATCAAATTTTTTATTAATTTTTAATTTTTCAGGAGATGAACATAAATAATTAATTTTAAGCTTATTTTTTTTTGCATGTAGTTTTGCAATTTTAATATTTTTAATTGAAGCATCTATTCCAGTAACACTAGCCCCCAATCTTTGCATAGGCTCAGATAATAGGCCACCTCCACACCCAATATCTAAAATATCAATCTTATCTAAAGGTTTAGTCTTATTTTTTAATTTAAAATCATTAATGATATTTTCTTTGATATATTTTATTCTTATAGGATTAAATTTATGAAGAGGTTTAAATTTTCCTTTTGGATCCCACCATTCAGTGGCCATTTTTGAAAATTTTTCTATTTCTTTTTTATTTATACTACTCATGATAGATAATTAGTTGACATAACAATTAAGATGTATTTTATCAATTATTAATTAAATTATAATAATTAAATCTGATCAATGAAAACTGTTGTACTAAAATTTGGGGGAACTTCTGTTGGAAGTACTGATAGAATTAAAAAAATTTGTAAAATTATTGCTTCTTATAAACATAAAAGAAATAGAGTGATAGTAATCTCTTCAGCAATGAGTGGTGTTACAAATGATCTCATTAATAAATCAAAATTAATGAGTAATAATTTTGATAAAGCAGAATATGACACTTTGGTATCTTCAGGCGAACAGGCTGCATGCGCTCTAATTGCTGGAAGGTTAAATCATATTGGCATTCAATCTAGATCTTGGATGGCGTGGCAGTTACCAATAATAACAGAAGGCCCACATTCTGGATCAAGAATTAACAAAATAAATGTCAAGGAATTAGTTCGTTATTTAAGTAGTGGTGGCATTCCAATTGTTACTGGCTTTCAAGGTATAAATAAAAATTTTAGACTGACAACTATAGGCAGAAGTGGCTCAGATGCTACTGCAATAATGTTAGCTAAGTTTATTAATGCTGATGAATGTATAATTTATACTGATGTAGATGGTGTTTATACAACTGATCCTCGACAATATAAAAATGCAAAAAAAATTAAAAAAATTTTTTATGATGAAATGTTAGAAATGGCATCTTTAGGTTCAAAAGTAATGCAACCCACATCTGTACAAGATGCTAAATTAAATAATATAGACATACAGGTTAAATCATCATTTGTATCTAAGTCTGGAACTTTAATTACTGGTAAAAAAAAATCTTTTAGTGATCAGATTATTACTGGGATTTCATCAACCAAAAACGATGCTAAAATTACCATTGTTGCAGTTAAAGATAGACCAGGTGTTGCAGCCTCTATTTTTAAACCATTGTCTCAAAACTTAATTAATGTTGATATGGTTGTTCAGAATATGTCATTAAATGGAAAAGAAACTGATTTAACATTTACAATTAAATCTGAAGATCTGAAAAAAACAGAGAAATTAATCAAAAATAATAAAAAGATAATTTATAAAAAATTATCTTTTGATAAAGACGTTTCAAAAGTTTCTATTATTGGAGTTGGAATGATAACTACTCCTGGAATAACTTATCGAATGTTTCAGGCTTTAGCTTCAAAAAAGATAAACATTCAAGTAATATCTACATCCGAAATTAAAATTTCTGTTCTAGTTTCTTCGAAAAATGTAAAAAAAGCAGTGGCTGTTTTACATAAAGAATTTAAATTAGATTAAATAATGAGTGTTAGACCTTTTAGAGATATTCTGCGAAAAGAAACAAAAGTAATTAATGTTGGTGGTGTAAAAATAGGTGGAGATAATCCTATTTCAGTTCAGTCGATGACAAATACTTTAACAACCAATGTTAAAGCAACAATTAAACAAATTAATGATATTACCAATGAAGGAGCTGACATTGTCAGAGTTTCATGTCCTGATAAAGACTCTACTGCTGCTTTAAAGGAAATAGTTGGTCATGTGTCTGTGCCTATTGTAGCAGACATACACTTTCATTATAAAAGAGCGGTTGAGGCGGCAGAAAACGGAGCAAAATGTTTAAGAATTAACCCTGGGAATATAGGTGATAAAATAAAAATTCATGAAGTTCTGAGTGCAGCAAAAAATAATGACTGTTCAGTCAGAATAGGAATTAATGCTGGATCTTTGGAAAGGGATATTTTAGAAAAATTTAAAGAACCCTGTCCAGAAGCTTTGGTAGAAAGTGCTCTTAGAAATATAAAAATTTTAGAAGATAAAGATTTTTTTAACTTTAAGGTAAGTGTCAAATCTTCAGATGTTTTCTTATCAATTGCTGCATATCGTCAACTTTCTAAAGTAATGGATTATCCTTTACATCTAGGAATAACTGAAGCTGGAGGATTTGTTTCAGGAAGTATCAAATCATCTATTGGCTTAGGATCTTTATTGATGGATGGAATTGGAGATACGATAAGAGTCTCTTTATCTGACGATCCAACAAAAGAAATTAAAGTAGGAAATGAAATATTAAAATCTTTAGGTTTAAGAAGCAGGGGAGTAAAAATCATATCGTGCCCATCGTGCGCAAGGCAAGCTTTTCAAGTGATTGATACTGTTAAAATTTTAGAAGAAAAACTGTCTCATATCAAAGCACCCATCACATTGTCAATTATTGGATGTATTGTTAATGGCCCTGGAGAAGCAGCAATGACAGATATAGGAATTACGGGTGGTGGTAAAGGTAACAATATGCTTTATTTATCTGGTGTTCAAAGCGAAAAAGTTTTAACAGATGAAATTATAAATAAAGTAGTTTTAGAAGTTGAAAAGAAAGCTTCTGAAATTGAAAAAAAAAAATGATACCTACAAAAACAATTGAAGAACTGATTTTAAATCATTCTACACTAGAAAAAGATTTGTCCTCTGGTGATATTGATAAAAAAATATTTGCAGAAAAATCAAAAGAATATTCCAGCTTAAACGAAATTATAGAAAACGCTAAAAGTTATATTTCTTATGATGATAATAAAAAAGAATTAGAAAAAATCATAGAGGATAGTTCGACAGATGAAGAACTTAAAAAAATGGCAGAGCAAGAGTTAGCTGATTTACAATCTAACTTTCAAATAAATGAAAAAAAATTAAAATTATTTTTGTTACCAAAAGACGAGGCAGATAAAAAAAATGCAATTATAGAAATTAGAGCTGGAACAGGTGGATTAGAAGCAAGTTTATTTGCTTCAGACCTTTTTAAAATGTATGAAAAGGTTAGTCATAAAAAGAAATGGATACTTGAACTAATTTCTATTTCTAGAAGTGATGCAGGAGGTTTGAAAGAAGTGATAGCATCAATTAAAGGAACCAATATTTATTCTACTTTAAAATATGAAAGTGGCGTTCATAGAGTTCAAAGGGTACCTGATACCGAAACTCAAGGAAGAGTACACACATCAGCCGCAACAGTTGCTGTATTGCCTGAAGCAGAAGAAGTAGATTTAAAAATAAACGACTCAGATTTAAGAATAGATGTGTTTAGAGCTGGAGGGCCTGGAGGACAGTCAGTTAATACAACTGATAGCGCAGTAAGAATTACCCATATTCCAACTGGTTTATCTGTTTCACAACAAGATGAAAAATCTCAGCATAAAAATAAAGCAAAAGGTATGAAAATTTTAAGATCTCGACTATATGAGTTGGAGAGATCAAGGATAGATCAAGAGAGATCAAAAGATAGAAAAACAAAAATTGGTTCAGGAGATAGATCTGAAAGAATTAGAACCTATAATTTTCCACAAGGGAGAGTTACAGATCATAGGATAAATTTAACACTCCATAGATTAGAAGAATTTTTAGAGGGTGAAGCGTTTGATGAGATGATTGAGTCTTTAACTTTGCAAGCTCAAGAAGACAGCTTGAGTAATTTAAAGTAAATGAATATTCAATCAGCAATTATTGAAGGTGTAAATATTTTACAAGGCAAACATATTCAAACTGCTCAATTAGATGCTGAAATTTTAATGGCTAAAGCGCTTGGTAAAGATAGAAAGTATATCATTTTAAATAATAATAAATATATACAATGTAAAAGTTTAGGTTATTTTAAAGAATTAATAAAAGAGCGTTCATCTAGAAAACCTATCGCTTATTTAATTAACAAAAAGTTTTTTTGGAATTCGGAATTTTTTATAACAAGTGATACTTTGATCCCAAGACCAGATACAGAGTTGATAATCGAACAAATATTAAAAATAACTAAGCATAAAAAAAATATGAATATATTAGATATTGGTGTTGGATCAGGATGTATTCTTTTATCTATTTTAAATGAAAGAAAAAAATTTTATGGAACCGGTATAGATATAAGTAAAAACTGTATAAATATAAGCAAAATAAATGCAAAAAATCTTAACGTAAATACAAGAACTAAATTTTACAAAACAGATGTTGACAAATTCTATTTTGGCAAATATGATTTGATTGTTTCAAACCCTCCTTATATTAATAAGCATAATTTAAAATATTTGGACATAGATGTTGCTAACTTCGAGCCAAAAATAGCACTTGATGGTGGGTTGGATGGTTTATCAGAAATCAGAAAAGTAATAAAAAAAACGTCTGAACTGATTAAAAAAAATGGTAAATTTATTTTAGAGATTGGTTTTGATCAAAAAAATAAAGTAATTAATTTATTAAAAAAAAAGGATTTTTATATAAACTGTACTTTAAAGGATTTTGCAAATAATGATAGATGCATCATCAGTACCAAAATATAAATAATTAAAATATGGTAACATTTAGAAACAACAATAACAGTGTTAGAAGAAACAATTTTAGAAGGAGTGACAGAAATTTTAAAAGTGCTGGAGATAGGCCCAAATTTGTATCAAATTATTCAAGTAATGATAATTTTAAAAGGAAGGCTCCTGGTCGCAATAATCATAACGCATCAAAATTAATTGAAAAATATAATGACTTGGCTAGAGAAGCATCATCTAGTGGTGATAAAATTTTATCAGAAAATTATCTTCAACATGCAGACCACTTTACTAGAATCATGAATGAGCAAGATGCAATTAGAAAACAGAAATTTGAAGAAAATAAAGCTTCAAAAAATGAGAATAATATTGAGGAAAAATCATTAAAAACTGATGAAATTTCAGATGATAAGACTGAGATTGTAAAAGTTGCTAAATCTCAACCTGAAGCTTAATTTAAACCAATAATTTTTTCTGATTTAAGAACATCTAATTTAATTTTATTAGTTTCAAATAATTTTCTTTCGTCATCTTTTAAAACTTTACCTGAAGGAAGTTTTAAGGTTTGAGAATTAACTTTTTTTCCATTGACTATAACTTCATAATGAAGATGTGGACCGGTTGATTTTCCTGTTGAACCAACATAACCAATAGTTTGACCTTGCTTGACTCTTAAACCAACTTTTATTCCACGAGCAAATTTTGACATGTGTGCATAAATTGTTTGATAGGTAGAATTATGTCTTATTTTTACACAATTTCCACCACCACCGCACCATCCAACTTTTTTTATAATTCCATTTCCTGATGCCATTATAGGCGTACCCATTGGCGCTGCAAAATCAGTACCTCTGTGCATTTTATTAAATCCATCTATAGGATGTTTTCTCATTCCAAATGAAGATGAAAGTCTTGCTCCATTAATTGGTGTTTTCATTAATGCTTTTTGAACACTTTTGCCACTTTTATCATAATGACCCTCGACTCCGTTATTACTAAAGTAATATAGAGGGTTATTTTGACCACTTAACTTAAGATTTGCAAAAAGAATTTCTCCAGTTTCAATTATTTTTTTATCTTTATCCAAAAAAACTTCATACATTATTTGAAATTTATCTTTTTTTCTAATATCTCTCTGAAAATCTACTTGGAAACCATAAATTCTAGCAAATTCAATTATGATATTTGCAGGTATATTTTTATCAGTTGAAGCTTTATAAAGACTTTGCAAAATAATATTTTCTTTATAAATAATTTTTTTATTTAATTTTACAGATATAATTTTTTGTTCAAATTTTTCATCTTCAACATTTCTTTTTAAATTAACCTTCTCTGTATTTGAAATTTGAAAAGTAAATTCTTTAATCTTATTATTTGTTTGATCTAAAATAAATGTGATACTTTGTTTTGTATTGAGTTTATTTAAATTAACATTTTTTATAAGATTTTCTTTTATCGTTTTAATCTCTTTTTGATTAATTGAATAATTATTTAAAATTTTATCAAAGGTTTCTCCAGTTTTAATTTTATGATTAATTTTTTTATATTTTGGTTCTAAATTATTTACTATTTGACTCAGGGTTTTTTTTAGATAAATATTTTCAATAATATTGTAATAGTTGTTATTAATTTTATTTTTTTCAGAATAAAAATAGTTGCTAGATATTGCTGTGATCAAAATAAGTAAAACCAAGAATAAAATTTCTATTTTTTTTTTTAATTTATTTATGAAATATTTGTACATTTTTAATTGTTAGAATATTAATTATTAGATTAGCTATATAAAAAAATCAAAAAAAACCCCATAAAATGATTGTTTTTTGCTTATTTTTTAATCTTAATTGCTTGATTTCTTATTAATTTAGCCTATAAGCAGCACACTTCCTTGTTATTATTATTGATTATTCAATGAATTAGTAAGGATTATTGGGCTTTATTTGCCTAATTAGCTATTTAAAAAGTAAAAATTTAAGAAGAGAAGTGTGGACGGTTAAGGTTACCAAAATTTGTCGTACACACTTCAACATTATATAAATTTTATTCTTAGAATTTATATAGAAGCTAGTGTGCGCCGTTTTTAAACTTGAGAGTTTGATCATGGCTCAGAACGTACGCTGGCGGCACGCCTAACACATGCAAGTCGAACGAAGTAGCAATACTTAGTGGCAGACGGGTGAGTAACATGTAGGTATCTGCCCTTTGGCCTGGAATAACACGAGGAAACTTGTGCTAATACCGGATAAGTCTTTACGGAGAAAGCTTTATGCACCATTGGATGAGCCTGCACTTGATTAGTTTGTTGGTGGGGTAATGGCCTACCAAGACTGTGATCAATAGCTGATTTGAGAGGATGATCAGCCACATTGGGACTGAGACACGGCCCAAACTCCTACGGGAGGCAGCAGTGGGGAATCTTGCACAATGGAGGAAACTCTGATGCAGCGATGCCGCGTGAGTGAAGAAGGCCCTTGGGTTGTAAAGCTCTTTCGTCGGGGAAGAAAATGACTGTACCCGAATAAGAAGGTCCGGCTAACTTCGTGCCAGCAGCCGCGGTAATACGAAGGGACCTAGCGTAGTTCGGAATTACTGGGCTTAAAGAGTTCGTAGGTGGTTGAAAAAGTTAGTGGTGAAATCCCAGAGCTTAACTCTGGAACTGCCATTAAAACTTTTCAGCTAGAGTATGATAGAGGAAAGCAGAATTTCTAGTGTAGAGGTGAAATTCGTAGATATTAGAAAGAATACCAATTGCGAAGGCAGCTTTCTGGATCATTACTGACACTGAGGAACGAAAGCATGGGTAGCGAAGAGGATTAGATACCCTCGTAGTCCATGCCGTAAACGATGTGTGTTAGACGTTGGAAATTTATTTTCAGTGTCGCAGGGAAACCGATAAACACACCGCCTGGGGAGTACGACCGCAAGGTTAAAACTCAAATGAATTGACGGGGACCCGCACAAGTAGTGGAGCATGTGGTTTAATTCGAAGATACGCGCAGAACCTTACCAACACTTGACATGTTCGTCGCGACTCTAAGAGATTAGAGTTTTCGGTTCGGCCGGACGAAACACAGGTGCTGCATGGCTGTCGTCAGCTCGTGTCGTGAGATGTTGGGTTAAGTCCCGCAACGAGCGCAACCCTCACTTTTAGTTGCCATCATTAAGTTGGGCACTCTGAAAGAACTGCCAGTGATAAGCTGGAGGAAGGTGGGGATGACGTCAAGTCCTCATGGCCCTTACGTGTTGGGCTACACACGTGCTACAATGGTATCTACAACAGGAAGCAAGACTGCGAAGTTAAGCAAATCCCTAAAAGATACCTCAGTTCGGATTGCACTCTGCAACTCGAGTGCATGAAGCTGGAATTACTAGTAATCGTGGATCAGCGTGCCACGGTGAATGCGTTCCCGGGTCTTGTACACACCGCCCGTCACACCATGGGAGTTGGTTCTACCTTAAGGCAAGGTTTTAAACCCTTGACCACGGTATAGTCAGCGACTGGGGTGAAGTCGTAACAAGGTAGCCGTAGGGGAACCTGCGGCTGGATTACCTCCTTTCTAAGGATGAATGAAAGTAAAATTTCATTCTAAATAATATACATCGGTAATGTTGACCGTCCTCATTTCTCTTCTTAAAGTAATGTTTCCTTCTTGTAGGGCCGGTAGCTCAGTTGGTTAGAGCACACCCTTGATAAGGGTGGGGTCGAAAGTTCGAGTCTTTCTCGGCCCACCAAACTTAACTGGGGGATTAGCTCAGCTGGGAGAGCGCCTGATTTGCATTCAGGAGGTCAGCGGTTCGATCCCGCTATCCTCCACCAGGAAACATTTAGTTATATAAATTGTGAATATAAATAATAATTAATATCAATATCTATATCCGAACATTAGTAATGTTATTAGCTAATGTTCAAAATAAAAATTTGATTCAACATAGAAAAATTTTTTTCTGTGCATAAATCAAGCGTTTAAGGGCGTGTAGTGGATGCCTTGGCACTGAAAGCCGATGAAGGACGTGATATACTGCGATAAGTTTCGGGGAGCTGTATGTAAGTTTTGATCCGAAAATTTCCGAATGGGGAAACCCACCACTTTATGTGGTACTTTAAACTGAATACATAGGTTTAAAGAGACAACCTGGAGAACTGAAACATC
>CABXEK010000005.1:0-2500 GCA_902511185.1 uncultured Pelagibacteraceae bacterium | reverse complement strand
GAAGCGCAGTAATGCGTGCAGCTGACCAGTACTAATAGCTCAATTGGCTTGATTTATGCACTGAAAAAAATTTTTTAAAAATTTAGATATTGTTACAAACAATTATTATAAATCTTATAATGTTAAAATATAAAAAACCTACATTTAAAAATAAACAACATCTTGAAAATTTCTTTATTGAAAAAGGTTTAAAATTTTTAGTTGATCAATCTAAAAAAAAAGCACCTTCAGTAAATCAAATGAGATTAGTTGAACCAACCATACCCGAGTTGGATGATCTTTATAATTTATATCAATATATATTAATCAATAAAAGAACGACCATACTTGAATTTGGTTCTGGATGGTCAACTTTAATATTTAGTTTGGCATTAAGAGAATTAAGGAATAAGTTTTCTAAAGAAGTTAAATTGTTAAGAAGAAATAATCCATTTGAATTATTTGTTATTGAAAATTCAAAAAAATATCTCAATATCACCAAAAACAGAATACAAAAGATTAATAAATATTTAAAAATTAAAAATCCAATTAAAATTCATTATCATCTAACAGATGTCGAGATGTCAACTTTTAATGATAGAATTTGTACTCAATATAAAAAATTACCACTTTGTAATCCAGATTTTATATATCTAGATGGGCCTGATCAATTTAATGTTAAAAAACATATAAATGGTATTAGCACCAGACATAAGGATATGATGCCAATGGTTAGTGATATTTTAAAATTTGAGCACTTTTATACTCCTGGCACTATAATATTTATTGATGGAAGGGCGGCAAATGCTAAATTTTATAGAGATAATTTTCAAAGAGATTGGAAATATTTAAATGATAAAAAAACTGATCAGCATGTCTTTTATTTAAATGATCCAATTTTAGGAAAATATAATAAGATACAAAATAATTTTTACACCAAATAATTAAATATTTTTTTTTATAAATTAGATTATTTTGATTACATTTTAAAAAATAAACATATGAACATTTTAGGAATAACATACGGAAATCACGATACCTCAGCTGCATTATTTAAAGATGGAAAGTTAATTAGTGCATGTGAAGAAGAAAGATTTAATAAGGAAAAACATACAAAAAAATTTCCAATCAATTCCATCAATGAATGTTTAAAGTTAGGAAAATTAAAAATTAAAGATATCAATTATATTGCATTATCTACAGATCCAAAAAGACAAATTAGAAAATTTTGGTTAGAGGAAGCTTTAAAAAATGACCATCGACTAAAGTCAATGATAGATGAGCATAGATCTATTCAAAAATGGTATAATTTAGAAAATTTTGTGAGAAAAAAATTGAAGTATAATGGCCCAATAAAGTATTACAAACATCATCTAAATCATTTAGCTAGTAGTTTTTATCCAAGTGAATTTAAAAAATCACTTGTAGTTTCTTATGATGGTGTTGGAGAAGGAGAGACAGGTTATTTTGCAATTGGCAAAAACAAAAGATTAGAAGTAATTCATAACAACAATAAATTTCCAAATTCATTAGGATTGATGTACGCCGCCATTACAACTTATTTAGGTTGGAAGCATGCTTCTGATGAGGGAATTATTATGGGGTTGGCATCTTATGGGAAACCATATGATAAAATTCCAAAAAAAAATAAAACATATATTCAAATTTTTAGAGAAATAATATCCATTGAAAATAATTTAGATTTAATAATAAATACTGATTGGATAACTTTTCACAAAGAAAGAGACACATGGTTAAGTAAAAAATTTATTAATACATTTGGCAAAAAAAGGTTATATAAAGATAAATTAACTCAACATCATAAAAATATTGCAGCAGCACTTCAATTAAGATTAGAGGAAGTGATTTTATATCAATTAAAATACTTGAAAAATAAATATAGTTTAAATAATTTATGTTTATCTGGTGGTGTTGGCTTGAATTGTTCTATGAATGGCAAAATTGCTAAATCAAAAATTTTTGACAATATATTTGTTCAACCAGCAAGTGGGGATGCAGGATTATCAATTGGAGCAGCAATAAACTGTGCCTTAGAAGTTAAACCTAAAACAAAATTAATTTTTGAAACTAATTGCTATCTAGGATCAAGATATTCAAATCAATCTATAAAAAAAACCATTGAAAATTTTAAAAATAAAATTCAAATAATTAATAACAAGGATTACTTTGATTTTGCATCTGAAGTTTTAATTGAAAGAAAAATTATTGGCTGGTTTCAAGGTCCAGCTGAATTTGGACCAAGAGCTTTGGGCAACAGAAGTATTTTGGCCTCACCTTATCCAGCTAAAATTAGAGATATTATAAATAATAACGTTAAGTTCAGAGAAAGTTTTAGGCCATTTGCACCAGCAATTTTGGAAGAACACTGTTCAAAATTTTTTGATATTAGACAAAAAAGTGAACATATGTTGATAGCTTGCAAAGTAAAACCAAAGATGAAAAAATATATATCAGCTACTGTTCATGTAGATAACACCTGTAGAGTTCAGACTGTAACAAG
>CABXEK010000004.1 GCA_902511185.1 uncultured Pelagibacteraceae bacterium | reverse complement strand
GTTACCATTTGCAGGCATTGGCATTAATTCATTTTCACCTAAAATTCTTGCCACTCTAGTAGTTGGTTGAGCACCTTGACCTAGCCAGTATTTAATTCTTTCAGCTTCAAGACCAACTCTTTCTTTTTTGTCTTTAGGAAGAAGAGGATTAAAAAAACCAACTTTTTCAATAAATCTTCCATCTCTTGCAAAACGACTGTCTGCTACAACAACCTTGTAAACAGGACGTTTTTTTGTTCCACCTCTTGATAATCTTAGTTTTAACATTTGTTCTCCTTTTTATTATTTTAATTGATTAAATAGCTCTGGCGGTATTCCTTTATCAGACATACCTTTCAGATTTCCTTTAGACATCTTCTTCATCATTTCAGACATCATTTTAAATTGCTTAAGCAATTTATTGATAGTGGCTGGATCTGTGCCAGAGCCATTAGCAATTCTTTTTTTTCTAGAACCGTCAATAAGTTTTGGGTTCTCTCTTTCTTTTTTTGTCATTGACAAAATAATAGCTTCATTTTTTGTAATAATACTTTCATCAATTCCAGCTGAATCCATTTGAGATTTCATTTTAGAAACTCCTGGCATAAATGACATGATGCCTTCGATACCCCCCATTTTTTTCATTTGTCTTAACTGGGTTAAATAATCTTGCATAGAAAATTGACCTTTTTTTAAATTTTCTTCTGCTTTTTTAATATTCTCTTCTCCTAAATCTTGTGCAGCTTTTTCTACAAGAGAAACTATATCTCCCATACCAAGAATTCTGTTTGCTATTCTATCCGGATGAAATACTTCAAGATTATCAATTTTTTCTCCTATACCTAAAAATTTGATCGGTACATCAGAAACATATTTCATACTGACAGCTGCACCACCTCTTGCATCACCATCTGCTCTAGTTAAAATTATCCCTGATAGATTGACTGTATTTTTAAACTCTTTTGCTACAGATGCTGCAACTTGTCCTGTTAACGAGTCTGCAACTAAAAATGTCTCTGTAGGGTTTATCACATTTTCAATTTGTTTAACTTCACTCATCATTTGTAAATCAATTTGAGTTCTTCCAGCTGTATCAAATAATATAATCTCTGCTCCATTTAGATTAGCTGCACTAATAGCTCTTTGACAAATATCAGTTGGTTGTTGGCCTTCAATGATGGGTAATGTTAAGATATTATTTTGTTCTCCTAGAGATCTTAATTGCTCTTGAGCTGCTGGTCTATAAATATCAAGACTAACCATCATCACCTTTTTTTTCTTATTGGTCTCTAAATATTTAGCCAGTTTTGCAGTAGTAGTTGTTTTTCCTGAACCTTGTAGACCGACAAGCATCATAGGAACTGGTGGTACAGCGCTCAAATTTATCTCATTATTTGATCCACCTAATAAATTAACTAATTCATCATAAACAATTTTTACGACCATATCTCCTGGAGAAGTTGATCTAATAATTTCTTGTCCTAAAACCTTTGGTTTTACATTGTCGATAAAGTCTTTTGCTACTTCTAAGGTAACGTCTGCTTCTAAAAGAGCTTGCCTGATACCTCTTAAACCTTCATCAACTTGAGCTTCATCAAGTGAAGGAGCTTTTTTTAAAGAAGAAAAGATTTCTTCGAATTTATTTGTCAAATTTTCAAACATATTTATTACGCACAGCAGTAATCGCACTAGTGGGCGAAGCCTCGCTGACTAGTGTCGATCTCTTTGTTTCCAAAGACACCGCAAAGTTAATGTTTTTGCGGAAACGGCAACAAACTATAATAGAGGTTCAAAAAGTCAATAAATAAGTTAAATATCTATATATGGATATTAAAGCTTTTAAAATGGATGGTTTAGGTAATGATTTTGTAATTATTGATCAAAGAAGTCAAAATTATAATCTAACCAAAGATCAGATAATTAAAATATGTGATCGAAATCATGTTGGATGTGATCAACTAATTTTAATCCAAAAAAATGAAAAAAAAGATGCTGGTTTAGAGTTTTACAATTCTGATGGCAGCATTTCAGGTGCTTGTGGAAATGGCACAAGATGTGTGGCTGATCTTTTATCAAAAGAAAATAATGATAAAGAAATTATACTTTGGACTTCTTCTGGGGCGTTGAAATCACAAATTTTAAGTGGCAATTTAGTAGAAACTGAAATTGGAATTCCAAAACAAAATTGGGATGAAATTCCACTAAAAAAAAATTTAGATACAAAAAATCTTAATATTAAAATTGTCGATAAAAATAATACTGAACACTTTGGTGGCACTTCTGTAAATGTAGGAAATCCTCATGTTGTTTTTTTTGTAGATAATATTGAAAACTATGATTTAAAAAAGATAGGACCTAAAATAGAAAATCATGATTATTTTCCAGAGAAGTGTAATGTAACTCTTGCAAAAGTTATCAATAAAAAATTAATTAAAGTTAAAGTTTGGGAAAGAGGTGCTGGACTTACAAAAGCATGTGGAACAGCAGCGTGTGCTACTGCTGTTGCTGCAAATATTAATGGATTGGCAGATAAAAAAACTGATATTGAATTTGCATTAGGAAGACTATCAATATCAATAGATGAAAAAAACAGTATTCACATGAAAGGACCTGTATCTGATATTAAGAAAATTGAGATAAATATTTAATGGGAATTTTTGATAAATTTAGATCTGGTTTTAAACAGAGTGCATCTGCTTTTACATCTGGCTTAAGAGATATAGTTGTAAAAAAAGAGATTGATGACAAAACTTTAGATAGAATTGAAGAGTATTTAATTCAATCTGATGTTGGGGTTGTTGCTGCAGCTGAAATTAAAGAAATCATTTCAGATAGTAAAATTGATCCAAAAAAGGATATTGCTGATGAATTAAATATAATTTTAAAAGACTATATTGTTTCGCTAATGAAGCCTTTGGAAAATAATAATTTTTTTAATAAGAAAGAAAAAATAAATGCTACATTAGTTTCAGGTGTAAACGGTGTTGGCAAAACAACAACTATTGGAAAAATTAGCAAAATATTAAAATCAAATGGTAATAAAGTAATGCTTGCGGCATCAGATACTTTTAGAGCAGCTGCTATAGAGCAATTAGAAAATTGGGCAAAAAAAGTTGGTGTTGAAATAACAAAATCTTCACAAGGAGCAGATCCAGCCTCAGTTGCATATAAAGCTATTGAAGAAGCAATTGCTAATAATTTTAATCAAGTTTTAATTGATACAGCTGGAAGATTACAAAATAAAAAAAATTTAATGGAAGAATATAAAAAAATTGCAAATGTTACTAAAAAGATAGATCCAGATGCACCCCATGATGTCATATTAGTTTTAGACGCTACTTCAGGTCAAAATGTTATAAATCAGGTGGATGAGTTTAATAAGATTATTCCAATTACAGGTCTAATTATGACGAAATTAGATGGAACAGCAAAAGGAGGGATTCTTTTAGCCGTTGCAAAGAAATATAAACTTCCAATTATTGCTTTAGGCTTAGGAGAAAAAGAGGATGATCTACAAATTTTTGAAGCAGAAAAATTTGCCGAAGCATTTACTCAAATTAGTTAATTAAAGTGCTTGAAATTAAAGGTTTATAAAAACTACATTTATAATTTTCTTTAAAACTGTCATGTCCACAATTTTTTGCAATTGATGAAATTATAAAATCAAATTTTCCATTTTGTGGGTAAAGTTCTAATTTCCTCTCAGAAATATCAAATTTAAAATTAGCGTTTAAACTTTTAACAGCACTAATCATCACTAATGTTTTATTATCTTTTAAAAGATAATAAGCAAAATCATCTGGAAATACTGGAAAATCATATTCTTCGAGAAAATATTTTGCTCTCGTTGGAAACCATTCATAAGATATCAGCGGAGATGAACTTTTTGTTTTATAATCATAAATATAAAGATCTTTTGGATAATCATTTATATAATTACTACTCTCACCTCTTGCTAAAATAGCTTTTTCTCTAGTTTTAAAATAAAGGGCGAAATTTTCATTATGAGAGTTCATTTGATCAATATGAAATAATTTGTCTACGTTAGATTTGTTGTCTTGTGTGTACCCAATATTTTTGAATGATAAAAATATAATAATCATTAAAATAGATTTTTTCACATACTAATATTCAAAAAAAAACTTGTACTATGTTTGTTTAGAATGTGGCTTAATTTAAACTTTTAAAAAATGTCCTTAACTCAAATACAAGCTTTTCATCAAATTCCATCATATGATCGTCATATTCTGTAAAATATGAATATTTAGGTTGATTAGCCATCTCATAAATTTTCTTACCCATCCAAAAAGGAACTATTTGGTCAGCTTCACCATGCATCACAAAAACTGGAATATTAATATTCTTAATTTTTTTATCATTTTCATATTTATCCCTTAATAAAATTCTTACGGGAATATAGGGATAAAAATTTTTTGCTGCCTCGATCATTGAAGTAAAAGGAGTTTCTAAAACTAATCCAGCAAAATTATTGTTTTTAGCTATTTCTGTAGCAACACCAGTGCCAAGCGACTCTCCATAAATTATAATATCTTTTTCTGATAGGCCTAAATTCTTTAGCCACTTAATTGAGCTGTTTCCATCTATATAGAGATTTTCTTCAGAAGGTTTACCGTCATTTCCACTAAAGCCTCTCCATGCAATAATTAAAAAGTTAACATCCATGTCCTTAAAGTGATTTAGTTTATGTATCCTATTTTCTAATTTTCCTGCATTTCCATGAAAATAAATAATTGTTTTAAATCTTTTAAGATCTTTTTTATGAAACCATCCTAATAAATCTAAACCATCAGAGGTATTGATTTTAACTTTTTTGATATCTACTTCTAGCTTATCACCAGAATAATTATTTTCATCTGGATGATACATCAGGTTTCTTTGGAATATAAATAACAGTAGCAAAAGAGAAGTGTAAATAACTAATATTCCTATAATAATTTTCAAAAAACTCATTTTATTTTTTTTTATTAATAATTAAAAAAAATATATATGAGATAAGACTAAAAATTAAGAAGACAGAAAATGCTGACTTAAAACCTAATATTTCTGAATATCCAAAATTTTTAATTAAATCAATCACAAGACCCATTAACCACTGCATAATAAAAGTTCCTAAAAAGATTAATAAATTAAAAGATGTAAGAGCTTTGCCAGCTAAATAACTAGGAAATGACAATCCAACAGCTGGTTGAGTAACTGATAAAAAAATTGAGCTCAAAATAAATAATGTAATATAAAATGCTCCAGCTTTTGGGCCAATAAGTATTATGATTAACATAACAAAAAAGCTGATTGGCAAACCAAGTTTAAGTATTTTTAATGCACTAAATCCAAGATTTGTAATTTTAGGCAAAAAATAACCCCATAAAAAAAAAGAAATAAGCATTGTGATATTTATCCAAAATAATCCTGTAGCACTTTCAAGAGGAGTATAACCAGCAACTCTAATCATCCATGGTCCTGCCCACAATGTTTGGATCGCCATTAAACCTCCATAATTAAATAAACCCATTGGTATAACACTAATAAAAAATTTATTTTTCCATACATCGGCTAATGAACCTTGCTTAATTTGGTCTTTTAAAGACTCATCTTTTTGATGATCCCATTTTGGAATAAAAGCTAACATTAAAATTATGCTAACTAATATCAATGCTGCAATTCCACCAAATATCCATCTCCACCCAAAACTTGGAAGCAAAAGTTGTACCGGTAACGTTGATGATAAAAATCCTAATGAAGCAATCATTAACATCCAAGAATTGGCTCTCTGCTGTTGATTTTCAGCAAACCAAATTCTATAACCAGTTAATGGCGCCATTAAACAAGCACTAACTCCGACTCCTATTAAAATTCTAGAAATCAATAAACCTGAAAAACTTTGAGCTAAAGCAAACGATGAAGTTCCAATTAATGCAATCAACAAAAATGACGAAACTATTTTTTTGGGACCATACTTATCTAATAAATATCCTAAAGGAATTTGCATACAAGCAAATCCTAAAAAATATCCTCCAGCTAAAAGTCCTAAATCTGCTGCCAATAAATTGAATTCTGAAGTTAAAATTGGAGACAGAGTTGCTGTAATTGCTCTTAACAGGCATGATAAAAAATATCCAAAAGCAAAAACAAAAAAAACACCTATGGCTTTTTTTTTTGGAAGAATATATTTATCCATTTATTTAAAAATTTAATGATACGTCTCGATGAATTGAATTACATCTAGCAACAAATTTTGCCTGCTCTTTTGTTAACTTAGACTGTCTTCTTAAACCAATATTATTTTTAATCACTTCATTATAAGTCATTAACTCAGGTAACAAATTTTTATTAGCATCTTTTCTCCAAGAATTTTCTATATTGAAGAGATCGAATGTATCTGAGCTTACTGTCAATAATTCGTCTTCATTAATGTTATCGCTATCTAGAATTGATATTAGGTCGTCTAATTTATTTGCAAACTCTTCAGTACCTGAAATTTCTCCCAATTTTTCAAAAAGATTATCAATAATTGTAATTGCGTTTTCATAATCTTTATTTTCAATTAAATATTTTAAATCATTAATTTGAGGTGAAATTGCATTTAGTTTTTCATGGTCTTGAATAAACATAACTATTTGATCCAAATTGTCATATGCTTCATCAACATTTTTTCTATATCTTTTTGTTCTTGTATTTTTTGCTTTCTGAATAATCTTAAATTCTTCATTTTTAGATTTCCAAATTTCAGGAATAGTTTTGACTAATTCATCAACTTCTAATTGATAATTTTCTATTTTGAGTTCTAATTTATTTTTATCTGAAGCTTCCTCTGAATTTAAATTTCTAATTTCAGATTTTAACTTTTCAATTTTTTTATTTAATTTTCTAATCTTTTTTTCTGTTTTTCTAACTTTAAAATGTAGATCACTATAATCCTCAGCAAATAAATCATACTCTTTCTCTGTTTTTTGTAATTTTGCCACTAAATCAAAAGTTACTAAAGCATTATCAAAATGTTCTTCAAAAATATCTAATTTATCATTAGGAAGATTTGAAGGCACTAACTTTTGAAAACTATTAATTGCAGTTTTAATTCTTTGTTCATCGTTTTTATAAATATCAAACTTATATTCCTGTAAACAATGTTGAAGTTTTGGATTTATTGGTGGTGGTGCAACTTTAGAAGTTAAATATGTTCTTGCTGGCAGATAATTTACTAGGGTTGGATATAAACCAACAATTCCAAGTCCTATAAGCTGAAGAACTATAAAAGGTACAACACCTTTCCAGATGTTCAAAGTTGAAACTAATTTTGATGCAACTCCTCTTAGATAAAACAAAGCAAAACCAAACGGTGGAGTTAAAAAAGAAGTTTGTAGATTTACCCCAATCATTACACCCAACCAAATTGCACTAACATTAGCACCAGGTTCTGCTAATAATATTGGTGCGATTATAGGAACAACTACTACTGCAATTTCAATAAAATCTAAAAAGAAGCCCAAAACAAATATTACTGCCATTACAACAATAAATTGGGTCCAAAAACCTCCAGGTAAATCTTGTAAAAAATCTCTAACCAATTCTTCACCTCCAAAAGCTCTAAAGCCAGAAGTTAACATCGCTGCTCCAAGAAGAATTATAAAAACCATTGAAGTAGTTACACAGGTTTCAGTAACAACCTCTTTTAAAACATTATTAATTTTGTAGGTTCTCCAAAAACTCCAAGAAATTCCAATCAAAAATAAAATAGTAAAAAATGCAGTAACTAGTATTGCATTAAAATCTCTAGTTTCTATAGCTTTAATGTTTAAGTTATAATTTTTTGAAAGTATATAAATTGGTATAATTGATACAATTGCTAATATAATTGGGTAGTAGGCATTTTTTTTACCTTTATGAAGACGATAACCTGCCATCATAGTTGCACCTATCGCACCAATAGAGCCCGCCTGATTTACTGTAGCTATTCCCATTAATATAGATCCAAGTACAGCAAAAATTAATGCAAGTGGTGGAATTATCACCATAACAACTCTAGTCCAAAATTTAGAATCAAATTGACCTTTAAACGGTACAGGTGGAGCTGCTTTAGGGTTTAATCTTGCATACACTAAAACGTATAACATATATAAACCAACTAATACTAATCCAGGCAATAGTGCCCCAAGAAACATATCTCCAGCGCTAGTTGATCCAACTCTAAATTCACCAGGCATATTAAACTCACCAGTAACAATTTTATAGTCTGTCTGTCTCATTGTATTGGCAACATCAGCAGCACTTGCTAATTGATCTGCTATAATTATTAAAACTATTGATGGTGGTATTATTTGACCAAGTGTTCCAGAAGAACAAACGATTCCACTAGCGAGACTTTTATCATATTTATTATTCAGCATGGTTGGGAGAGAAATTAATCCCATAGCTATTACAGTAGCTCCAACTATACCTGTTGTTGCCGCAAGCAATGCTCCAACAAAGATTACAGAAATACCTAGCCCACCTGGAATAGGACCAAATAATTGCCCCATAGTAACCAAAAGGTCTTCTGCAATTTTAGATTTTTGCAACATAATTCCCATAAAGATAAATAGAGGAATTGCAATTAATGTATCAGTTTCTACATCCCAATAATTGCTCCTAAAATTTGTAATTCCAGCTGTTAGCCATTCTTTTGGCCCATCTACAGCAAAATATGAGCTTGCATCTCCCTCAAATAAGTAACCGGTTAAAGCTGCAAGACCAATTGAAATTATTGCAGAGCCCGGAAGCGCAAAAGCAACAGGGAAACCTGAGGCTAAAGCTGAAATCATTATAATTACAAGTAAAGCTAAAAATAAATGTTCCATTTTTTTAATTTTTTAAAATTTTGTGGCTACTACCCATAAAATAACTTGTAAATTGAATTAACATAGTGACAGCAAATACTGCTAAATACACTGCCATTAAATAAAGTAAATATAATCCGTTTGAACCTTGTTGAGTAATTTCAAAGGAAATAACTGGGCCGTTAATTATGCTTGCTTTACCACCCATACCTAAAAAAAGAATTATAAGACAAAGTGGAATACCAAAAACAAATGAGCCTATTGCATTAGTCCAAGCTTTTTTTCTTTCACTAAATCCAGTATAAAGAACATCAACTCTTACATGACCTTCGTGTATTAAAGCATATGCGCTGGCAAAAAGATATAAAGCAGCATACCAAAAACGAACTAAATCTCCCTGAAAAGCTTGTTCATACTCAAATATAAATCTAGATAAAACAATTAAAAATTCACTACCAACCACCAGAACTGCTAACCAAATAAAACCTACTGATCTTGTGAAATATCCGATTACAAATGAAATTAATATTAAAGGAAAATGAATAAATGTTATTCTAAAAGTTGGAATAACTAAATTAATTTTTATGGCTTCATTAAAAATT
Source organism: uncultured Pelagibacteraceae bacterium (assembly GCA_902511185.1). Lineage (GTDB taxonomy): Bacteria > Pseudomonadota > Alphaproteobacteria > Pelagibacterales > Pelagibacteraceae > Pelagibacter. The sequence goes on along the minus strand of CABXEK010000004.1, from coordinate 50,270 downwards.
GGTTCTGCTAATTTTTCAACAACCAAAAATGAAATTAAAAAATCTGCGATCCCAACAATTAATACTGCCCAAAAAGATGATCTAACAATGTAAGCTGTGATATTAGTTAGTATTTTTGCATCAGTTTCTAATGTCTGATTAATTGATTTTAAAACGAAATAAATAACCGCAATGAATGAAATAAAATAAAATGATAATTGAATATAAGATAAATTTAATACAGCACCATCTAAAGGTGTGCTTAATTTTTTAAATCCAAATAATCCATGATGGGCAAATAATTGCTTTAGTCCTGGCCAATCAAACCATATTGTTAAAACGTTGTTGACTAAAAAAATAAAAGTGAAGGCTAGTATTGAATAACTCAATACTCTTAAAAAAATTGGTAAATTATTTTTATCAACCATAGAACCAAAGGTTTTTTTAGTATTTTTTTTAAAAAAGGGCCCCTTATGGGGCCCTCTTTAAATTTATAGAATTAAATTATATTCCTAATGCTCTGTTTCTTTGAGAAATGTAAGGTGAGTCAGACAAGTTAGTCCAAGCACCAATTTCTTTACGACCTTTAATAAAGGCACCATGTACTTTTTTAGCAAGAGCACTATGTTGCTGTACTTCGTCGTATACTTCAGCAGCACCTTTAGCAAATGCGTCGTAAACTTTGTCACTAAACTTCTCAAGTTTAACACCATTCTCGTTTACTAGACGATTTAATGCGGCACCGTTCTTAGCATTATATTCAGCCATTGTAGTCGTATCTGCCCAATCACAAGCAGTTTTAATTATCAATTGGTCTGATTTTGTAAGGCTTGTAAACCAAGATTTATTAACACCACATGCTAATGTAGATCCTGGTTCATGCATACCTGGATAGTAGTAATACTTGGCAGCTTCATGAAACTTCATAGCTTCATCATTCCAAGGACCTACCCATTCAGTTGCATCAATTGCACCTGACACAAGGTTTTCATAAATTTGTCCACCAGGTAGTGAAATTGGAGAACCACCAAGTTTTCCAAGTACTTGTCCACCTAATCCAGGCATACGCATTTTTAAACCTTTTAAGTCATTAGCTGATCTAATTTTTTTATTAAACCAACCACCCATTTGCACACCTGTGTTACCAGCTGCAAAACTTTGAGTACCGAAATCATCAGTTAACTCATCCCAAAGTTCTTGTCCGCCAGCAAACTTAAGCCAAGCATTCATTTCAGCATATGTGAAACCAAATGGACTTGCAGTAAAGTATCCAAATGCAGGATGTTTTTTAACCCAGTAGTAATCAGCACCGTGGTACATTTGTGAGTTACCAGAAGCAACTTCATCAAATGAGTCAAATGCTTTAACTCTTTCGTTAGCAGCATAATAAGTAACTTGTATTCTTCCATCACTCATATCGCTTAATCTTGTAGCAAGTCTTTGTGCACCAGTTCCTAGACCAGGAAAATCTCTTGGCCAAGTAGCTACCATAGAAGCTTCAACTCTTTCTTTGGCAACAGCTGGAGCAGATAAAGATGTTGCAGCTACAGCAGCAACACCAGTTGCAGCAGCAGTCTTAAAGAACTTACGTCTTGAAGGTGCTTTACCCTTCAATGATTTTTTTTCTTTAATCATTTTCTCTCCTCTTTTTTAGTATTAGTTAATTAACTTTTTGAAGTTAATTATAATTGGACTTCGAAGTCCATAGTCAAAATGACTACGTTAACTTTAAATTACAATCTGAGGTAGAACCTGTTAATTTAGATCAGTTTATTATCATCATAAACGCAACATTTTTCAGCAGGTATATGTAGTTTAACGTTATGGGATGGGACTTCAGTTTCTCTATTTATTTTAGATTTAATAGTAAGATTTCCCATTTTTGCAGTTAACAATTTATAATTTCCAAGATCTTCTACTTTCTCAACATTAACATTTACTATGTTTTCTTTTTGATTTTCTGCAATTTTAATAAACTCAGATCTTATACCTAATTTAATATTCTGACTTTTTAAGCTTGATAAATCAGTATTTGTTTTAACTAAGGTATTATTAATCTTAACACTGTTATTAGATGATAGTTCTGACTCAAATAAATTCATTGCTGGAGAACCAATAAAATATCCAACAAAAGTAGTATTAGGTCTTTCAAATAATTCTTTGGGTGTTCCTGCCTGCACCACCTCACCCTCGCTCATCACAATTATATTATCTGCAAAAGTCATGGCCTCATTTTGATCATGTGTTACATAAACTAGAGTTGTTTTAAACTCTTCATTAATTTCTTTTAGTTTTCTTCTAAGTCTAAATTTCAAATCAGGGTCAATAACTGTTAATGGCTCATCCATTAAAACAGCTGCAACATCTTCTCTGACCAATCCTCTACCAAGGGAAATTAGTTGTTTTTGATCTGCAGTAAGCTTTCTAGCTGGAGAATTTAAAAAAGATTTTAAATTTAAAGTATCTGCTACAGAATTAACTCTTTCTTCAATCTTGTCTTTTGAAAAATCTCTACATTTTAATGGAAAGGCTAAGTTTTCATAAACAGTCATTGTGTTATAAATTACTGGAAATTGAAACACTTGAGCTATATTTCTACTTTCAGTTTTAAGATCTGTAACATCTTTATCATCAAACAAAATATTTCCAGCTGAAGGTCTTACCAGTCCAGAAACGATATTTAACATTGTAGTTTTCCCACACCCTGAAGGTCCTAAAATTGCATATCTTTTTCCATTTTCCCAGGTCATAGAAAAAGGATTTAGCGCATATTTAGGCTCTGCATCATTAGGATTGTATGAATGAGAGATATTATTAAGATCTATTTTAGACATATGAACCTCCAAACGGTGACGATGCTAAAATTCCACTTTCATTAAATGCATAAACTTTTTTGGTATCAAAATTTATTTTTACTTTATCATTAATATTAAAATTCATAACTTCTTCAATTGAAGTTATAATTTTTACATCTCCCCTCTTAAGATGAAGCAATGTTTCTGAACCACTTATTTCTGCTAGTTCCACTTCAAATTCAAAACCACTATCACTTAACAAAATATCTGAAGCTCTAATACCCAAATTAAAATTTTTATCTTTTAAATTAGACAAATGGTTAGGTGCATCTATCTCTATCCCTTCAAACTTAATCTTATTAGAATCAATATTAGCATTTAAAATATTCATTGGAGGATCATTAGAAATTTCTGCAACCTTTAATGTTTTGGGGTTTTCAAAAATTTCTTTTGCTGGTCCAACCTGTAAGACTTTACCTTCATCAATTGCTATTACTTCTCCATTTAGTTCCATTGCTTCTCTTGGATCTGTTGTTGAAAAGATTACAATACTTTCTTCAGACAAACCTTGTGAAAAAATATTTTTAAATTCTTCTCTTAATTGCTCTCTTAATTTATAATCTAAGTTCACTAAAGGCTCATCAAGCAATAAAATTTTTGCATTCTTAACAAGAGACCTAGCAAGAGATACTCTCTGCTGTTGACCACCAGATAATTCTTGAATTTTTCTATTTTCATATCCTTCTAGTCCTACTGACTTAAGAGATTTTAAAACCACATCATTTATTTCATGATTGTCTATTTTCCTTTGTTTAAGCGGGAAAGCAACGTTCTCATAAACATTTAAGTGGGGATAATTGATGAACTGTTGATAAACCATTGCTATATTTCTTTCCCACACTGGAACTTTTAAAAAATCTCTATCTTCAAATTTCATAGAACCACTATCAGGAGTTAATAATCCAGCAATAGTTTTTAATAATGTTGTTTTGCCTGATAGAGTTCTTCCAAGAATTGTATAAATATTACCTTTCTTGAAATTAAAAGACACTTCGTTTAAATGAAATTGATCGTCTGGTTTGTAATTCAAGTTTTCAGCAACTAAATTCATTATTTAATAGCTCCAGATAAATTTCCTTTTGATAAGTATCTTTCAACAATAAATGCAACTACGATCAGAGGTGCAACTGATACTAATGCTGAGGCAGATAAACTCCACCATGGAGTAATAGAAGAGTTCAATGCTACTATCTTAACTGGTAATAATTGTACCTCAGTAAAAGTTAATATGAATGCAAAGAAAAAATCAATCCAACCAAATATAATACAAAACATTCCAGCTACAATTAATCCAGGTATTGAATTTGGCAGTACAACTTTAAAAAAAGCCTGATAAGGATTGCAGCCATCAATTAAAGCTGTTTCATCGATCTCTCTTGGAACTTTATTAAAAAAATCTACCATAATCCAAACAGCTATGGGCATTAACAAAACAATATAAACAACTATTAATCCAATTAGACTGTCTAACAAATTTATTGATCCCAAAAATAAAAAGAAAGGTATCGATAAAACAATTGGTGGCATAATTCTCTGAGATATAAAAAAAAATGTAATATCATTATTTTTTACAAAACCAGCTTTAAATGTATACCTAGATAAGGCGTAAGCAGATAATGTTCCAAGTACAATACTTATTAAACTTGCGGTACAAGTTACAAACAAACTATTAAAATAAGGTTCAATAATATCAACCCCGCCATTTGCAGGTGATTTAATTAGAACTTTCCAACCTTCTAACTTAGGCTCAAAATCAACCCAAGGAATATATGTTGCTCCACCATTTACAGAATTAAAATCTTTAAAAGAAGTGGTTAGAGCCCAAAGAAAAGGAGCTACAACAAACACTGTCCAAACTGTTATGAAAAAGTATTTTAAAAATGTATATATTTTTCCCATATTTAATCTTTCAGTAATAATTTAGTTAATACTTTAGCAATGACAGTTAAGCTTATGATCATTATAATTAAATAAGTGAATGACATTGAGGCCGCGTAACCCATCTGAAATTCTCTTAATCCTTTGATAAATATATAAAAACTAGATGTTTCAGTTGAAGTCCCTGGACCACCAGAAGTTAACACATAAACAGTGTCCATTATTTTTGAGGCTTCAATTAATCTAATAATTATTGCTCCAATTGAAATTGGTGCCATTAACGGAAATGTAACGTAGATGAATTTTCTAATAGGACTAGCACCATCAATTGCAGCAGCTAAAAATGGTTCTTTTGGAAGCGATAAAAGGCCAGCTAATAGTAATAAAAACATGAAAGGTGTCCACTGCCAAACCTCAACAATAATAACGGTAATTTTAGCTAAAGTAGGGTCCGTGAGCCACTTAGGTGACATACCAAAGTTAGATAAAATATCATTAACCGGACCTAAAGATTCGTGAAAGAAGGTTCTCCAAATAACTGTCATAATCACAGGTGTTGTCATCATTGGTATTAAAAATAGTACTCTAAAAAACCTTTGAAACTTAATATCCTTCCAGACCATATGTGCCAGTGCAAACCCAATGACATACTGGAGAAAAACAGTGGTAACTGATAAAAAACTTAATCTAAAAAATGATTCCCAAAATCGAGGATCATCTGTGAAAAGCCTAATATAATTTTCAAGGCCTATGAAATTTAGTCCATTGTAACTGTTCCATCCTGACAAACTCAATCGTACTACAAATATTATTGGAAATATTAAAATTCCGATGAGTACAAATAACCCAGGAAATAAAAAAATATATTTGTGTTTGAAGTTCATGAAGTTGAATTTTAATTATAGTATATGTGACCGCTAATGAAAAGCGGCCACATATTAAAGTTATTATTATAACTTGTTGTCTTCCATTTTAACACCAACAGCGTAGTCTTCTTGAACGTTTTTCATACCTACTCTGCTAACAATTGCCTCCCACTCTTTAGCAACTTCATCTAAAGCCTCTTGTGGAGATAATTGTCCCGCAAGCGCTTTTGAAGTTCCAGTAGCAACTGCACTAGTGAACTCAAACACACCTCTAACTCTTAAAGGGAAAACTCTATTTTTACTTTTTTCCATATCTTTAAGTGTCTTAGTGTAACTATTAGCGATGTCTGCATCCCAACCCATAGTATTAATATAAAGTTGTGGATCAAAATCAGAGTTTTTAAATGGATTAACTCCAAAGTTACCAATAGCTAAGTCAGCTTGGTGGTTTGCTCCGTTAGAAAAGAAACATAGATAATCAAATGCCATCTCTTGTACTTTACTTTTCTTAGCAACACCTACTGCCCAACCCCATACAATGTATGGTGCTTGGTTGTATTTGTTTTCCCATTTACCAGATACTCTGTTCCAAACTTTATCTGCACCTGGAAGAGGAGCTGTACCTACTTTGTTTTTAATAGGACTATCATCTTGCATTGCTGCAATAAAAGCATCATCCCATGAAAAACTAAATAGAGTTTGACCACCACCAAATGATCCTATTTCATCACCTAGTCCAAAGTTTATCCCTCCTGGAGGAACATACTTCGTAGCCTCTACCCAATCAGTTAAAGCCTCAACAAATCCTGGATTGTTAATGTTTGGTTTCATAGTTTCTAAATCAAAAAAGAAACCACCTGGAGTTCTGGGATTTTTAGCGTACGCTACTGATCTACTGAAAAAAGCTGCGAACATTAAATCGTCTTTTTTCATTACTTCAGCTGAACCGTATTCTTTTTCTCCATCTCCATCCCAATCCCAACCGTTAAAGTATTTGGCCATTTCGCCATATTCTTTCCAAGTAGTAGGAACTTTTAACTCTTTACCAGTATCTGCTTTGTATTTTTTTTGCATTTCAGGATTATCTATTACGTCTTTTCTGTATTTTAGATAATGTCTGTCACCGTCAACTGGGTATTGATACATAGTTCCATCCCAAGAAGAAACACCAACATGAGATTTAGTTACATCTTTCATCTCAACTGTGTTTATGTATTTTTTTGGAACTGGTGCTAAGTATTGTCTCCAGTCATTTATAAAGTTAGAAAAACCAAATACGATATCGTATGGAGCTTGACCAGCTTTAAAAGGAACCATAGCTTTCGCATACAAGTCACCTGCAGGTGTATGTGTTACGTCAACTTTTGCCCCTGTTAGTTTTGCAAACTGTTCAGCATGAAGAGCTGTAGGCTGTCCGATTACTGGAACTGCGTGCGTATTTATTTTAAGAGTTTTTCCTTTATAATTTTTCTTTGAAATTTTTTCATAAGAACAATCACCAGCAATATCTCCTGTAGCTTTGATATGTGGAAATTGATCACTCCACTTATCTGCATATGCCATTGGGCTAAATATCAAGACACTTGATATTATTGCACTCAAGCAAGTTTTTGTTATTTTCATTGTTACTCTCCCCTTTTTGTTATTATGGAACTAAAACAGCTCTACCCTTAACTTTACCTTCGTTAAGTTCATGAAGCGCTCTATTAGCATCGCCTAACTTATACTCCTGCATAGAAAGTTTAACTAAACCTTTGTTAGCCAACTCCATAAGCTCATATAACTCAGACCACGTTCCTACTAAATTTCCTATTATGTTTTTTTCTGAAATAATTACATCAACAGCTAAAATTTTAATTTCTTCTCCATAACCAACGATATAATAAAATCCACCACCTGAAGTCATATCAAGACCCATCTTAGTGGAGCCATGTTCGCCAACAAAATCGATAACGGCTTCAGCACCTTTACCTTTTGTGAGCTCTAAAACTCTCTCTATTTCATTTCCATCAATTAAAACACCTTCATCACCACCTAAAGGCATAGCATGATCTAATGCTGCTTTAGATTTTTCAACAATAATAATATTTGCAGCACACATTGCTCTCAAACATTGAATTGCAATATGACCCAATCCACCAGCACCTATGATTACACAATTCTGACCTGGCAATAAATGTCTGGTAGCTTTTTTAACAACTCTATAAGCTGTTAAGCCTGCATCTGAAAAAGGTGCAACATCTTTAGGTGCTAATACTGTAGGTAGCTTAATTAAGTTACGAACACTTGTCTTAAGCAATTCTGCATAACCACCTTCTTTAATATTAAGACCTGGAAATGATCCTTCTTCTGCATGTTGATCTAAACCTCTTCGGCAACTTAAACATGTTCCATCAGTTCCTGAAATAATTGGGTGTAGAATTACTGGATCACCCTTTTTATACCCAACAACATCTTTTCCTACTTCTTCAACCCATCCAGCATTTTCATGCCCCATAACCATAGGCAATAAATCACCTTTAGGATCCTGAATATGCTTCCAAGCTCCTTCAACTATATGTAAATCAGTTCTACAAACTCCTGCAGCTCCTATTTTTACAATTACATCTGAAGATTTTTCCAATTTTGGTTCTGGCATTTCTTGCTCTGTGACCCATACTTTTTCTTTCATTTCTGGGTCGTACTTATGTAAAACTTGTGCCTTCATAATTTTTTTCTCCTAATCTATTTAAACAAATCCTATTCAACACGGAGGTAAAGTGACAGTCAACGCGACTCAAATATGTCCAATAAATGTACAAATACAACCTGTGGTTAGTTGTTTTGAGGATTAAAGAGACTTAAATTGAAATATGAATAATTTAAATTCAGCTAACAAAGAGTTTAAAAATATTTTAAAAAAAAGAAATATGCTCTCAGATACAATGGGAGAAGATATTTCTGAAAGTTGGATGAGATGTATCTCTACAGGTCTTGATCCATTCAAAGATCCCAAACAAAGTCTTGTATCTTCAGTTGAGCTTAAACAAATTAAAGAAAAAAATGAAGCACTTAGAAAAATTGTTATTCCAGAAATAGAACTACTATATTCTCAAATTGCAGGAACGAATTTTATGGTAGCTTATTCAGATGAAAATGGATTAGTGCTCGACACTATCTATGATAAAACTTGCTTACAAGGTGATGTTGGTAAATCAGTAATACCTGGTTCTATATGGGCAGAAAAAGTTTGTGGTACAAATGGTCTTGGATTGTCAGTAGAACTTAAGAAACCCACAATAGTGTCTGGCAAAGAACACTTTTTCATTGCACATGAAAAAATATCTTGTTTTGCTAGCCCTATTATTAATTATGATGGGAAAACAATAGGTATCATTGATGCCTCCACAGACTCAAAATCAAGAGAACAACATACTTTAGCACTAGTAAAATTAGCAACTAGAAGTATAGAAACCAAATTATTTATTCAAAAATTTTCTAGTGAATTAATTTTATCTTTTCATCCGAGATCAGAATATCTTTCAACTACAAGTGTTGGGTTACTAGCTATTAATGGTGATGGAGTTGTGGTTGGTGCAAACAGTAATGCTAAAATTATGCTTCATGGATTGGTAGATTTAAAGAATGAAAACTTCAATAATATTTTTACAAATTCATTTTCATCAATAGTCTCTGATTTACTGAATAATAAAATATTGAAAATAACTGATCACCTAGGATCATCAGTTTTTGTAGTAAAGAGTCAAAATTTTAAAGAAAATAAAATTAAAGAAAATGTATCCAAAAAAACATATGCGTGTAAATCATGTAAAGATACAAAAATTAAAAGAGAAAAGTGTGTATTAATTAGATCAACTTTTTTAGAAACAAATAATATCTCTGTTGCCTCTAGAAAACTTGGCGTATCCAGAACAACAATTTATAAACATCTAAATTAAAAATTTACTCTATTGGGTAATCCCAAGCATCTCCACCGATTACTTTTGAAATAGCAGAGAAATCCTTGTCATCGTTACCATCTTTACAAAATTTTTCATATATTTCTAATGCCGCTTTACCAAGAGGTGTATCTGCATTAACACTTTTTGCACATTCATAAGCAAGTTTAAGATCTTTATTCATCATACCCGCAGAAAATCCTGGTCGATAATTATTATTAGAGAGCGTGCCCTCAATTAAATCTGGTAGAGGTGGATAAACAGAAATTGGCCAACTATTCCCTGATGCATTTTTCATAATTTCATGAACTTTTTTAATATCTATATTTAATCTCTTAGCTAACATTAATGACTCTGAAGCTGCAATCATTGTAATTCCTAATGACATGTTATTACAAATCTTTGCTCCATTTCCACTTCCTAATTCTCCTGCATGAAAAATATTTTTTCCCATAATTTTTAAAAGAGGTAATGCAAGATCAAATGCTTCTTTGGTTCCACCTACCATTATATTTAAAGTTGCTTTTTGTGCACCCATAACACCTCCGCTCACTGGGGCATCAATCATTTTAATTCCGTTTTCAGTTGCTTTTTTTCCAATCTCTTTCGAAGTTTGAATATCAATTGTAGAGCAGTCAATTAATAGACAATCTTTTGATACTTTGTTGATAATTCCATTTTCTCCTAAAAAAACTTCTTTAGAATGTTTTCCTTCAGGAAGCATAGTTATTACAGTTGTTACATCTGTCGTAACTAAGTCGCTTAAATTTTCAACAACATCTAAATTTTTTTTTTGAGCAATTTCAATTGTATTTTTAGAAACATCAAAAACTCTAATCTTTTTTCCAGATTTCATTAAATTTTCAGCCATAGGCAAACCCATGTTTCCAACACCAATAAATGCTATTAATTCGGACATACTTTTTCTTTTCGCTTAGTTTACTTTATTTTTACAATTACCTGTATTGAAAAACTCATCAATGTTATCAATTGCAAGATTAGCCATTGCAGTTCTTGTATCTTTAGTTGCGCTTCCAAGATGAGGCAGAATAAAAGCAGTTTTTATTTTCAAGTAACCAGGATTTAAATTTGGTTCACCTTTATAAACATCTAATCCAGCTGCATAAATTTTTCTTCTATTCAAAGCATCAATTAAAGCATCATCATCAACTATATCTCCTCTGGCAACATTTGTAATTACCGCTCCTTTTGGGAAATATTCAACCGTTTCTTTATTAATTAAATTCACTGTCTCTTTTGTTGCTGGACAACAAATTGACAAAACATCTGAAACTGAAAACAAACTTTTAAGACTATCATGATAAACAGCACCTTGCTCTTTATCTTCGTTTAATTTTGAACGATTATGATAATGAATAATCATTCCAAGTGACTTTGCAATTTTTGCAATTTTTTGTCCAATTCTTCCCATGCCTAAGATACCTAGTCTAGAACCAGTTAATTGCTTTCCAATTAAATAATCTGCTGACCATTTCCAATTACTTTCTTTTGCAGCTTCAATTCCTTCTGCTGCTCTTCTGCAAGCACCCAAAATTAAAAGAATTCCAATTTCAGCTGTGGCATCAGATAGAACTTCAGGAGTATTAGTTACAACAATACCTCTTTTTTTTGCTGCTTCTAAATCAATGTTTCCAAATCCAACTGCAAAATTTGATATTATTTTTACAGTCTCAGGTAATTTATTAATTGTTTCTTCATCCATTTTATCAGTTAAAGAAGTTAAAACTGCATCGCACCCCTGACTTAATTCAATTAGTTTTGATTGAGAATAAAGTTCATCATTTGTATTTAATTTAGCCTCAAAAGCTTTGATTGCTTTATCCTCACAGTCTTTAAGCAACTTTCTTGTAACCAATATTTTTTTCATAATCATATTCTTTCTAAAATTTTAGGCTTAGGACCACCAGTGTACCAATCTAATAATTCTATTGTGTGTAAAATTGGAATATTGGTACCATTAGATATTTGGGTAATGCAACCAATATTTCCTGTTGAAATAATTTCAGGATTAGTACTTTCTATATTTTTAACTTTATCTTTAAGCAGTTTTGTTGCTATCTCAGATTGTAAGATGTTATAAGTTCCAGCAGACCCACAACATAGATGTCCTTGGGGTATTTCCATTATATCATTTTCAGTTTTTGACAATAATTCTAAAGGTTGTGAATGAATATTTTGACCATGTTGCATTGAACAGGCTGAATGATAAGCAATTTTATATTTTTTATTTTTTTTCTTAATATTTAATTTTAAACTTTCAGACAAATATTCAGTTACATCTTTTGTTAATTTAGAAATTATTTTTGCTTTATCTTTATAATCTTTATCATCTCTAAAAATAAAGCCGTAATCTTTCAGGGTAGTTCCACAACCAGATGTATTAGATAATATTGCATCTAAATTTCCTTTTTTATGTTCTTCATACCAAATGTTAATATTGTTAGTAAAATCAGTATGTGCCTCTTCACTTTTTCCAAGATGATGATTTAGAGACCCACAACATCGAATTTTTTTTGGAACAACAACTTCAACCCCATGTCTATTTAATAATCTTATTGTAGACTCATTTATTTGAGGAGAAATTTCTTTTTGAACACAGCCAGTTAACAAGGCAACTCTTGCTATTTTTTTTCCTTTAGCGCGATAAGTTTCTTGGTTCTTAAGAAGTTTTTTTGGAAAAGACGTTGGCATTAAGCTAATCATATTCTTTATTTTTTTTGGAAATAAAAAACTAAAAGGTTTCCCAATTTTTACAAAAAAACTTGCAACTTTAAAGTATCTAACATTTGGAAGAGTTATTGATAAAAAATTCCTTAATAATTTATCAAAAAAAGGTCTCTCATAATTTTGCTCTATATATTTTTTGCCATGATCTATTACATGCATATAATTTACTCCAGCAGGACAAGTGGTCATACAACTATAACATGAAAGACATCTATCAATATGCTTAACTACTTTTTCAGACGGCTTCTTATTATTTTCTAGCATGTCTTGAATTAGATATATTCTTCCTCTTGGACCATCTAATTCATCACCAAGAATTCCATATGTTGGACAGGTAGCATTACACATTCCACAATGAACACATTTTTTAAAAATTTTTTCAGTAGATTGATTATCTTTATCTTTTAGTTGTGTGTTAGAAAAATTTGTTTGCATTAAATCTCTCGATACATTCTTCCTGGATTGAACAAGCTCTTAGGATCAAAACTTTCTTTAATTTTTTTTGATATCATTAATTTTGCTTTATCAGTTGAAAATACTTTTTCTTTAAAATCAAAATTTTCTGATTTCATGATGATGGTCATATATCCTTCATTATTGCTTATAAACTCTCTAATTTGTGCAATTTTATTATCCTCGTTATCAGGAACTTCTATCCAAAACAAAGATCCAGACCAATCAATGAAATATTTTAATTTATTACCTAAAAATTTCATTAACTTTTCAGAATTAGATGGAGGAATCACTGCTCTTATTAAATTATTTTTTGTATTCGTAAATAACTCTAAATTATTTACTTTTATCCAAAATGGAACTGATTGATGATTATCCAAAATAGATGTTTTATATTTTTTAAGTTCTAATTCTCTGTTTATATCTTGTAATCTTTCTTGAACGGATACTCGATCTCCCTCTAATCTGATGGCAAAGAAAGGACCATCATTTTTAAGATCATTAAATTTAAAAACTCTGCTTTTGTTTAAGTCAAACTTTTTACTTTTTGGCTCATCAGGAATATATATAGCTCCTGAAATTTCATTACTTGAGTCTAAAACTTTATGAAAAAGAGAGGAAACAATTTTTATGTCCTTCAGATATATAACGATAGTATTTTGGAATATTTTTTTTGGAGAAACTTTTAATGTTAGTTCAGTAAGTGCTACTAAAGTTCCAAAAGAACCTGACACTACTTTTGATAAATCATATCCAGTGACATTTTTTACTACTGTTCCACCTGATTTTATAATATCTCCTTTACCGTTTACTCCTCTAAAACCTAATACGAAATCTCTAACACTTCCAACTTTAAATCTACGTGAGCCAGCATAATTGGTGGCAACACATCCAGCTGCGGAGCCTTTATTAGATTTGCCTTCATTTATATAACCAAAATCTAAAGGCTCAAATGCCAACTGTTGATTGTGTTTTTCTAATAAATCCTCAATAGTTTTAATTGGTGTTCCTGCCAACACCTTAATATAAAGTTCTTCTGGTAAATACTCTATTACTCCGTTTAGATTAGATAAATCTAAAGTTTTTGCAGCCTGAACATTGTAACCAATATATTTTTTACTATTTGTTCCTTGTAAATTTATTGGTAATTTTTTTTTATAAAAATCTTTAACTAAGTTTGAAACTCCAATTTCTGTATCAGGTTTAAGATAATTAGAATCTTGGTAGATCTGGGAATTTTTCTTCTCCTCTATGAACATGAACTCTCCCTTCCTCTGCGCATTTTCTTAATATAGGATAAACTTTTCCTGGATTTAAAAGATTTTTTGTATCTAATGATTTTTTTATATCTAATTGTTGCTGAATATCATCGTTGTTAAAAGCTTCACACATCAACTCACGTTTTTCAATACCCACACCATGTTCTCCGGTTAATGCACCTCCCATTTTCACACACGCTTTTAATATTTCTGCTCCAAATTCCTCTGTCTTTTTTAATTCCTCTTTTTTGCTTCCATCAAATAAAATAAGAGGATGCAAGTTTCCATCGCCTGCATGAAAACCATTTGCTACAGCTAGGTTATACTTTTTTGAAAGTCTGGTAATTTCTTTTAATATTTCTGATAATTTTCCTCTTGGGATTGATCCATCCATACAATAATAATCTGGTGCCATAGCTCCACATGCAGGAAAAGCAGCTTTTCTTCCTGACCAAAAAGCCATTCTTTCTTTTTCATTTTTACTAAGTTTGAAACTATTTGAATTATTTTTTTGAGAAATTTTTTCTATTTCTTTTAGCATACTATCAACTTCAGAATTAGTTCCATCAAGCTCAACAATCATTAGAACTTCTGCATCCATTGGATATCCTGCTTTAGCAAATTTTTCAGTTGCATCAATTAAAGCTTTGTCCATAATTTCCATTCCAGCAGGAACAATCCCACTAGAGATAATTTCAGTTACACAATTTCCACCATCTTCAATTGTTGGAAAACCAACTAATGCTGCTTTGACCGTTTGAGGGTTTTTTAAAATTTTAACAGTTACTTCAGTAATAACTCCAAGTAATCCTTCTGAACCACAGATAAGTCCCATCAAATCATAACCTTCTTGATCTAATGTTTTTCCACCTAATCTACATATGGTTCCATCCATCAAAACCATCTCTGCACCTAAAATATTATTTGTTGTAGTTCCATATTTTAAGGAGTGAACACCTCCTGAATTTTCCGCTACGTTTCCACCAATTGAACAGGCTAATTGACTTGATGGATCGGGTGCATAATAATATCCCTTGTGTTTTACAGCATGAGTTATTGATAAATTAGTGACACCAGGTTGAGTAACAACACAGTTATTATTGAAATCAATATCAAGAATTTTATTAAATTTTCCAAGTCCTAAAAGAATTGCATCATTTAAAGGTAGTGCCCCACCTGACAATCCAGTCCCAGCTCCTCTTGGAATAACTTTTATATTTTCATTATTACAATATTTTAAAATTTCACTAACCTCTTGTGTATTTTCAGGCAACACAACAGCTAGGGGTGTGTTTTTGTAGGCTGCTAAAGCATCTGTTTCATATGGTTTAATTTCATCTGCATCACTTAAAACATTATCTTTGTTAATAATCCTTTTAAGATCAGATACAATTAAAGATTTCTTGGTTAATATATTTTTATCAACTTTAGGTAGTGCTAGTTCAGACATTATGTCTAGCCTAACATTTTTTTAATATTTTCCAATGCGTTAGAAATGTTATCTTGAGAGGCTGCAAAGCTAAATCTGACATAGTCTTTAGACGTTTTGCCAAAGGCTGTGCCTGGTACAATTGCTACTCCAGCTTCATGCATTGCTCTTTTACAAAATTCTGAGCCATCCATTCCAGTTCCTATTACTTTAGGAAATGCATAGAATGCTCCACCTGGTAAACTACATTCAATACCTGGTAAACTATTTAGCCCTTCATGAATTAATTTTCTTCTTTGAGTAAATTTTTCCATCATTAGATGAATAGAGTCATCTGGTCCATCTAACGCAGCAATACCCGCAAACTGAGCAGCTGCATTAACGCATGAGACACTATTGATTAATAATTTATTTACATGTTCAATTAAATTTTCTGGCCAAAAACTCCAGCCTAATCTCCAACCTGTCATTGAATAAGCTTTACTCCAACCTTCAAGAACAATTAATCTATCTCTTAGTTCTGGGTAATTGAAAAAAGTTGGCATTTCTTTAGCATCAAAAATTTGCCTACTGTAAATTTCATCACTCAAGATTGTTACATGAGGATGTTTTTTTAATCCTTCAGCTAATTTATCTATTTCTGATTTTTCCACAAAACTTCCAGTTGGATTATTTGGGTTAATCAAAATTAACAATCTAGTTTTATCAGTTATTAAAGATAAAATTTTATCTGCACTAAATTTTAAATCTTTGTCTTCTGTTAAATCATAAGCAACTGCTGTAGACCCAGTATAATTAATCATGGACTCATAAATTGGGAATGCAGGTGTTGGATGAATAATTTCAGCTCCAGGCTCTCCAAAGCATTGAATAGCATAGTGCATCGTAGGCTTGCCCCCTGGCATAATTGTAATTCTTTCAGCATCTACATCAACGTTGTAACGTTTTTTTATCCACCTTGTTACAGCTTGCCTACACTCTAAAATCCCATTTGATAAAACGTATCCATGATGTCCATCATCTAAAGCTTTTTTAGCAGCCTCAACTACATGTTTTGGGGTTTTGAAATCAGGTTGACCAAGTCCCAAGTGAATCATTGGATTTCCAGCAGCTTCTAATTTTTTGGCTTCTGCTAAAACACTAAATGCTGACTCGGTTCCTAAACGATTTAAACTTGAAGCTAATTTCATATTTTTTTTCCTTTTGTGTTATTTTCTATAAATTAATTTTGATCTATTTAACTCTTTAATATTTTTACAGCCCATTAATACCATATTACGATTTATTTCATCATGCATATTCTGCAATAGACGTTCTACTCCTGGTTGGCCTCCAGCACCTAAAGAAAACAAGAACATTTTTCCAAAGCTGCATGCTTTTGCGCCCGCAGCTATAGCCTTTAAGACATGTGTTCCTCTTCTAATGCCCCCATCTAATATAATTTCAAGTTTATCACCTACAGCATCTGACAGTTCTTTTACCTGATCAAATGGTGATCTTGATCCATCTAATTGTCTTCCACCATGGTTTGAAACCATGATTGCTGTACAACCAATATCAATTGCTCTTTTTGCATCTTCTACTGACATAACTCCTTTGAGTGCAAAGGGCTTATTCCATTTTTTTGCACAGTACTCTGCATCTTTCCAGTTCATTGCTGGATCATATTGTTCGTTGATATACTCTACTACTGACTTTGCAATATTGGTTCCTTTATCTGTCTTCTTTGCAACATTTGATAATTCAAATTTTTTATGAGTAAAATAATTAAAAACCCATTCAGGTCTCATTGCAAAACTAAGCAAGCTTTGAAAAGTAAGTTTTGGAGGAGTTGTAAATCCTGTTCTATGGTCTCTCTCTCTATTTCCACCAACCAATGTATCAACCGTTAAACACATACCATCATAACCTGACGTTCTACATCTCTCAATTAAATCATCTGTGATTGATTGATCTTTATGAACATATAGTTGAAATAACTTTGGACCTTTAGAAATTTCTGCAATTTCCTCAATGGTATTATTTGCCATTGTCGACATACTGTAAAAGGTTCCAAACTTTTCTGCAGCTCGAGCTGATGCTTTATCTCCATCATGATGATATAATCTTTGCATAGCTGTTGGTGACAAAAAAATTGGCATATTGATTTTTTTGCCAAAAACAGTTGTTGATAGATCTGGCTTACCTACACTTGCCAAAACATTAGGCACTAAATCACAATCATTAAAAGAGTCAGTATTTCTTTTTAGTGTAGTTTCATCATCTGCCCCACCATCTATGTAGTGAAAAATTGGTGAAGGTAATCTTTTTTTAGCAAGTTTTCTAAAATCATTGAAATTATAGCATTCATTTATTTTCATATTGAATTATTAGAAACTTTTAAGAAAATTAAACATATAACTATTTGCCCCAGGATTTTTATCTCCTAAGCTAGCATTAGATAAATGATTATATGAAAACCCTAATTCAGTACTTTTCGATATATCAAGTGATAATTGAACTTCACTCTTGAATTCAAGAACATGCCCAAGATCTTTACCATCTCCTTGGTGATATAATCCAGGCATAAAACTTGGTGTAATATTTAAAGCACCAATTTTATATTGAGCTTGTACACCTGTATAAATATAACCCGCACTATCAGCAGTAATAAATGCACCTGTAATAGGTGATAGATTTCCTAAAAAAGTATCTCTGTTTAAATTTTCATTTTGATGTTGAAAACCAATAAGTGTAGATCTTTTTCCTTGATCACTAAAGTCAAACATGCCTGTGTAAACATTAAACTCTGTATCTTGATTATCAGTTTTTATTTCTTCAGCATTTAATGTAAATACAGAAAATACAAAAATAAGTGTTAAACAAAAGTTTTTTAAATTCATATTAGATAAATTATTTTTTAAAAATAAAATTTTTAAAGACTATTGCACCTCCAATTAAAAATATCAATATTGGTAATAACCATAATATATATGTATTTTTGTTAAGTTCAGTTTCATACAGTATCCATTCTCCATATTTATCTTTAAAAAATTTATAAATTTGTTTTTTAGATAAACCCTCATTTAATTTTTTTTTTACTAAAATTTTTATACTATTTGCAAATTCAGAGTCTGAATCATAAACAGATTGACCCTGACAAGTCAAACAACGTAAGTTTTTAGTAATATCGTTTTTGATATTCTCATTATTTGCTTTCAAATGATTTAAAGAAAAAATAATAAAAATAATAAAAAATAATTTTAATAATTTCATTTTATTAATGATTTAATTTCTTTGATTAATTCTTCGTTTAAGGGCCCAATGTATTTTTTTATTATAACACCATTATGAATTAAGTAAGTCTCTGGCACACCATAAGCTCCCCATTCAATTGCATAGATGCCCTCTTTGTCAAAAATAATATTTTTGTACGGATTACCAAGCTCATCTAAAAAACTCTGAGCATTAATCTTTTTATCTTTGTAATTTAAACCTATAATTTCAACTATTTTATTTTTTGATAAATACATTAATAAAGGATGCTCTTGCCTACATGGCACACACCACGATGACCAAATATTCAATAGATAAAATTTCTCTGCACTGAATAACTCTATTGAATTTACTTTTTTTCCAGTGCTAAATAAATCTACAGTAAATAAAGGAACTACATTGTTAATTTTTTTTTCTGGAGTGTAAATATTTGTGTTTTTTAAACCTTTATAAAAAAGAACAAAAACAAAAACAAAAGCAAAGGTTATAAGTATTGATGATAACTTATTTTTCATGTTTCTTTTTAATTAAACTTGTTAAGCCACCAAAACTAATCAACAATACTGATAACCAAATCCATATCATAAATGGTTTTACCTGGTACCTAACATTAAAATATTCTTGATTCTGAACTAAATTAATTACTATAAATTTATCGGCAATTATGGTTGTTTTTATATCTGCTTCGCTGGTCACAATATTTGGTTGATTATATATTCTAAGTTCGGGTGACAAATTATCTATTTTACCACCTGGATTTTGAATAATAAATTTTCCTGTAATTAATTGATAATTTTTTTCTTTTTTTTGACTAATATCTTCAAATATAATCTTAGTATTTTCAGTTTCAAAAGTTTCTCCAACTTTTAAGTTGGTTATAATTTCAGTTGAAAAAAAGTTGTTCAATAAGATACTCAAAATTAGTAAACTAAATCCAAAATGGGCAATATTTTGTGAGATATTATTATATTTCTTAATAAAAAAATCTCTTAACGTTATTAAGAAAAGATATAAGGCACTTGAAACTAAAATTGTATTTACAAGTAAATTTGTATCAAAATTTTTTACAATTAAAAAAGACAATAAGGTAGAAATTACTAATAGAATAAATAAATAAATTTTATCTTCCAAGTTAGATTTAATCCATTTTAATTTCGGACCAATTGCCATCATCAACAAAAATGGAATTATAATTGGAATTATTAATTTATGATAAAATGGTGGTCCTACAGATATTTTCTGTGAAGATAAAACGTCAAGAAATATAGGATAAACTGTACCAATCAATACTACTGACAAAAAATACATCATAAACCAGTTGTTAATTATAATTGCAGCTTCCTTACTTAACCAAAAAAAACTTGTCGGAGTATCTTTGTTGGCTTTGTAAAAAAAGAAAAAAATAAATAAAGAAAGAAAAATTAAAGAAAATAGAAAAATTAAGATAAATAATCCTCTCTCTGGATCATTTGCAAAAGTATGTACAGAATTAAGAATTCCAGATCTTACTAAAAACGTACCACACATGCTCAGTGTAAACGTTGCTATTGATAAAATTATTACCCAAGAGGTTAAAATCAATTTTTTTTCTAAAACAAGAATACAATGTAAAAGTGTTGTTAATGCTAGCCATGGCATTAGTGAGACATTTTCAACAGGATCCCAAAACCAAAAGCCTCCCCAACCTAGTTCATAATAAGCCCAAATTGATCCTAATAAAATTCCTAGAGTTAAAAATATCCATGAAATTAAAACCCACTTTTTGATATGTGAGGCCCAAGTTTTAGTAATTAAGTTTAGTGATGTTGCTGATAGCGCTGATGAGAAAATAATTGATGAACCAACGTAACCTAAATACAAAATTGGTGGATGAATTGCTAAAGCAGGATCTTGTAATATTGGATTTAATCCCAACCCCTCTTCTGGAGTTGGAAATAGAAAATTAAAAGGGTTGGATGTCTTAATTAAAAATATAAAAAAACCAATAATTATAATTTGCTGAAATACTAAAGTTAAAATTTTATATTTTGTTGGTTGACTTTTGCTTCTTAATAAAAATATGAAAATGAATAGCGTTAATACAAATAACCAAAGTAAAAGACTTCCCTCATGATTTCCCCAAGTACCAGCTATTTTATAAAAAAGTGGTTTAGTTGTATGCGAGTTATTAAAAACAGTTTCATTACTAAAATCAGAAAAAACAAAAGATAAAACTAAACTCAAAAAACTGATTACAACAAAAAAAAATTGTAAAAATGTGAATGATAAAATCTTTGGATCTAATAATTTGGAATTATTAAAATTTCTTACTGAAAAAAAGATTAAAATTAAACTAAAACACAAACCTAAAATTAATGAATAATATCCAATAACACTATATATCAATTTACTTTCCCTCCATTGCTGCTTTTACTTCTGGCGGCATATAATTTTCATCATGTTTTGCTAAAATTTTAGTAGCAGAAAAATAATTTCTATCTTTTAAAAATCCCTCAGCAACTACTCCTTTTTCTTCCTCAAAAAGATTTGGAACCGCGCCATTGAAAGTAACATTTATTTCATTTTTAAAATCAGTAATTATGAATTTAATTTCATTGGCAGTAATAGAAATAGAGTCTTTTTTAACCATTCCTCCAACTCTAATTTTTTTTTTATCTAATTCAGCTGACATATTAATTTCCGAAGGTGATTGAAAATAAACCACATTTTCTTCAAGGGATTTTAAAATTAAAAAAACTGATAAAATTAAAGTTATTAAGATTACAACTACAAACAAAAATCTTAATTTAACTTTACGACCATACATGGTTCAAAAGTTAGTCGTTTGTGGCGTTAGCTAAAATTTCTTTGTTGATTTTTTGTAATTTTGCAGAATTAGCTTTCTCAGTGTTAAGAGATCCAAACTTAGAAACAAATTTACTTTGTTCTTTAACAAATTGAATTTTTGTAACCAAATATAAGGCTGTAAAACTTAAAAGCGTAAAGATGAAAGCAGATAATACGTAAACACCATATCCGTTCATAAAAAGTATTTCATTAATCATAATCTATCTAGGCCTTTATTTTTAATTTTTATCAGTTCTGTATTATATTTCATTAAAAAAATTAGCAATGAAAAAAGGGCAAATGCCGCAGTCATTATCAATAGAGGAAAAAGCATTGATGAATGAATTGAGCTTTTTGACAATATATTAATTGAAGCTGGCTGATGAAGTGTATTCCACCAATCGACTGAATATTTAATGATGGGAACATTAACAATACCTAGGATAGTAATTATAGTACTAATTTTAAAAACCTTTTCTTCATTTTCATAAATTCTCCAAGATATTAAATACATTGCATAAAAGAGGGCTAAAATTAACATTGAAGTAATTCGAGCATCCCATGCCCACCAAGTTCCCCATGTTGGTTTGCCCCAAATTGAACCCGTAACTAATGCAATAATATTAAAAACAAAACCAGACGGTGCTAAACTTTTTGCTATTAAAAATAAGTTTTTATTTTTAAAGATAAAACCACTTATCGATAAAACAGTAATTGATGAAAAAATTCCAAGTGAAATCCAAGCAGCTGGGACATGTACATACATAATTCTAACAGCATCACTTTGTTTATAATCTTCTGGTGAAAATACTAATGCCTCTGTTAATCCTACCGAAAGAACTAAAACAAATAAGAATAAAACATATTTAGGGGCTCTAGAAGTTATCTGAAAAATTCTATTAGGTTGAAAAAGTTTAAACATATTAATTTTGGATTTATTAATAATATCTATTATGAAAATGATTTCCGATCAAGAATGCAGAGGGAGATAACAATTTGAAATTAACGTTTAACACTCTTGATCAGAATATATGTTTAGAATATTTAATTTATATGGCCTAGATTTGAGCTAAATGTGTTTGAATAGTGATAAAACTAATTAGACATCTTAAAATAACTTGAACCTTTTTTGCCTGAAAAAATCTCTTCAATTAATGGGTGTTTTATAGGTTCGTCAGAATCGTCCATAAGAAGGTTTTGTTGTGAAACATAAGCTTCATAAGTAATTTCATCATTTTCAGCCAACAAATGATAAAATGGTTGGTCTTTTCTCGGTCTTACATTTTTTGGGATAGATTGATACCACTCTTCTGAATTATTAAATTCAAAGTCTACATCATAAATCACACCCCTAAATTCAAAGTGTTTATGTTTTACAATATCTCCAATTGAAAATTTAGCTTTTTGTATCGGCATAGATATTAGTATGGGTATTTAAAAATAAAAATCAATGGTTAAAATTATCTTGTTTTGTGATGTGATTAATATGTTAATATCTTTTAAGTGAATAAATCTTTTTTAAAATTTGTTACTGATTTTGGCCCATTAGCTATATTTTTTTTCTTCTATTATAATAACGACAAAAATTTATCAGTCGCAATTCCTCCACTAATAGTTGCAACTTTAATCGCACTAGTTGTTGTTTGGTTTTTTGAGAAAAAAATACCAACCATGCCACTCGTGAGTGGAATTTTGATTACATTTTTTGGTGGACTTACAATCTATTTTAATGATCCAATATTTATTTATGTTAAACCAACTATAATTAATATTTTATTTGCGCTAGCTTTGTTTTTTGGAAAATATTTTACTAAAGAGCCTGTTCTTAAAAAAATTATGGGTAAATCAATTCCCTTAACAGATATTGGTTGGGAATTATTAAACAAAAGATGGATGTTTTTTTTCTTTGGTCTTGCAATATTAAATGAATGTATTTGGAGAACACAATCTGAAGAGTTTTGGGTTAACTTTAAGGTATGGGGAATGCTACCAATAACAATTATTTTTACAGGCTTTCAAATACCATTGATAAATAAATATAAAATTGATGCGCAGTAATTTAAAACTAGTAATCAACAATCCAAAAAAACAAATAGAAGAAAGACAATTTTTTGAAAAAGATGAGCTTAAAATAATTTTAGATTTGTACGCTAAAATGGTTTCTGAGGGATCTTGGAAAGACTACGGTTTAAGTATTTCCAGTAAACAAGTCAGTTTTAGCGTTTTTAGAAATGCTACAGAAAATGCTTTATATAAAATTTGTAAAAACTTTAAGCCTAAAACTAAAAACCTCAAATACTTAATCACTGATACTAGTGGTAAAATTCTTAAAAACTCTTTTAATCTCAGTTCACTTTTAAAAAATACTAATTGGAAAAGGCTTTAAAAAAATAATTATCTTCTTTGTCCAAATAATCTTAACAACATTATAAATAAATTTATAAAGTCTAGATAAAGTGTAAGAGCACCCATAACTGCTTTTTTGCCCATAATTTCACCTGAGTCAGTTACGGCATACATATTTTTAATTTTTTGTGTATCATAAGCAGTCAGACCTACAAAAATTAATACTCCTAAAATTGATATTACAAAGTACATCATTGAAGACTTCATAAATATGTTAACTATAGATGCAATTATAATTCCAATTAAACCCATCATTAAAAATGATCCCAATTTTGTTAAATCTCTTTTAGTGGTGTAACCATAAATACTCATTGCACCAAAAGTTGCTGAACAAATAAAAAACACTCTTGTAACGCTCATCCCTGTGTAGACTAATAAAATTGAAGATAAGGAAAGACCCATTAATGCTGCAAACACCCAAAAGGTTGTTTGAGCTTTTGATGCACTCATCTTATTAATTCCAAAACTCATATAAAAAACAATTCCTAAAGGTGCCAACATCACAAGCCACTTCAATCCAGACATATAAATTGCACCACCTATTTGAGTTAGACCTGTTATTGACCCAGCATCATTTGTTACTACTGACATTTTAAATGTTAAAAGCGCAACTATTCCTGTTAATAAAATTCCTGTTGCCATGTAGTTGTAAACTTTTAGCATGTAAGATCTTAAACCTTCATCCATTACAACTGTTGTCTGTTGAGCTGCTTTAGCTCTATTTAGTATTCCGTTTTTATCAAATTCCATAATAAGTAATATATAATATGCTTTTACTAATTATTCAAGATACCTTAAAAGATAAAAAAAAATCAAAAAAAGATATGAATTATAAAAAACTAGGTAATACTGATCTCAATGTAAGTACAATTTGTCTCGGTACTATGACCTGGGGTGAACAAAATACTCAAGAAGAGGGTTTTGAACAAATGGATTATGCTCTAGATCAAGGTGTAAATTTTTGGGATACAGCAGAACTATATTCCGTACCCCCTAAAGCAGAAACTTTTGGACTTACAGAAATTATAATTGGTAATTGGTTTAAAAAATCAAAAAAAAGAGACAAAATTATTATTGCAACAAAAATAGCTGGACCAGCAAGAGCATATATCAGAGGAGGTGGAAATAATTATGGAATAAAAAAGATGACAGAGGCTGTTGATGGCAGTTTAAAAAGATTGCAAACAGACTATATAGATCTTTATCAGCTACATTGGCCTGAAAGAAACACAAATATGTTTGGAAAATTAGGATATGAACATAAGGAAAATGAAAACTGGAATGAAATTGAAGATGTTCTAGGAAATCTTAAAAAATTTGTTGAATCAGGAAAAATAAGAGAAATTGGTCTATCAAACGAAACTCCTTGGGGTGTTTCTAAATTTTTAGAATTATCAAAAGAAAAAAATCTTCCAAGAATGATGTCTATTCAAAATCCTTACAGCTTGTTAAATAGAACATATGAAGTCGGCCTAGCTGAAATATCTGTTCGAGATAAAATTGGTCTTTTAGCATATTCACCTCTAGCTAGTGGGTTTTTAACTGGAAAATATAGAAATAATGAACTTCCAAAAAATTCAAGAATAGAACGAGACGGAGATTTTTGGACTAGATATAATAAACCTAACAGAAATAATGCAATTGAGGAATATTATAGAATTTCAAAAAATCATGGCTTAGATATGGCTCAAATGTCTTTAAAATTTTTAGAAATTAAACCATTTGTAACTTCTGTTATTATTGGTGCTACCACAATGGAGCAGTTGAAAACTAATATAGAAAGTGTAAACATAAATTTAACTGATGAAGTCATTAAAGAAATTAATAAAGTTCAATCAATTTATCCAAACCCATGTCCATAATTAAAAAAATCATATTAACTTTACCAATAATTTTAGTTTCTTGGTGTAATCAATTATCAGCAGAAGAAATTAAGAAAATTGGAAAATATAAAGATTGGGAGGCAATGGTAATTACTGAAGCTACTGGAAAAGTGTGTTTTGCTCAATCATCTCCTATATTACAAGCTCCAAAATCAAATAAGAGAGACGCAAAATTGTTCATTGCATTTAGACCTGCTGAAAAAATTATTAACGAGGTAAGTGTTACAGGGGGGTATGAATTTAATAATAATAATTCTGTAACTGCTGCATCAGGAAAAAATAAATTCAAATTTGATATTAAAGAACAAGGTTTTGCATGGATTGCTGACAACAAGGTTGAATTTAGAATGATTAGCAGAATGAAAAAAGGCTCTAGAATTATGATCACAGGCTATAATCAAAAAGGCTCTCAAACAATTGATCATTATTCTTTGTTAGGGTTTACTAAAGCTTATAACGCTACAAAAAAAGCTTGTAGTTGATTTAATGAAATCAAAAAAGAAAATCGTTTTAGCCTATTCTGGAGGCCTTGATACATCTATAATTTTAAAGTGGCTTCAGGAAAATTATGATGCTGAAGTAATTTGTTATACAGCAGATGTTGGTCAAGAAATTGATAGAAAAAAAATCATAACTAATGCAAAAAAATTTGGAGTTAAAAATATTATAATTAAAGATTTGAAAGATACTTTTGTTAAAGACTATGTTTATCCAATGATAAGAGGTCATGCAATTTATGAGGGTGTTTATTTATTAGGCACATCAATAGCCAGACCACTTATTGCAAAAGATCAAATTAGAGTTGCCAGAAAGTTCAAAGCTTATGCAGTTTCACATGGGGCAACTGGTAAAGGAAATGATCAAGTTCGATTTGAGTTAGGATACCATTATTTTGGACCCGCTATAAAAATTATAGCGCCATGGAGAATTTGGAGATTAAAATCAAGAACAGATCTTATCAATTATGCAAAAAAACATGAAATAGCTATTCCAAAGGATAAAAAAGGTGCGCCTCCTTTTTCAGTTGATGATAATTTATTTCATACTTCTACAGAAGGTAAGGTTTTAGAAAATCCAAAAAATTCAGCACCAGAATTTATTTTTCAAAGATCTGTTTCGCCAGAAAAAGCTCCTAATAAACCAAGTTTTGTAACTATAAATTTTAAAAATGGTGATCCATATGGGATCAATGGTAAAAAACTTTCACCTGCAAAATTATTAGAAAAACTTAACCAACTTGCAGGAAATAATGGAATTGGGCGAGTAGATTTAGTCGAAAATAGATTTATTGGAATAAAATCTAGAGGAGTATACGAAACACCTGGTGGTACATTGTTAATTCATGCTCATAGAGCAATGGAGTCTGTCACATTAGATAAAGAGACAATGCACAAGAAAGATCAAATAATGCCAAGATATGCAGAACTTATTTACAATGGTTATTGGTATTCTAAAGAAAGATTTAAACTTCAAAAAATTGTAGATCTTAAAAGGAATAAAGTTAACGGCTCTGTTAAACTTAAACTTTACAAAGGGAATGTAATAATTGAGTCAAGACAAACTAATAGCTCAGCTTACTCTATGAAAAAAGTTTCTTTTGAGGAAAACAAAACATTTAATAAATCAAATGTAGAAAGATTTATTAATTATCACAAAAGAAAACTTCGTTCTTAGATTAATGAAAATAAATGTTTTTGCTGACACTATTTGTGGATGGTGTTTCATTGGACATACAAATTTAAATAACGCGTTAAAAAAATTTTCTAATATTAAATTTGATATTCGACATATCCCTTTTCAGTTAAATCCTGATATGCCAGTTGAAGGAATTTCTAGAGAGAAATATCTTGAAATAAAGTTTGGTGGAAAAGATTATGCTACTCCAATGTATGAAAATATGAGATTAAAAGCAAAAGAGTCTGGAATGAATTTTAATTTAGATGAAATAAAAAAAACCCCAAACACTGTTCTTTCTCATTTACTTATTATTTTAAGTGAACAATTTAATTTAGGTAATGAAATTAAAGAAAAAATATATCAATCATATTTTGTTGATGGGCTTGATATAGGAAATTTAGATATTCTAATTAATATTGCTAAACAAAATAATATTTCTGAAAACGTATTTAAAGAATTTATTAATGAAAAAAATATCGAACTTGTAAATTTCAAAATGTCAGATGCTAGAGAAAAAAATATTAATGGTGTTCCTTTTTTTGAGATAGGGAAAGATTTTATTTCAGGCGCTCAAAGCCCTAGCCAAATAGAAAGCGTTATTAAAGCAAATTTAACCTAATATTTAGGACAATTTGACATTTGTTATAATCTTTAAAGATTATAACTTAAACTTATGGAATCACTAAAAAACTGGATGATAGATGCGGCAAACATCTTGTTTGATGACAGTAAGAATGATCTTAGATCTCTTCCTAAAACTGTAAGACTACAAATACTTTTGGTTTTAAGTTTTATTTGGACAACAGTTTTTAGTTTATATATTTTTTCTTACACAACTTTTGCATTTGGTTGGGCAGGACTTTATGTGGCACACATAGGTTTAATTTTTGCAGTCTATATGACTTTTAAAAATTTTCACAAAGCTGAAGAAAAATCCAGTAGTGTTTTTAAAACAAAAAATTTTGACCCATTTAAAATAATGGTAATTGTTTTTGTCATAGTATTCATTTTTGTATTTTCTAAAGGAATTGAAGTTTTAACCAGTCCAAATCCTAGCTCATATTCTATTCCTTATGATGGGCCATCTAAATCAGTGTTTGAAAAATGGTTGCCATTTAGTAAAGATAAGTAATGGAAAAAATAGCAAAAAATTTACAATTAGTTTTAATGTGCATTATTTTAATAAGCACAGTAATTGCTGTTGGTATAGAAATTAAAAATATGTTTCTTAATCAATCAGTAACTCTAGCTGATTTACTTTTAATGTTTCTGTATTTGGAAGTTCTAGCAATGGTCAGAGTATTTTGGGACCAACAATCAATCAGCATAACTCTTCCTCTTTTAATAGCAATTACTGCACTTGCTCGATTTATAATCTTACAAGGTAAAGAAATGGATCCAACTGCGTTAGTGTATGAAGCTATTGCCATAGTGCTTATTGCAGCTGCAATCGTGATTTTAAGACTAAGACATAGTGATAAACTAGGTCTAAAGAAAAAAAAATCAAAATAATCTAACATGGAATTTGAAGCTTCGAGGGCTAAGGCCGTTGATAAATTAAATTATTTTGTTGAAAATAATCTTTCTGAATACTCTAAATTAAGAAATTTTGATTTCGGTCCTAATAATAGATCTAATATTTCATGTTTATCTCCCTACATAACACATGGGGTAATAAATGAATTAGAGGTGATTAATAAATCTCTTAAAAAATTCTCTTTTGTAAAAAATGAAAAGTTTATTCAAGAAGTTTTATGGCGAACTTATTGGAAAGGTTGGTTAGAGTTAAGACCAAACGTTTGGTCAGATTATTTAAAGGAATTAAATAATCTTAGAAATGAATTTAAGGGTAATCAAAATTATCTAAATGCAATTGAAGGAAAAACTGAATTAGAATGCTTTAATCAGTGGGTAAATGAACTAAAAGAAAATAACTATCTTCATAATCATACTAGAATGTGGTTTGCGAGCATCTGGATATTTACTCTAGGACTACCATGGCAATTAGGAGCTGAGCTTTTTTTACAACATCTTTACGATGGAGACGCTGCATCAAATACTCTTGGTTGGAGATGGGTAGCAGGAATTCAAACACAAGGAAAACATTACCTTGCAAGTGAGTGGAATATTAAAAAGTTTACAAATAATAGATTTCAAAATATTAAATTAAATGAAAATGCTCTTCCAAAGGTCTCTGAAAAATCTTACCCCTTAATAAAACGAGAATTCATTAACCCACAAAATATTGAAGATGAAAATCTATTAATTTTTGAAAATAATATATCTTTTGAAATCACTGATTTTAAAGAAAATAAGTTTGAAAAAATTTATATTGTTTCAAACAAAAATGAAAATAGATCAATAAAACTAAGTGAAAAATTAGTAAAATTTAAGTCTCTTTTGATGGAAGATCAAAAACAAAGGTTAAAAGATAAATCTATTGATTGTGAAGTAATCGATATAAGTGAAATTAAAAATATTGAAAACTATTATAGCTTATATCCTACTGTTGGAGAAAATTTAGATTATCTAAATTCAAATAATCTAAAAATGAATTTTTTATATAGAGATCTTGATCAATTAGCTTGGCAATACTGTAATAAAGGATTTTTTAATTTTAAAATTTATATCCCAAAAATAATTTCTAAATTTAATTAAATTATTTATAGTTTAAGCTAAAAAGGTTTTGATACCATCTAAAATATACTGCACACTTAGCCCAACAAGAATTATAGCTACCACTCTTGAGATAACGCTAATTATTTTTTTATTTATCAATTTAGAAAATTTTGAAGCCATAAAAAAAATTACAAAAGTAAGAAACAAAACAAATACTAATGAAAACATTCCTACTGTTTGATTTGTAAAATTTGTTCCAATATCTGAAACTGAAACAATCACTGACGTAATAGCTGCTGGACCAGCAATAATAGGAGTTGCTAAGGGAAAAACGCTAACATTATCTGAGTTAAGATCTATGTCTTCTTCTTTCCTTTGTTGACGCTTATCAAACAACATCTCTATTGCTATTATTAACAGAATTATTCCACCGCCAATTGTAAATGCAGGGTAAGAAATATGTAAATAGCTTAATAATGAACTGCCAAGAAGTGCAAAGAATAATAATATAATCGTTGCAATTACAGTTGCACTGAATGCAACTTTAACTTTTTGTTTTGTTTCCATGTGCTGAGTTATACTTAAAAATAATGGAGTATTTCCAAGTGGGTCAATAACTATAAAATATAAAAAAAAAGTTTGAATAAAAATTTCTAACATGTGGTTTATCTATCTCTTTAAAAATATTTTACAATTTAAATTAAAACCAACGTATCATTCCAATTATACCTGCTGTTGCATAAAAAAACTGCAATAGAAGTATTCCTTTGTGACCTCCTCTATATGCCCAAATTCCAATTAGAATTGCTGATAAAAGCAATAAGCAGAAACCAAAAAATTCAATTCCAATATTTAGTGCAACGAACAACGAATATAAAATTGCTGTAATGACCCCTGCCCATTCAAAAAATTTATTATTCATTATATTTTTTTAAAGTTCTCATAAAGAATTTTAGAATAATTATTCATATCTTTCATGTTATCTTTTGAGGCATTATCAAATTTTTCCAGAGCACCATCTCCTAACTGATCTTCAAGAGCTTTTTTATATTCAGGCACACATCCCCATTCATTAACTGTGGTGTCTTTAATTTCTATGTGAAATTGAATGCCGTAAGCATGGTTTTGGTATTTAAAAATTTGGTATTTGGTTATGGGTGATGATGCTAATAAGGTTATATCTTTATTATTCTCTATTCCTTGAACTTCATACGAATGCCATTGTAAGCTTTTAATTTTTTCTGGAAAATTAGAAAATAATTTATCTTTATTTTTTTCTTTTGAAAAGTTAATATCCATAATACCAATTTCTGCCGGATTTGATTTAACTACCCTACCACCAACTACTTCACCTAATAACTGACATCCTAAGCAAAAACCTAGGTAAGGTTTTTTTAAATTTACTACGAATTCTTTAATTGCTTTTTTTTCATCAATTAACCAAGGATATTCTTGTTCCATAAAAGTATCCATTGGACCACCCATACAAAACATTCCATCAAATTTACTTAAATCATTTGGAATTTTTTCACCCTCGTCTAGCTCTATCGTTGTTAAATTAACCCTATCAGCTAGCATCAAATCTTTAATGTAACCAGGGTCTTCGATTTTAATATGTTGTAAAACTATTATTTCCACTAAAGACTAACTTAGCTTAGAGCATTTCTTAGAGCAATATTTAACTCTATCCCAATTCAGTTTCCATTTCTTTCGCCAAATAAAAGGTCTTTTACAAACAGGACATATTTTGGATGGTAAGTTTTGTTTTTTCAATTCAGTATTCTTTATAATTTTTTTGCCAGAGCTCTAGTGCTTCTTTCCAAGATGGTATTTGACTACCTTCATAACCATACGTTGATCCCGTTGCAATTGATCTAAAATTCTTCATTGCTTTTGCATGTGGTTTACTCATTAAATATTTTGTCATAAAATTTCGATTTTCCCATGCAGTTATTGTGTGCTGATAACCATTGGCACTTTTTACTTCACAAAATAAATTACCTTCAGCTTTTTGAGCTGCTTTAAAGGCAGGAGCTGCCAACATCCAAAACTTAATTTTTGATAAAAAATTTTTTGATTTAAGTCCTGTAATAGAAATATACATAAAGTTTAGTTCGTGTTTAATTTTATGAACTTATCTGCTTCAGATAAAATCATTTTTTTTCTTTCATCCTTCATTTTATCAAAAATTCGAACCATCATAGAAAGTCTAGGATTAGTTAGAAAGAACTTTCTATTTCGATCAATGAACCTCCAATACAATCCATCCATCGTATTACACCAATCCCCTTTTTTAAAATCCATCATCTTCATAAAATAACTTGAACCACAAATATAAGGTTTCGTTGCAAAAATACCTCCGTCGCTGAATAATCCCATTCCATATACGTTTGGAACCATTACCCAATCAGATGAGTCTACAAACATCTCCATAAACCATTTGTAAACAATTGTGGGCTTAATCTCGCAAAGGTTCATTATGTTAGATAAAATCATTAACCTTTCGATATGATGAGACCATCCATGATTAACTGCATTTTTAATCGCATGATCTAAAGGTGGTAATCCTGTAGTTCCTTTATACCAAGAATTTTTCATTTTTCTATTTTGTTTAAAAAAATTTCTAGCTTCCATTTTTTCCGAATACCCTTGATAGATACCTCTCATAAATTCTCGCCACCCAATTACCTGACGAATATATCCTTCAAGGGAGTTCATTCTTATTTTATTTTTCTTATGGAAATCCAAAATTTTTTGAATAATAAATTCGGGAGTTATTAATCCTAAATTGATATAAGGACTTAGTGCGCTATGAAATAATATGTTATCTTTTTGATTAACAGCATCTTCATAATCACCAAATAAATTTGATTTTTCTTTTATAAAAAAATTTAAAAGTTTAACAACATCGTCATACTCTGTCGCTAGCCAAAAATTATCAGTGCTTCCAGGATGGTCTTTAAATAATTTCTCAATTATTGGTTTTAATTTTTTTGTATGATTGGTTTCGTTTATCCTTGGAAATTTTGGAATTGAAATGTCTTTAGGCAGTTTATTTCTATTATCTTCATCAAAACTCCACTTGCCACCAATTGGGTTACCATCTGCACCCATTAAAATTCCAGATTTTCTCCTAACTTCTTTGTAAAATGTTGCCATAAATGGCTTTTTTGATTTTCCTAAATAATTTTTAAATTCATCTCTTGAATTTAAAAACATTGGAGTTTGAATAACATTCCAATTGATTTTTTGTTTTTTTAAAAAATCGTTAATTTTTGTTTCAAAAAATTTATCTTCAACTTCAAAGCTTGAAATTTCGGTTATTTTATTTTTAGTTATTATTTTTTTTAATTTTTTGAAATAATCATCTTTAAAATCCTTATCTTCAATTTTCAGATAGTCTAATTTAAATTTATTTTTCTTTAAGTTATCTGCGTAAGACCGCATAGAAGATAGAAATAGTAGGATTTTTTGCTTATGATGTTTTTCATAGGTACATAATCCATTATCTTCTGCCATAAAAAACACATGGTCCTTTTTGAAGCGGTCTATGTATTTTGATGGAAATAATTGATTACCAAGTATAAAAAATAATTTCATAACTAAATATAACTAATTAAATAATTTATGTCAGAAAAATATCTAATCTTTGGTGCGACAGGTTCAATTGGTTCAAATCTAGCTGAACAGTTAAAAAATTCTGGAAATGATATTCACTTAATTGCAAGAAATGAAAATGACGTAAGTTCAATTGCGAAAAAATTAAGTTGCACATTTACAGTTGCTGATGTTTTAGAAGAAGGTTTTATTGAAAAAGTTAAAGAAGATGTCTCTGAGATAAAAGGCATAGCGTACTGTGTTGGTTCAATTGATTTAAAACCACTAAGAATGGTTACTGAGCAAGATTTTAACAAATGTATGAAATTGAATCTTTATTCAGCTGTAGAGGCTATTAAAGGATACCAAGAAAACTTAAAGAAGAATAAGGGGTCAATCGTTTTATTCTCAACAGTTGCTGCTCAAAGAGGGTTTACAAACCATGCAATTATTGCATCAGCTAAAGCTGCCGTTGAAGGTTTAACGGTATCGTTAGCAGCAGAATTTGCCCCAAATATAAGAGTGAACTGTATTGCTCCAAGTTTAACAAAATCAAAAATTGCTGAACCAATGTTAAAGAATACTACTATAGCAGAGGGTATTGCAAAAGCTCATCCACTAAAAAGATTAGGTGAAGGAAAAGACTCTGCTTCTCTTGCAAAATTTTTAATTACTGAAGATAGTTCCTGGGTAACAGGTCAAATTATTGCAGTTGATGGCGGTAGGTCAAAACTATCTTAGAGTGAAAAAATATTTTTTATTAATTTTTTTTCTTTTTTTTTCTTCATTAAGCTATTCTGATGATTATTCTTTAACCAAAATTACAAAATTAGATGAACCTTGGGGCTCTACGTTCATTAACAATGATGAAATAATTATAACTGAGAAAGATGGAAAAATAAAAATAGTTAATATTAATTCAAAAAATACTTTTGAAGTTAAACATAACTTAAATGTTTTAAATGTTGGACAAGGTGGATTGTTAGATATTATTTACCAAGACAATTATCTTTGGGTTTCATATTCTGAAGATAGAGGTAATGGAAAAACAAGTACTTCAATTGCTAGAGCATCCTTAAGTAAAAAAGAATTAAACTTTAAAAACATATTTCAAGCAAATCCTCCTATAGACTCTGGCTATCATTTTGGATCTAGATTAGCGATAAAAGGTAAATATCTTTATGCTTCGGCTGGTGAAAGAGGAATGGGAATGATTGCACAAGATCCTACAAAACACCCTGGTAGTATTATAAGAATTCATACAGACGGTAGTATTCCAAAAGATAATCCAAAATTTGAGGGTAAATCAGATTGGTTGCCAGAAATTTATCAAATAGGTGTTAGAAACCCGCAGGGATTAGCACTATCTCCTTATGATGAAAAAATTTATTTAAGCAACCATGGAGCAAGAGGTGGTGACTGGTTTGGTGAAGCAAAAAAAGGAGAAAACTATGGATGGAAAATATTAGGATGGGGCGGGAAGAACTATTCAGGTACTAAAATTGGACCAAAATGGAAACCTGGTTTTACTAAAGCTATTCAATACTGGGTGCCCTCAATTGCTACCAGTGCAATAACTATTTATAAAGGAAATGAGTTTAAAGAATGGAATGGTCATGCTTTAATAACCTCACTTAAAGATAAATCCTTAAGAAAAATAATTTTTAATAATATATCTAATATAAGTGAAGAAGTTATTTTTAAAAATAAAATAGGAAGAATTAGAGATATTCAAGTACATCCAAACAACGGAAAAATTTATTTTTTAGCAGGAGATGAGTTATGGTTAATGGAAAAAATAATTAATTAAAGATATGAAAAAAAAACCTTACCACCATCTTCCAGATGGAACCTTTAGGAATCCCGAAGGATCTCCAGTTAGAGCAAATGATGTAAGATTTTCCTACAGAACATTTATTAAAGAAAAAAAGAAAATTGATATTACTTTTCCAAAAGATCATGTAATCGATAAAAAAATTGTTAAAGAAAACTTAGAGAAATTTAAAGATGATGATTATATTGCATGGATTGGTCATGCCACTTATTTAATTAAATTAGGAAATATGACAATAATAACTGATCCTGTATTTTCAAAAAATGCAGGACCATTAATTTTTGGACCAAAAAGATTTACTGAACCGGCTTTAAAACTTAATGAAATTCCAAAAACAGATATATTTCTATTAACTCATAATCACTATGATCACCAAGATATGTCTACAATTCGGAATTTTCCTTTTAAAGATTCAAAAGTTTTGGTTCCTCTAAAACTAGGAAAATATTTTAAAAAATACAAAGATGTAAATGAAATGGATTGGTATGAGGAAATTAAAATTAATGATCATTTAAAAATAACTTTCTTGCCAGCAGTACATTGGTCGAAAAGGAGTCTAACTGATACTAACAAAACTTTGTGGGGTAATTTTTTAATTCAATATAAGGATATAAAGATTTTATTTGCATGTGACACGGGTTATGGAAATATTTATAAAGAAATTGGTGAAAAATATGGTCCAATTGATATTACAATGATTAATATTGGCGCCTATGATTTTAGACCAATGTTTGACAAATCTATTTATCACACCACTCCTGAAGAAGCCCTTAATGTTGCTCAAGATTTAAGAAGCAAAAAAGTATTAGGAATGCATTGGGGAAGTTTTGTTTTGTCTCTAGAGCCCATAATGGAGCCTCCCATTCGATTTAAAGAAAATGCAGAAAAATTTGGGTTTAAAAAAAAAGATGCAATTACATTTAAAATTGGAGAAATCAACTCTTTAAAATCAATTCTTAAAGATTAATTTTTAATTTGTTTGAGAAAAAAATTTCTTAATTGAACTATTGTTTGTTGTGGATTTTGTTCAGGAATAAAATGTCCAGAGTCTATAGCTTTTCCAATAATTTGTTTGTTAGAATATTTCTGCCAAATTTTTATTGAATTAAACTGTTTTCCGATAACACCTTTTTTACCCCACAAAACTTGAATTGGAATATTAAGTTTTTTATTTTTATCTTTTTTATCGTGCTCTAAGTCTATTGTGTCTGAAGCTCTATAATCCTCACATGAAGCATGAATTCTTTTTTTTTGTTTAAATGATTTAAGATAAGCCTCCTCAGCTTTACCAAACTTATGCTTTCCAGACCATTTATGTAAACAACTTTTCATCCATTTTTTTGGATCACTCATTATCATTCTTTCTGGTAACCAAGATGGTTGGATCAAAAAAAACCAATGGAAGTAAGCTTTTGCAAATTTTCTATCAGTAGTTTCGTACATATCTAGAGTTGGGCAAATATCTAAAACACATAAAGCTAAAATTTTATTTTTAAAATCTCTTGCCATCCTATGTGCAACTCTTCCACCTCGGTCATGACCTGCAAGAAAAAATTTTTTAAAATTTAATTTATTCATTAGCTGAACCATATCTTTAGCCATTTCTCTTTTTGAATAATTAATATGTTTTTTGTCCCCAGGTAAAACTAGACTATTTCCATACCCTCTTAAGTCAGCAACTACTACTGTAAAATATTTACTTAATTCTGGCGCAGTTTTATGCCACATAACATGAGTTTGAGGGTATCCATGAAGCAAAAGTAATGGAGGTCCAGTACCTTTAAATCTGCAAAAAATTTTTCCCCTACTTACCCTAACAAATTTTTTTTTAAATCCTGTGAACACGATTAAACAATTTAATTATTTAACAATTTTTTTTTTGCTTTATCAAATTCTTCTTCTGTTAGTACTCCACTTTGACGTAATTCATTAAGTTTTGTAATTTCTTTACTTAACTGATTGTTATTTGAAGATGTATCTTCAGTTTCATTTTCTTCTAATTTTTGAGGTCTGTTATCAATTTTAGCTTTAAAGCCTTTCATGATTGCAGTGCCTCCTAAATAAAAAACAAAACCAAGGATAGGAATTGCTAGTGCAAAAAATATTATTTTTTCCATGAATTAATCTTCATCCTCATCACGCCATCCTTTTTGATACATTAAATATCCGGCCAATATAACAGAAAAGACTCCAGCAATCATTCCAAAGTCAAAACCAACTTGTTTATTGTAAAAGTACCAGCCAAGCTGTGTTGCACCAATTGGAACTGCAGTAAGCAATATCATAATAATTCCAATTCTGTATTCATAAGGTGGTTTTTTCATTAACACACCATATCAATAAAAATTAAGACTTTAAGCTTTTGATTTAAATATGTGGCTAAATACACCAGACCATATCAATTCATATTTAAAATTATGTAAATACTTGCTTATTAAACTCTCTTTTATATTTTTTTGATGTATTTCTATACAGATTAATTCTGGTTTATATTTTTCAATAGAAAATCCTTCAAGAACCTTAAAATCAGCTCCTTCAACATCAATATCAAGTAAATCTATTTTTAAACTATCAGTTTTAATCTTTTCTAAAATTGAGTCCAATGTAACTGCATTAATTTTTTTTTTTTTTATATTTCCTTGAAAAACTTTTTTTGATTGACCTTCCTCTATTGTGCTTAATTGGCTTAAATGTTTTTGAAAGTACATATCTAATATCTGATTTTTGTTTGAGACTGCTAAGTTGTAATTAAAATCATTTGGTCTTAGATAATCAAATAAATCTATCGAAAACTTATGTATATCAATATTTATTCCATGCCATCCTTTATTATGAAGTAGGAAAGTATTATTTCTGTGTATTGGATGATAACAACCAACATCAACATAAAAACCTAGCTTTCTATGTTTAAAATAATCAATTATAAATAAATCTTCTCCATCCATAGAATAGGATTTTTTTTTTATAAAGTATTTATGTTTAATATATATGTTGTGAAGTAAGTGAATTTTATTCTTTATTTCATTGATCATTAAAAAGTATACACTTTTATTTTTGTGATCTCTTAAAGCAATCTACAGTATTTTTTAACAAGCAGGCAATTGTCATTGGGCCTACTCCTCCTGGAACTGGCGTTAAAGCTTTAGCAACTTTTGAAACTTCTTCAAATGCAACGTCGCCAACTAAACCATTTTCAGTTTTATTAATTCCAACATCAATTACAATTGCATCTTTTTTAATCCAATCACCTTTTACAAGTTCTGGAATACCTACTGCTGCAACAATAATATCAGCTTCTAAACACTCAGCTTTTAAATCTTTCGTTCTTGAGTGAGTAATTGTAACTGTACAATTTTCTTTAAGAAGTAGTTGTGTCATTGGTTTACCATTCAAATTTGATCTACCCACTACAACTGCTTTTTTGCCACTTAAGTTTGGTTCAATTTTTTTTATCATAAGATAACATCCTAGCGGAGTACAAGGTACTGAACTTTCATAACCAGATGATAAATTTCCAACATTCATTGGGTGAAAACCATCTACATCTTTTGAAGGTGTAATCATTTCAATTACTTTTTGCTTATCAATATGTTTTGGTAGTGGAAGCTGAACTAAAATTCCCGAAACACTTTCATCTTTATTTAATTCCTCAATTTTTTCTAAAACAATTTTTTCTTCAACTGTATCTGGATATCTTATTACCTCAGATTTCAAACCAACCTCATTAGCTGACTTTTCTTTATTACGAACATAAATTTGACTTGGAGCCATATCTCCAATTAAGATTACTGTTAAACCAGGAACTTTATTATATTTATTTTTTAACTCAGCTACTTCTTGTTTGAGCTCTTCTCTAAGTTCTGCTGCAGCTTTTTTTCCATCTATTAAAATCATTTTAATTCCTTAAAAAATCATTGGCGCAATGTAAAGCTTCATACACATTTCAATAAACCAAATCAATAAAAGAAGAATTATTGGAGAAATATCTAAAGAGCCTAGATTAGGCAAAAAACGTCTAATTCTATATAAAATTGGATCAGTCAATCGATAAGTTAGTTCTAAAACAGAATAAACAAATCTATTTTGAGTATTTAAAATATTGAAAGCAATCAACCAGCTTATTAAGACATTTGCTATTACTACATAAGAATACAGCTTTAAAATTTGTAAAACTAAATAGAAAATTGCTATCATTTTTTCTCGATATAAATCGACTGACTTGGGAAAGCAAAAGCTGCTTTATTATTTTCTACGATTTGTTTAATTTCAATAGCAAGTCTCTCCTTAACAGAGAGCATTTCATTCCAGCTGTTAGTTTTTTTAAAGCAACGAACATACATATCAATGGAGCTATCAGAAAATTTATCAATTCTAACTGCTATACCAACGCTTGTATCAAAGTCTTCACTTTTATTAATGTATGCTTCAATTTCATTTCTAATTGTTTTTAACTGATCGACAGTCGTGTCATATTGAAGAGTTATTATCCAACTTATCAACCAATTAGATGTTTCACTTACATTTACTACAGCGTTTTCTGCAAATTGAAAATTTGGAATAATTGCAAGTGACTTATCAAATTTTCTAATTGTTGTTGATCTAAATCCAATCTTTTCAACAATCCCTTCTATGATACCTTCTACGGTAATCCAATCACCTATCTTAAATCTCTTTTCAACTAATACTAAAATTCCTGAAATTAAATTTTTAAACAAATCTTGAGCACCCAATGCAACTGCCACACCAAATAAACCTAGTCCTGCAATAATTGGTCCTATCTTTATTCCCCATAACTCTAAAACTGCTGCAAGCCCTAAAATAAAAATTAAAATTTTAAGAGATTTAATTATCCATCCAATTAACTCTCTGGTTAAAAGTTTATCCAGTCCACTTAAAATATAAGAAATTGGTTCGATGATTTGATGAATAACCCAAAATATTAATATTGTAATCAAAGTTCTGTTTATAGTATCCACAACTTCTCGCCCCTCACTTGAAAAAGTCATGTAGTAACTTGCAATAAAAAAACCCAGAACAATTGGCAAAAATCTTGCAGGACCTTCTAGAGCTTTAACAAAAGTATCATCAAGTTTATTGGTTGTTCTTTTAGAAATTATTTCTAACTTTTTAATTATAAGCTTGGAGATTATTCCTCTAAAAATTAAGAAAATAAAAAATATACCAATTCCAATTAATATTTGAAAAATATCAACACCTAGAATTCCTTTTTTCCAAACCGACGAAAATACGTCAGAAAAATTATTTATTATTTCCATAGCTAAATTTTATATAACAAAAACTCTTCTTCTCCAGGATTAAAAAGAAATATCTTCTTCCACTTGATTTCATTCAATATTGACGAGGTTTTTTCACCTATACACATTAAATTCGTATTCATCCAAAGACTTTCTGATTGGTACATCTTAATAAAATTTATTAAACTTAAAGCACTATTTTGTGAGTAAACATAAACCATATCAGGCATTTTAAGCTTTAATTCATTTACAAATCCATCATCAAAATTTTGATTATGAGTAGTTTTATAATTAATAACCCTTTTAATATTGTATCCTTCTTTTAGTAATTGCTGATCCAGATCAACTGAAACTGTTTCACCACTTATATAAATTAAAGTTCCATCTATCTGATTAAAATTTTGCAGAATTAACTCTTTTAAATTTTCAACATTACCCTCAGCCGTAATTATATTTTGAAAACCAACACTCCTGGCTTTTTTTTCAGTAGCACTTCCAACACAAAAACATAAAAGATTTTTATCAATATTCTTTAAATCTAAAAATTTTACAGCGTTCGCACTTGTAAAAATAATACTTTTAAAATCTGAAAAATTAATATGTTCATAACCTACTTTTTCTATACTTAATAATGGAAGGTGAGAAACTTGGTGCCCTAATGATTTAAATTTTATGATCATTTCAGAACAATCTTCTAATGGTCTGGTTAATAAAATATGCATATCATTTTTTATAAGAATTATTTGATTTTGTTTTTAATATCATCCCAACCTCATTGCCAAGTGATTTTGCATTTTCAATTTTTGCAGATTTTTTTTCATAGAATCTATCGCTACCATCTAAAGAAAAAAGCTCAGCCTCTAAAATTATTTCATCACCATTGATAACAGCATGAGCTCCTACAGCTGTTTCGCAGTCACCCTCTAAAACTTTGAGAACATTTCTTTCAGCATGAGCTCTCAAGGATGTTTCTTGGTCGTTAATCTTATTCAAAATTGAAATAACATCTTTATCATCTTTTCGACATTGAAGAGAAATAATTCCTTGTCCTGCACTTGGAATTATATCTTGAATTGAAAAAACTTCTGTAATTTTATCTTCTATTGATAAAGATTTAATTCCTGCATAAGATAATATGATTGCATCATACAAACCATCTTTGAGTTTTTTAATTCTTGTATCAATATTTCCTCTAATAAGCTTACAATTAAGATCAGATCTTATTTTTTTTATTTGAAACTCTCTTCGATAAGATGAGGTTCCAATTATAGATTCAGCTTTTAGGTCTTTAAGTTTTTTTTTATCTTTGGTTATTAATATTTCTCTTGGATCATTTCTTTTTAAAAATGTATCTGTTCTTAAACCATCAGTTTCAATTGCTGGCATATCTTTTAAAGCGTGAACTGCAATATCAATTTTTTTTTCTTGAAGTTCTTTTTCTATATTTGTTGAAAATAAACCTTTCCCACCTACTTCTGATAACCTTTGATCTTGAATCTGATCTCCCATTGTTGTTATTTCTTTAATTTTAATATCTTCATAATTTAAATTTGTATTTTGAAGAATTTTATCTTTAGCATTTTGAGCGTATATTAATGCTAACTTGCTTCCCCTTGATCCAATAACGATTTTCTTATTCATAAATAAATATATTTCTTACTTGTATTGAGATTGTACAATTAATAAAAACTATTTGAATGACTAAAAAACCCTTAATTCTTGGAATTGAATCTAGCTGTGATGAAACGGCAGCATCAATAATTACTGAAAATGAACAAGGAATACCTGAAGTTTTATCCAACATTGTTTCAAGTCAAGTTGATATTCATAAAGAGTTTGGAGGTGTTGTTCCAGAATTAGCAGCAAGATCCCACGTGGAAAAAATTGATTGGATTGTTCAAAAAGCAATAAATGATAGTGGAAAAAAAATAGAAGAAATTGATGCAGTAGCATCAACTGCTGGTCCAGGTCTGATAGTATGCTTATCCGTTGGACTAAGCTTTGGAAAAGCTTTTGCTTCTGCATTAAAAAAACCATTCATCGCTGTTAATCACTTGGAGGGTCATGCTCTAAGCCCAAAACTAAATTCAGAATTAAACTATCCCTATTTGCTTTTATTAATTTCAGGTGGACATTCACAATTCTTAAATGTTCAAGGTTTGGGAAAATATAGAAGATTAGGAACAACTATTGATGATGCTTTAGGTGAAGCTTTTGATAAAACTGCTAAACTTTTAGGAATTGAATTTCCTGGAGGACCTCAAATTGAGATTTTAGCAGAAAAAGGTAATCCAAATAAATATGATTTACCAAAACCTATTTTTAATAAAGGAGGATGCAACTTATCTTTTGCAGGTCTTAAAACAGCAATTTTAAGAATAGTAAAAAATATTAAAACTGATCAAGAAAAATTTGATCTTGCAGCTTCTTTTCAAAAAACAATTGAACAAATTTTGTACAAAAAAACTAAGATTGCATTTTCTGAATTTGAAAAACAAAATAATTTAAAAGAAAAAATATTTGTAGTTGCTGGAGGAGTGGCGGCTAATAAA
Source organism: uncultured Pelagibacteraceae bacterium (assembly GCA_902511185.1). Taxonomy (GTDB): domain Bacteria; phylum Pseudomonadota; class Alphaproteobacteria; order Pelagibacterales; family Pelagibacteraceae; genus Pelagibacter. The sequence goes on along the minus strand of CABXEK010000004.1, from coordinate 6,961 downwards.
AGAATTAGATCTATGCTAATTAACTTATGTAACGAGGAAAATTATCAGAGTATGTTTCCGCCTATTGAATTTTGTGGAGACAACGCGGCTATGATTGCTATGGTTGGTTTAGAAAAATTTAAATTAAAACAATTTAATAATTTAAATTATCCAGCAAAACCAAGATGGCCCTTAGATGAAAAAGCCAAATTTTTAAAAGGTGCTGGAGTTAAATTATAGGTTTTGCTATCTAAATTTTGGTCCAGACATCCAAATAGCTAACGTAAGTCTTCTACCAGATATAACTTTATTTACTTTATGATTTATAAAAGATGGAAAAATAATTGCACTACCGGGTGTGTTAAACTCATTACATATAATCTCATTTGATCTAAATAAAACTAGATCTCCACCCTCATAAGATTCCTCTGACAAGTTTAATAAGGCAGTAAGCTTTATATCTCTCACGGGATCTCGAGGAACAGCATCAATATGCCAATTATACTCTGTGCCCTCTTCATAAATGTTGTAATTAAGTTTTTTCATTGTGGTCAGCGGATGAAGATCAAAACCAAAAAAATTATTATTTGCTGTTAAACAAAACTCAACAAAAGGAGAAATATATTTTTGAATTTTTCCATAATTTACAAATTTTACATCAGAAGTTTTAATTGCATCTTTATCATGAACATCATTCCCTTGAATAAAATTTAATTTAATAACATTATTAATCTCTCTTATTTGCTCCAGATTAAATACGTTCATTGATGAATAATTTGCTGCCCTCATAGTGATATAATTATCAAAATTAATTGATAAATTCCTTAAAAATAATACAAAGTACGAGCATGAAATATTGGTTATTAAAATCAGAACCCGATGTTTGGTCAATTAATCAGCAAAAAAAAGCTGGCGTCAAGGGAGCTCCGTGGGATGGTGTTAGAAATTATCAGGCAGCAAAAAACCTGAAGAGTATGAAAAAAGGTGATCTTTGTTTTTTTTATCATTCAAATATAGGAAAAGAAATTGTTGGTATAGTTGAGGTAATAAAAGAGTTCTATTTAGATAAAACGGACCAAAGTGGTCGGTTCGTTGCTGTTACAGTTAAATTTAAAAATAAATTGTTAAAGCCAGTTACTCTTGAAGAAATCAAAAAAAATAAGCATTTAAGCCATTTAGCATTAATAAAACAAAGCAGATTATCTGTGATGCCGATTGACTATAAGAGCTGGAGAATTATAAATAAAATAGGTAATATTTAAATAAATAAATTATTTCATGCCTAAAAAAAAGAAAAAAACTAAAGTAAGAAAAAAAGTTTCTAAAAAAAGTAGGAAGAAAACTAAAGTAAGAAAAAAAGTTTCTAAAAGAATTAAGAAAAAAAACCAAAATTTAAGAGAAAACGGAAAACCTGAACCAGAACTTATAATTAAAACAAAACCTGAGTGGGTAAAAAGCAGTTTAGCTAGTAAAAGCAAATATCAAGAAAAATATTCTCAATCTATAAAAAATAATGAAGAATTTTGGAGAAAAGAAGGAAAAAGAATTAGTTGGATTAAACCATATAAAAAGATCAAAAATGTAAAATACAGTTCAAAAGAAGTTAAAATTAATTGGTTTCAAGATGGAACCTTAAATGCATCAGCAAACTGTATTGATAGACATTTAAAAGATAAAAAAGATAAAACAGCAATTATTTGGGTCGGTGATGATCCTAAAGACAGTCAAAAAATATCTTATAAACAACTTCATCAAAAAGTATCAAAAGCAGCTAATGGTCTAAAAAAATTAGGGATTAAAAAAGGTGATCGAGTTACAATTTATTTAACTATGATACCTGAGCTTGCAATTTTAATGCTAGCATGTGTAAGAATTGGCGCTGTTCATTCAATTATTTTTGGAGGTTTTTCAGCAGAGTCTATTTCGGGAAGAGTTAATGATTGTGAGTCTGAATATATTATTACCGCAGATGAAGGTGTTAGAGGTGGAAAAATTATTCCACTTAAAGATACTGCTGATGATGCATTATTAAATTGTCCTAATGTTAAAAAATGTATTGTTGTAAAAAGAACTGGTAACGATATTAGTTGGCATTATGACAGGGATGTTTGGTATCATGATTTGATTAAAGACGTTTCTAGCCACTGTGAGCCAGAAGAAATGAATGCTGAAGATCCTTTGTTTATTTTATATACATCGGGTTCAACAGGCAAACCTAAAGGAGTTTTGCATACGACAGGTGGTTATATGGTTTACGCATCAATGACCCATCAATATATTTTTAATTATAAACCAAAAGATATTTATTGGTGTACGGCTGATATTGGGTGGGTAACTGGTCATAGTTATATAATTTATGGACCACTTGCTAACGGGGCCACTACAATAATGTTTGAAGGTGTCCCAAATTATCCTGACAATTCAAGATGGTGGCAAATTGTAGATAAATATAAAGTTAATACATTTTATACAGCGCCTACAGCTATCAGAGCGTTAATGCGTGAAGGTGATAAACCAGTTAATAAAACATCAAGAAAATCACTTAAATTACTAGGCACTGTAGGAGAACCAATTAATCCTGAGGCTTGGATGTGGTATTATAAAACTGTAGGAAACTCTCAATGCCCAATTGTAGATACTTGGTGGCAAACAGAAACAGGTGGAATAATGATAGCTCCTCAAACAGGTGCTATTCCCCTAAAACCAGGCTCAGCAACAAAACCATTTTATGGAATTAAACCTGTTTTAATGGATAAAAATGGTAAAGAAATTAAAGGTGCTGGTGAAGGTAGGCTTTGTATAGCACAATCATGGCCCGGACAAATGCGTTCCGTTTATGGGGATCATCAAAGATTTATTGATACATATTTTTCACAATTTGACGGAAAATATTTTACTGGTGATGGGTGTAGAAGAGATAAAGATGGATATTATTGGATTACAGGCAGAGTTGATGACGTAATTATAGTTTCAGGACATAATCTTGGAACTGCTGAAATTGAAAGTGCCTTTGTTGCTCACCCAAAAGTAGCTGAGGCTGCTGTTGTAGGTTACCCACATGATATTAAAGGTAACGGATTATATTGTTATGTAACTTTAAATGCTGGAGAACAAGAAACAGGTGAGCTTGAAAGGGATTTAAAACTTTGGGTTAGAAAACAAATTGGACCTCTGGCTACTCCAGATTTAATTCATTTTACTCCTGGACTTCCAAAAACAAGATCAGGAAAAATTATGAGAAGGATTTTAAGAAAAATTGCAGCAAATGAACATGGACAATTAGGTGATACAACTACGTTAGCTGACCCAAGTGTTGTTGAAAGTTTAATTGATAATAGAAAAAATATTTAAAATTCTATTAATTTTTCAAATTCTTGTTTAATAATATCCCACTTTAAGATCATAGAATTTAATACAATTTTTCGATCTAAAGTTTTGAGCTCTTCTGCTATAGGAGCCCACTTATATAAAGAAAGAGCGCTTGGATTAAATGGAAGATCTTTATAATAACTTTCCCAATTTAAATTTTTTAATCTAGTATTAAAATCTTCTCTTGCGTTCTTGATTATATCAAGGGGCATCTTATTAGAAATTTCATCATCTAAAATTTTATTAAAAATTTCATTAGCGTGACTTGTGTTTTGATAGTTAAAGTTTACTTTTAAATATGAAAATGTAAAAAAAGTTAAGTCTTGTAATGCAACAGAGTAGATATTCCATTTTGCCAAATTTACTGAAGACATAAAAACGTCATTGTCAAAATGTAGAACATATTTTGTTCCCATCCGAGTTTTTAAATAACTATATAAGGTAACTTGCGTAACCCATGCAGATTTGGTTTGAATGAAATGTTCAAGCTCATCTATATTTTTTATTTTTTTTTTGGGAATAAAAGCTTTAAACAAAGCAAACAAGTAAACCTTGAAATCCTTAAAGGATATATCTCGCCATGAAAGTTTGTATTTTTCCATAAATTTGATGTTTGTGACAATTATAACTTAAAAAAGTAAGTAATTATCTACATATTATAAATAATTTTGACCTTTTCAAAACCTCTAGAATGGTTATGGTTTTCACAGTTATAACTAAAAAGAGAGAGGTATATAATGTCAAACGCAGAAAAACACTGGGAAAAGACCAGGTCATTGTTATTTGTAACATTGGCAATTTGGTTTGTATTCTCAATTGGCATCTTCCTTTTTGCAGCTGAAATGAATGAGGTTACTGGACCTTTCGGATATCCATGGACATATTGGTTTACATGTCAGGGATCTCTTGGGATTTTCGTAATCTTGTGTTTCTGGTTTGCTAATAGGCAAGAAAAGATCGACGAAGAGTTCGGCTTCAACGAAAGAGGAGATGACTAATGATTAAAGGTAAATTTATAGACAATTTGCCAAAAGTTTACGGGATCTATACTGGAGGTTTTATAGGTTTCATAATCTTAATGGCAATTGGTGAGCAGATGGGTATGAGTGCTAAGGCAATAGGTGTTGCTTTTGTAGCTTTTACAATATTCATCTACGCATTAATCGGTTATCTATCAAGAACAGCTCAAGCAGATGCTTACTACGTAGCTGGAAGGCAAGTACCAACTGTATTCAACGGTATGGCGACAGCAGCAGACTGGATGTCTGGTGCATCTTTCGTTGCAATGGCCGGTGGTATTTACTTTAAAGGTTACGGATATATGGCACTACTTGTTGGTTGGACTGGTGGTTATATATTAGTTGCAACTTTATTAGCACCATACCTAAGAAAATTTGGCTGTTACACAGTTCCAGATTTTGTAGGTACAAGATACGGTGGTAATTTAGCAAGACTATGTGCGGTAATAGTTTTAACTGTTGCCTCATTCACTTATGTGACTGCACAAATTAACGCTACAGGTACAATCGCTTCTGTTGCTCTAGATATCGACTTTAAATACGCTGTATATATTGGACTAATAAGTATTTTACTTTGTTCAATGTTAGGGGGTATGAGAGCGGTAACTTGGACACAGGTTGCACAATATATCGTACTAATTATAGCTTACTTACTTCCAATTTTTTGGATCAGTAACAAAATGGGTGCAGGTTTCTTCCCTCACTTTATGTTAGCTGATGAAGTAGCTAGAATTGGTGAACTAGAACAGCAATTTGGGTTTGTTAAAAACTCTGCAGCTGATTTAGCAACAGTACCTAAAGGGTTAGCTGGAATAACTAAAGCACACTCTGCAGTAAATGCAACGCCTTGGGCGTTTATTTCTCTAGCATTGGCGATGATGATGGGAACAGCATCATTACCACATGTTATGATGAGATACTTTACTACTCCAAGTGTAAAAGCAGCTAGAAAATCAGTTGGTTGGTCGTTATTTTTTATCTTCCTTCTGTATTCTTCTGCGCCAATGTTAGCAACACTATCTAAACTATCGTTGATTGATCCAACTTTATCTACGGGTATTATTGGTAAATCATTTGCTGAAGTTCAATCAATTGATTGGTTCCAAAACTGGAATCAAGCAAACTTGATGTTCATCAGTGACTTTAACGGAAATGGAACTCTTGAATTAAACGAGTTTTTCATGGGTGGTAAAGCTGTAGTATTAGCAACACCAGAAATAGCTGGATTACCATATGTAATTTCAGGTCTGGTTGCTGCTGGAGGTATGGCTGCTGCCATGTCAACTGCTGATGGTTTGATCTTAGCGATTGCTAATGCGATTTCTCATGATGTTTATTACAAAATGATAGATCCAAAAGCAGAGACTGCAAAAAGACTACTTGTTGCAAGGGTATTACTTGTAGTAATTGGTTTTGCTGGAGCAACTATTGCTGCAATGGAAATCCAAGGTATCTTAGGTTCAGTGATATGGGCTTTTGACTTTGCGATGTCTGGATTGTTCTTCCCACTTGTACTTGGTGTATGGTGGAAGAGAGCTAACAGACAAGGTGCTATTGCTGGTATGGCTTTAGGTCTTGCATCTTCAATTTGGTACCTAGTTTGGGTAAGAACTGGTGGAAGTGGTTTCCTTGGTATTACTCAATTAACATTTGGTATTTTTGGAGCGGCTGTAAGTTTTGTTGCTATGGTCGTAGTAAGCTTAATGACTGAAGAGCCAGATAAAGCTACTCAAAAAATGGTTGATGAGGTTCGTATACCAAGCGGTAGAACCGTTACTGGTAAATAGATCAATCAAATCTTAATTATAGGGGCGATTAATTTCGCCCCTTTTAATTTATTCTTTTTTCCAATATAAATTTCTTAATGTCAGCAAACCTTCATCCTTTAGTCTATTTTATTGATTACTTGCTCGGTGTGATTATGTGGACTTTAATAGGAAGAGTTGCGATGAATATTTTTCAAAAAGAAGACTCTGAATTCTTCTTTATGAAAATATTTGTAAAATACACAAATCCACTAATAAAGTTATTTAAGCCAGTTACTCCAAATTTCATTATAGCACCTCTAGTTCCACTATACGTTGCTTGGTTCTTTTATATGATTAGATTTTATTTTATGCCTTGGATCTTGGGATATTCTGTAATGGGCATGCTATCCTTTCCTCTAGAAAGTGAAATTTCGAGACAAATTTATCAATTATTTAATTCAATTAAATTTTAAAAATTGATACTAGTAGACCTAGCAATCAATGAAAAAAATAAAAATTTCACCTTCAATTTTATCTGCTGACTTTAGTCAACTGGGAAATGAAATTAAAAGACTTGAAGAAGGTGGTGCTGACATGATCCATGTAGATGTAATGGATGGGCATTTTGTTCCTAATTTGACAATTGGTCCACCTGTAATTAAAGCTCTAAGAAAACAGTGCTCTATCGAATTTGATGTACATTTAATGATTTCGCCAGTTCACAAATATATTGAAGCATATGCAGATGCTGGAGCAGATATTATTACCATCCATCCAGAAGCAACTGATAACTTGGAAGCTTCTATATTAAAGATTAAAGAATTAAAAAAAAAAGTAGGGGTTTCC
>CABXEK010000003.1 GCA_902511185.1 uncultured Pelagibacteraceae bacterium | reverse complement strand
TTATATAATCTTGTAATGTCATCTCGATGTGGTCTTAATCTATATCCACCCTTTGAAACAGAAAAATCAATATCTAAATTTACTTTTGGGTTAGAGTAATTATTCCCAAGCATTTTTTTAAGTTCACTCGAGCTTAATTTTTTTTTAATAGTAAACTTTTTTTGATTAAAAATTTTTGGAAGATATGAGTTTTCCCAAGAGCTATCTTTAAAGTTTTTTTTAAATATACTTTCAATTTTTTTATAGAAAGATTTACCATTGAAAATTTTAAAGAGTTTTTCTGAGGTTTTTGATTTTTTAATATAATTATTAAAATTTTTAGACCCTTTGTTTATTCGACTTCTTCCACCCATGATCATGTCATCAAAAGTTTTGGAGTTACTGATTTCTTTAATTAATGTTTTACAAATACTTTTTGGAATAACGTTGCTACCTACTAAAACTGGAAAATTACTTTTTATTTTTTTTAATTTCTCAATTTTTAGCATTTAGCTATACATTCCCTCCTTAACTTTGATCATTTTGTACATTAAATCGTTTAAAGGAGTTTTTATTCCATGTTTTTTTCCAAGACTTGAAACAACACCGCTTATAAAGTCAATTTCAGTTTTTCTTTTATATTGAACATCAAAAGCCATAGAGGATTTATTTGTTTGATTGGAGTCTACAATTTTATTAAACATAAATAGACACTCATCCTCAGATACCTCAACACCATCTGCTAAAGCTACTTGTCTTGTCTCTAATATGATTTCTTTGCCAAGAGATCTTGAAACATCATTTGCACTATTATTAATATATAAATCTGTGTGATGTAGATCAAAAATTGCAGATAAAGGACCAATTGCAGTTAATGCAAAAAGTTTCATCCATTTTCTTTTCTTTACATCGTCTGCAGCAATTGTTTCAAGATTATAGGCAGTGAATGTATCTGCTACTTCTTTAACTCTTTCACTCATACCGCCCTCGTACTCTCCTATCCAAGATGGTAAAGCTGCGTGGTTCATTATATGTCCAGGTCCCAATATATTTGATGCCTGAGTTGTTGTTCCACCTAAAACTTTTTCAATTCCAACAATTTTTTGCATAATAGCCTCATGTCCAAAACCATTTTGAAAAGACATAAAAACAGTTTTTTCACCAATGATATTTTTAATACTATTGAGAGCTGGTTCCAGAACAGTTGCTTTACACATTACTATCACGGCATCAACAATACCAACTGTCGATGGGTCGGTCGTTGCTTTAACTTTAATAAATCTATCTCCACCATGACCATCCATTTTAAGACCATTTTTGTTTATTGTTTCCACATGTTCTTTCCAAACATCTATAAGGGTTACGTTTAGTCCTTTTTCAGCTAACAAACCTCCAAACAAACAGCCCATTGCGCCAGCACCTAAAACTCCAACTTTTAAATCTTTATTTATCATAAGACCTTTTTAAATTAATTTATGTATAGATATTATATATATTATCTATAGACATTATACAAAATAAATTATAGCTTAATTAGTAATGCAATTAAAAATAGAAAAATCAAAATTTAAAGAATATTCGCTAAATAAAATCTCTGAAGCTTTGCAAAACGGATTATCAAATAATTACAAATCTGTAGAAGTATCTATAGTTGACTGCCCAAATTTAAGAGATTGGGGTTGTCCTTCCGAGGGTATAAGCGGTAATCAAAAAATTATAGATGTTGGTGGAGAACCTTACATGCATGATCCTAAATTTATTGGGGCTGAATTTGATTATGAAGAAATTTCTAAAATGATTGGTTCAGAAAAAAGTTATGCCTTAGGTGCTGGGTCAGGTGCAATGTCTTGTTTAGATGGTCATTGTGGTGAATTAGTAATTAATGAAAATCTAATTACCTCTGAGTCAAAATCAATTATTGCACGAGTTGGCAGCAACAAAGAATGTATCGCTGAAAAATATACAGCCAGAAAACATGGTGGCTTAGGTAATGTTTATTATACCGATGGAGTTACAGGAAAAGTTATTAAAATTAAAATTAAAGGAAGATCTGGAGAGCAGGGCTCATTAACTCAAGCAATGAGGAAAGCATTATCAGATAACTTAAAAATTAAAGGTAATGATCATGTTGCTTTGGCTGGAGTTTTTAGGATATTAAAAGGAAAAATTAAATCACATGTTCAGCCTGATTACGCTGACATTAAACATGAATACTACGATCCTCAGCAAATGAAGTGTGTAAAAAACTTTTTACAATTTTATGAACCTGTAGGACCAGAATTACAAGGTTACTGTGTGCTTTGGACGGGTGACCCTACAGGAGGAAATCTTAACTTAAGAGAGTCGGGTGAACACACCCATTTTCACTCTTATACAAAAGAAAATATTGCGGGACATTATCACTTTGATGTAACTCCAGAAGAAATAGAATACGAGGGGTATTTTAATATCGCAGAAGAAGTACACAGAGTTAACAATATATATAAAGAATTAAGCAATAAAAAATAATATTAATTTAATATTCTTTAGGATAACATTTGACTGATGAAGAGACAATTTAAGTATCCCAAACATTTTGAGGAACAAAAAAAAATTCCAAAAATTACTCAAAAAAGAATAAAATTAGCTGAAATTTCATTAGGTGACTTTGAGGGAAGATTGGAGAATGAATTACTTAATTGGTTTTCGTTAACACCTCAACATTGGATAATGTTGCATATGGTAATGCTTGCTTATTATAAAAATAAATCAATTACTAAAAATGAATTATTAAAAGTTATTGAAAAATCTTACTTAACCTCAAATATTTATATTGATACTGCAATTAAGAAGGGGTTTTTTAGAATTATTAGAAATGAAAAAGATAAAAGATCTATCTTTATTTTACCATCGGTAATTACAATAAAAACTTTTGAAGGATTTATTGATAGAAGAGATATTCTTTATAAAGGGATATAATAAATATTTTAATTAATAAGCTTTAGATTCTTCTTTTTTAGAAAAACCTTTCATTTTATCAACTACAGCTTTAGATCCAGCACTCAATGCTCTTTGGTCAGCGCCAATGGTTACAAAATTAAAACCTTTATCAATCATTTTTTGTGCATACTCAGGCGTACCATTATGAATACCTGCAAATATGTTATTTTTTTTTGCATGTTCTAAAATTCTTAAAATTTCTGAATAAGCTTTTGTACTTTCTGGTCTATCAAAACCTGGCTCTTCACCAATAGCTAAACTTAAGTCTGCTGGACCAATATAAATACCATCAACACCAGGTGTTGACATAATTTCATCGAGCTTATCTAAAGACTCTTTTGTTTCTATCATTGCTAATTTAAGCATTTCATCATTTGAATGTTTTGCGTAATCTGAACCACCATAAATTAAACCTCTAACAGGACCAAAACTTCTATAGCCATGAGGAGGATACATACATGCTTGAACAAATCTTTCAGCCTCTTCTTTATTACTTACCATTGGACAGATGATGCCATAACAACCTGCATCAAGAATTTTCATTATTTGACCTGGTTCATTCCAGTTAACTCTTGCAAGTGGAGTAACATCTGTTGTGGATATAGTTTGCAACATTGGTAAAGCATTAGTGTAATCAACTAAGCCATGCTGCATATCAATTGTAAGAGAGTCCCAGCCTTGATGCGCCATTACTTCAGCTGATACAGTGCTTGGGATTTGCAGCCAACCATTAATTACTGGTTTACCAGCTTTCATCATTTCTTTTACTTTATTTTTTCTCATTATTATATTTTCAAACCCATGTGAGTATATTTTACATTTAGGTAATCTTTGATTGCACCAGATCCACCTTCACGTCCATAACCAGTCTGTTTTATTCCACCAAATGGTGCTTCAGCAATTGCAACTACTCCAGTATTAACTGCAACACATCCAGACTCTAATTTTTCAGATCCGATATGAGCTTGATCCATTGAATTTGTATATAAATAACTACATAAACCTAAATCGTTATCGTTTGCTCTTTCAATAACTTCATCAAAAGTTTTAAAAGTTAGAATAGGCACAAGTGGACCGAAAGGTTCTTCTTTCATAATTGTAAAATCATCTTTCACATCATCAAAAACTGTTGGTTCATAATAGTAACCTTTATTGAAACCCGCAGGTCTTTTTCCACCCATTAATACTTTTGCACCTTCACTTTTTGTTTTCTCAACTAATTTTTCAATCTCTTCTAATCTTTTTGCAGTACTTAAAGGTCCTAATTCAACACCTTCATCCATACCGTTTCCTATTTTTAATTTTTTTGCTCTATCCATAAATGCACTCACAAACTCATCTTTTCTATTTTCTTGGATATAAAACCTATTAGGTGAAATACAAACTTGACCGTTATTTCTAAACTTACCAGTAATTGCTATGTCAGCAACTTTATTAATGTCTACATCTTCACACACTATAAAAGGAGAGTGTCCACTTAGTTCCATGGTAACTCTTTGAACTTTATCAGCAGCTTTTTTTAAAATTATTTTTCCAACTCTTGTTGAACCAGTGATAGAAACTTTTTTGATTATGTCAGATTCCATTAATTCATTTGATATTTCAGCTGGATCGCCTGACAAAAGATTAATCACTCCATTGGGCACACCTGCTTCTTTACATATATTAACTAATTCCATTACTGCACCAGGAGTAATAGTGTCTGGTTTACAAATAACAGAACAACCCGCTGCTAAAGCAGTCGAAATTTTTCTTGAAGCCAATACGATAGGAAAATTCCAAGGGACCAATGCCGCTACTACACCAACTGGCTGATAGTAAACATGCACTCTAGTGTCTGGAAATCTGCTTTGTTGTGTTTGACCATAAATTCTTTTTGTTTCTTCAGCATTCCATTCAAAAATATCAGCTCCACCGCCAACTTCTCCAACACCTTCTGTAAGAGGTTTTCCTACCTCTAGCGTTAACCATTTGGCAAGAACATCTTTTTTCTCTCTCATCAAATCTGCAATTTTTCTGAGGGTATAAGCTCTTTGCCAAGGCGCAGTATTTTTCCAAATTTCCAAACCTTTCTCAGCAGACTTCAGTGCTTTTTGCACATCAGCTGAAGATGCTTTTGACGCTTTACCAATAACTTCTTCAGTCGCTGGGTTAATTACATCATATGTTTCATTTTTTTCTGCTTGTTGCCATTTACCGTCAATGAATTGTCCAAATTTACTATACATAGATTTTTAATGTTTACTTAATTAGGTTTTATAAAATATAATTTAATTATATATAAACATTATACATAATTAAAGTTAAAGTTATTTTATGAAAAAAATTACTCTTACATGTGCTCATGCAGTAGTAAAATATTTAATCGCTCAAAAAATATTAATTAATGGAAAAAAAGAGCCTTTATTTCCTGGTGTATTTGGAATTTTTGGACACGGAAATGTAGCATGCTTAGGTCAGGCACTTGAAGAAAATCAAAATGAACTTCCAACTTACAGAGGTCATCATGAGCAAAATATGGCTCTTACAGGAATTGGATATGCTAGAGCTAAAAGAAGACAGCAGATTTTTGTAGCAACATCATCGGTAGGACCAGGAGCAACAAATATGGTTACAGCTGCTGCTGTTGCAATGAGTAATAGGTTACCAATATTGTTTTTACCGGGTGATACATATGCGAATAGAATTCCTGATCCAGTTTTACAACAAGTAGAACATTTTAATAACCCAGGTATTACTGCAAACGATGCGTTTAAACCTGTAACTAGATATTTCGACAGGATTACTAGACCAGAACAAATAATTCAGTCTTTCCCAGCAGCAGTTCAAACTATGTTGGATCCAGCAGATTGTGGACCTGCATGCATATCTTTAAGTCAAGATATTCAGGGATTATCTTTTGATTATCCAGAGGAATTTTTTAAAGAGAAGGTTCACACTATTAGAAGACCTGGACCTGATAAATTCCAAATTAAAGAAGCAGCAGAAAAAATTAAATCATCAAAAAATCCAATAATTATTTCTGGTGGAGGAGTTTTTTATTCTAATGCAATGAATGAGCTAAGTAAATTTGCAATTAAGCATAATATTCCAGTAACTCAAACTGTTATGGGTTACTCTACTATGAAAAGAGATCATTCGCATTATGCAGGTCAAATAGGAGGTTTGGGTGGAAAAAACACAAACTTTTTAGCCAAACAAACAGATCTTGCAATTGCAGTTGGAACTAAACTTGCGGATTTTACAACAGGTTCTTGGGCAAATTTTGAAAATGAAAATTTTAAACTTGTTACAATAAATGTATCAAGATTTGACGCAAACAAACATTTAGCACAAGCTGTTATAGGGGATGCAAAAGTTTCATTAGATGAATTATCTTTAGCTTTAGGGGATTGGAAAGCTGCAGAAGAGTGGAACAAAAAATCTCAAACTGAACTTATAGCTTGGAATGAAGAGGTAGATAAAGAAAGCGCACATACAAATCAAAAAATACCAAGCTACGTCCAAGTAATTGGTGCTGTTTATAGAAATTCTGATCCAACAGATATTGCTGTTACCGCAGCAGGTGGTTTAGTTGGAGAGGTTGTTCAAGTTTGGAGGCCTAGAGAATTAAATACTCATGAAACAGAATGGGGCTTTAGTTGTATGAGCTATGAAATTTCAGGTGCACTTGGAATTAAAATGGCAAATCCAGACAAGGAAGTTATCTCCTTTGTTGGAGATGGTTCATACTTATTAAATAACACAGATATTTATTCGTCAGTAATTACTAAAAATAAACTTATTATTATTGTCTGTGATAATGGTGGTTTTGCAGTTATCAATAGACTTCAGTTGTTTAAAGGTGGAAAAGAATTCAATAATTTACTTAAAAGCTCAAAAACACCAGGGTTAGTTACTGTTGATTTTGCAAAACATGCAGCAAGTATGGGTGCCAAATCGGAATATGTAAACTCTATAACTGAGCTTGAAGAAGCTTTTAAAAGAGCAAAAAAATCAGATGTAACTTATGTCATTTCTATTAAAACTCATGCTTACAAGTGGCTTGAGGGTTCAGCTTTTTGGGATAGCCCAACATTAGAAATACCCACAACAGAAGAAAACAAAGAAGCTATAAAACTTTATAAAGAAGGAAAAAATAAGCAAAGACAAGGCGTATAATTTTTCTTATGAACAAAGTATTTAAAGTAGGTCTAATAGGGTGCGGACATATTTCTGAAACTTATTTTAGAGCTGAAAAATACTTTAATAATATAAAAATCATTAAATGTGCCGATATTAATCATATTAGTGCAATTAAGTGTGCAAAAACTTACAAGATAAAAGCTCTAAGTGTAAAAGAACTTCTAAAAGATAAAGAAATAGAAATTATTCTTAATTTAACTATTCCAAAGGCTCATTATCAAGTTACTAAACTAGCGTTAACTAATGGCAAACATATTTATTCAGAAAAACCACTAGCAATTAACTTTAAAGACGGAAAAGATCTTCTTAAATTATCAAAGAAGAAAAAGCTATATATAGGTAATGCTCCTGATACATTTTTAGGAGGTGGTATTCAAAAATCAAAAGAATTAGTTGAAAAAAAAGTTATTGGTAAAGTTCATTTAGGTAATGCATTTTTTGCTTTTCCAGGTGTACAATCTTATCACCCAAATCCCGAACCATGGTTTGCAAAAAAAGAAGGTGGGCCAGTAATTGATATGGGTCCATACTATTTAACAGCATTGGTAAACCTGTTAGGACCAGCCAAAAAAGTATTAGGTAGTATTGTTAAAGGAGTTAAAAAAAGAACCATTGGCATAGGACCAAGAAAAAATAAAACATTTAAAGTTCAGTGCCCAACAACTTATTTGTCTACAATTACATTTCAAAATGGAACAGTTGTCAGATTAACACTATCTTTTGATGTTATAGCCCATCAAAAAAATCATATAGAGCTATATGGAAAAAAAGGTTCAATGATTGTACCAGATCCTAATATGTTTGGTGGCTCAGTTTATGTGTGTAAAAAATCAGGAGATATATGGAAAGAGTATAAAACTAACAAAATGTTATTAGGAAAAATTAATATTAGATCACAAAGTTCAAGAGCAAACGAGTCTTCAACAAATGCAAATTATCGTGGTGTAGGCTTAGCTGAAATGGCTTATTCAATTGAAAATAAAAAAGTAAATAAATGTAATGGTGAACTTTCTTTACATGTTTTAGATATTATTCAATCTACTATGAAAGCTTGCAAAACAGGAATACCACAATCAATTAAAACTACCTGTAAAAAACCACAACCTTTTTCTTTGAAAAAAATAAGAAAAATAATAAAGTAATTTTTTATAAATAATAATTTATGTCAAAACCAATTGTTATAACTGACCCTTACCCAAGAACACTTGAGCTTATTTTTACAAAAAAAAAACTTAAAGAATTAAAATCTAAATATAAAACGATAACTGCTCCAAAAATTAATAAAAAAAAATTTTATGAAAATAATATTCATAAAGCCACATTCGTAATGGGTCAGCCAAATTTGGATAAAAAAATCTTATCTAAAGCAAAGAAATTAAAAGCTATTATTAATGTTGAAAGTAATTTCATGGATAATCTGGATTATGATTACTGTTTTAAAAAAGGTATTCATGTAATAGCAACATCACCAGTATTTTCAAAACCAGTTGCTGAAATTGCTTTAGGTATGACCTTATCTCTATTGCGAAATATCCATGATGCTCATTCAGATTTTGTTAAAGGAAAAGAAAAATATGGTTTTGATAGCAATCTTAAAGCCTCATTGTTATCAGAAAAGACAATAGGTTTACTAGGATTTGGAGATTTAGCTAAATCTTTATACCCAATGTTGTTACCATTTACTAAAGACATAAACATATATGACCCGTGGATACCAAAAAAAAATATTAAAAAGTTAGGATTTAATCCAATTAATTTAAACGAGATGTTTAAAAAATGTGAAATTATCTATGTTCTAGCTGCTGTAACTACAAAAAATAAAAATCTGATAGATAAAAAATTATTAAATAAAATGAAATCTAATTCATTATTTATCCTAATGAGTAGAGCAGCAGTTGTTAATTTTAAGGATTTGATTAAACGGGTTAAAAAAGGAGATATATTTGTAGCTACAGATGTATTTCCTGAGGAACCTGTGGCAAAAAATGACCCAATAAGAAAAGTAAAAAATATTTTATTTTCAGCACACAGGGCAGGAGCTTTAGAATCAGCCTTTTTTAATATGGGAAATATCGTTTTAAAGGATATGGATTTAATTTCTAAAAGATTAAAACCAAAATTTTGTAAAATTGCTCAACCTAAAACTGTAGGTTTATTAGCATCAAAACCTGTTGCAATTAATTAATTTTCTTTTTAAGTTGCAAAAATGTTTTCATCAAACAAAATTATTTTAGAAGCAAAAAATATAAGTAAATACTTTGGAACTATCACAGCATTAGAAAATGTTAACTTAAGCGTTAGAGAAGGTGAGTGCTTAGGTGTGGTAGGTGATAACGGTGCTGGAAAATCAACATTAATGAAAGTACTTTCTGGTCTTTACAAGCCAAGTAGAGGTGAACTTTTTTTTAATGGTAATAAAGAAGTTTTAGACAGCCCAAGGGACTCACAGAATTTAGGCTTAGAAATGGTTTATCAAGATTTAGCATTAGCTGGAAATTTACCAATTGGAGAAAATATTTTTCTTGGTCGTGAACCAACTAAAAATTTAGGTTTTCTTAAAATTCTTGATTATAAAAAGATTAAAGAAATGTCAGAGGCACATTTAGATAAATTAAAAATTCATGTAAAAAGTGCAGATCAAAAAGTTGAGGAATTATCGGGAGGTCAAAGACAAGCCATTGCAATTGCAAGAGCTACTGCATTTAATTCTAAACTAGTTATTATGGATGAGCCTACTGCTGCTTTGGCTATTAAAGAAGTAGGAAAAGTTTTAGATCTTATTAATGGATTAAAAAAAATTGGAGTTAGTGTAATAATTATAAGCCATAGAATGGATGATATTTTTGCAGTTTGTGATCGAGTTACAGCTTTATTTCAAGGAACAAATTTTGCTGAGGCTGAATTATCAAAAACATCAAGAGATGAAGTTATTGGTTGGATAATGGGAAAAAAATAATGGTAGAAAATAAAAAAGAAAAAAAAGAAAGTTTATTTTTAAAAGCTATTCCTTATTTTGATAAATATGGGATTTTATTACTATTATTGTTAATGATAATTGGACTTCATTTATTGCAGCCTGAAGTTTTTCTTTCTTGGAGAAATGTAACAAACGTATTTAAACAAATTTCATGGCAATCAATGCTTGCTTTGGGTGTCTTTATTGTAATTGTAACGGCTGGAATAGACCTTTCGGTTGGTTCAATAATGATGTTATCTCTTATGGTATTAGCCATTACTTCAAAAGCAGGTGCGCCATGGTATGTTGTAGTTTTGATACCACTAGTAATCGGGATGTTTTGTGGAATGTTTAATGGGTTGGGAATAACAATTCTCCGCATGCCTCATCCTTTTATAATGACTTTGGGTACTCTTTATATATTCAGAGGAACAGGAAACCTTATATCAGGAGGTGTTCCAATAAGTGGATTTACCGAAGAAGTGAGGTTACTAGGTAATGGAAGAATTGATCTAACTTGGCTTGGCTTAAAAGAGTCCCAGTATCTCCCAGTTAGTGTTGTTTTAATTGCAGTAGTTTTCTTTTTAATGTGGGCATTTTTAAATCACACAAGAACAGGAAAGTGGATTTATGCAATTGGTGGAAATCCAAATGCAGCAAGAGCAGCAGGAATAAATGTAAATAAAATTTTAGTAATTGTTTATTCACTTTGCGGACTATTGGCTGGTTTTGGTGCTCTTATTTTAGCTGGTAGAGCTGATTCAGGATATCCTAATGCAGGATTAAATGCTGAATTGGATGCTATCGCTGCCTGTATTATAGGTGGAGCCAGTTTTTTTGGAGGAAGAGGAACTGTTTTAGGGGTTTTTGCAGGAGTCATGATTATGGGAATTTTAAGGAATGGATTAAACTTGAATGACGTAAGTGCATTTTGGCAACAAGTGTTAATCGGAAGCATTATAGTAGTAGCTGTTTACGTTGATGTTTTGAGAAAAGATCTTGGAACAAGAAAATAGTTTAATAATATATTCTCCTTGTGGTTGTTTTTTTTATTTATAATTTTCTAAAAAAAATAATTAAATAAACCTTCAAAGTCTTGCGTGCGATTCATTTAACAGTTGTGTTTTTTTATCAAATAATATTCAATTTATTTTTTATAAATTAAAGAGGAAGAGACTTATGAATATAATGAAAAAAATTGGTGTATTTATTACATCATTATTTTTAGTGCTAAGTATTTCAGCAACAAGTTCGTTTGCTGATGGTCATGCAAAAACTATTTTATTTAGTATTAAAGGACCTGGATCAGGAAACCCTTTTTGGGCTTCAGTTGAAAAAGGAGCTAAAGAAGAAGCAAAAAAATTAGGTGTTAAACTAGTTCTTATTGCACCACCTCAAGAAGGTGATGTTCAAGCTCAGATTAACCAAGTAGAAGATCAACTAGCAAAAGGTGTTGATGCAATGGCACTAGCACCAGGGGATCCAAATGCATTTGGACCAATCGTTGATGATGCTATTAAAAGTGGAGTTCCAGTTGTATTTGTTGATACAAACGGAATTAACGATGGCGTTACATTCATTGGAACAAATAATAAAAATGGAGCTGAGTTAGCTGCAAAATTTATTTGTGATAAAACTGCAAAAGGTTCTGATGTTGCTATCTTGACTGGTATTGAATCTCAATCAACAGCATTATTAAGAAGAGATGGTGCTATTAAAGGTTTTAAAGATTGTGGTTTAAACATAGTAGCTACTCAAACAGCTGAATGGGATACTGCAAAAGCAAGATCAGTTACAGAATCTATTCTTGTAAAAAACCCTAACATTAAAGCAATCTTTGGATCTAACGATAATATGGCGTTAGGTGCAATCCAAGCTCTTAAAGATGCTGGCATGAAAGATGTTACTGTAGTTGGTTTTGATGCAACTCCTGATGCTGCTAAAAGTATTTTAGCAGGTGACATGACTGCAACAATAGCTCAGTTTTCATACAACATGGGTGCTTATGGAGTTAAATATGCACTTGCTTTGGCTAAAGGTGAAAAAATCGATGCTAATATTGATACTGGAACTCAGTTAGTTACTACAAAAAACGCTAACGACTTTAAATAATCTTTAGATTAAATTTTAAATAAAAGGGTGGAATTTTTATTCCACCCTTTTTTTTTATGTAATATAATATTCTTATGTTAATTAAAATTGATCCTATTTTAAGCCCTGAGCTTTTATTTACTCTTCGAACCATGGGACATGGAGATAAACTTGTTTTAGCAGATGCAAATTTTCCTGCAAATTCAATGAATAAAAACGTAATTAGGTTAGATGGTGTAAATATAGACAACGCTGCAAGAGCAATTCTATCAGTATTTCCTTTGGATAGTTTTATTGTATCAAAAGGTGGAACAGCAGCAAATAGAATGCAAGTTGATGACAAACCAAATGAATTAACTGACACACATAAAGAATTTATTAAAGCAGTTAAAGATGTATCAGGCAATAACTGGGAAGTTGGATCTATTGAAAGGCAATCTTTTTATGAAGAAGCAAAAAAATCCTACGCAATTGTCACTACAACAGATGCTAGACCATTTGGATGTTTTATAATAACCAAAGGTGTAATTAAACCAGACGGTAGTGTTTGGGTTCTTGATAAATAATGAGCTCAATTTGTATCTTTGGAGTATTTGTTGCTGATCTTTGTTTTTTTGGAAACAAAATACCTGAACGAGGTGAAACAGTTTTAGGAAATAATCATTTAGTTGGACCAGGTGGAAAAGGTTCAAATCAAGCAATTGCTGCAGCAAGACTAAATGGAGAAGTTTATTTTATAACTAAAGTCGGTAAAGATACTCATGCAGATATGGCATTTTCTTTATACAAAGAAGCAGGTGTTAATACGAGAAATGTAATTCAAGACCCAAGTATTTCAACAGGTGTTGCAGGAATAATGATTGATGAAAATGGGCACAATGCAATTAATATTGTTGCGGGTGCTGCTGCTCATCTAAAAAATGAAGATATTGATAAAAGTTTAGATACAATAAAAGATTCAAAAATATTTTTAACACAAATGGAAACTCCAGATTTAACAACTATGTATGCTTTAAAAAAAGCTAAAGAAAATAATTGTCTTACAATTTTAAACCCTGCACCAGCTAGAAAAATACAAAAGGAAGATTTTGTATTACTAGATTTTTTTACACCAAATGAAACTGAAGCAGAATTTTATCTTAATAAAAAAATTGAGACTGATAAGGATATCAAAGATGCTGCAAAAGAATTTTTAAATATGGGTGTTAAAAATATTATTATAACTCTGGGTGCAAAAGGTATTTATTTTGAAAATAAAGATGAAAGTTATTTTATTGAAGCTTTAAAATTAAAAGATGATGTTATTGATACTACTGGTGCAGGAGATGCTTTTAACGGAGCTTTGGCTGTCGCTCTAGCAAAAGGAAGCTCATATAAAAGTGCAATTATTTTTGCTAATAAAGTTGGAGGTATATCAACAACTAAATTAGGAGCTGCAAATTCTATGCCAACTTTAAAAGAAGTTGATGATTATTAATTAATTATTAGATAATAATAAAGATATGATAAAATTTGATTTAGCTAATAAAGTTGCAATTATTACAGGTGGAGCACAAGGTTTTGGTTTTGCTATGTCAGAGAGATTTATACAATCTGGTGCAAAAGTAATTATGTGGGATATAGATGAGGGTGCCGCAAAAAAAGCAAAAAAAAAAATTAACTCTGAAAATTTAAGTTATAAGATTTTAGACGTTTTAAATTCAGAAAATATTAATAAGAATTTAAAAGAAATTGAAAATCAGTTTAATAAGATAGATATTTTTATTAATAACGCTGGTATTGCAGGAGTGAATACTACAGTAGCCAATTATCCTTTAGATGAATGGAATAAAGTTATTAATTTAAATTTAAATTCAGTCTTCTATTGCTGTAAGGCAGTTGTTCCATTTATGGAAAAAAATAATTATGGAAGAATAGTAAACATTGCATCAATTGCTGGAAAAGAGGGAAATCCAAACGCAAGTGCTTATAGCAGCTCTAAAGCTGGAGTTATTGCTTTAACTAAGTCTTTAGGTAAAGAATTAGCTCAAAAAAATATAGCAGTTAATTGCGTAACACCAGCTGCAGCGAAAACAAGAATTTTTGATCAAATGACAGAAGAACATATAAACTATATGTTATCTAAAATACCGAGAAACAAATTTGCAAAAGTGGAGGAATTAGCATCGTTAGTCACGTGGTTAGCTAGTGAGGAAAATTCATTTTCAACAGGAGCTGTTTTTGATTTAAGCGGCGGTAGAGCTACTTATTAGTTATGCAAATAGGAATTGATGTAGGTGCAACTAAAATTGAAACTGTTCTACTAGAAGAAGATGGTAATGAAAAACATAGATCAAGAACAAATTGTCCAAAAGATTATTTATCAATTATTAATACTATTAGGGATATTCATCAAAAATTAGAAAAAGAATTCAAAGTTGAATTACCTATTGGTGTCTGTCATCCTGGAATACATTCGCCACAAACAGGTTTAGTTAAAAATGCACCTAATTGTTACTGGTTGGAAAAAAAACCTTTTCAAAGTGATTTAAGAAAAGCTTTAGGTAAAGAAGTTTTTTGTGAAAATGACGGAAATTGTTTTGCATTATCTGAAGCAATAGATGGATCGGGAAAACATTATAAAATTGTTTATGGAATAATTTTAGGCTCAGGAGCTGGAGGGGGGCTTGTAATAGACAAACAAATTGTAAGTGGACCTAATGGTGTTGCAGGTGAATGGGGTCATAATCAAATCCCATATTTTGCAGCTAAAAAAGAAAATTTTAGCTCTAGCAATGCACGAGAAGCAGAAGTTGAAAGTTTTGTATCTGGTCTAGGTATGGCAAAAAGATTTAATAAAATTTATAGTAAAAATTTAAAAACTAATGAAATTTTTGAGCTTAATAGAAAGCATGATTTGGATGCTGAGAGATTTATAGATGAATTTAAATTAAATTTAGCTATGTCCTTATCACAAATAATTAATATTTTAGATCCTGATGCTTTTATCTTTGGCGGAGGTGTTTCAAATGAAATAGATTTTTTAAGTGAAATTGAATCTATGGTTAAAAAATTTGTTATTGGAAAAGAATATGATGGTGTTTTTTTAAAACCAAAATATGGTGATGCTAGTGGTGTAAGAGGCGCTGCAAGACTAGGTAGAAGAACTACTTATTAAAGATTCAATTTATAGTTGAAATTAAAATTCTGTTTTTTTTCATAAATTTAATTATTTCAAAAATATTTTAAGTAAAAAAAAATAAACTTCAGGTTGTAGACAAATTATTCAATATCAATTATTTTTTTTAGAATATACCATATTTTTTTAATTAAAAATAATGAGGAGAAGATAAATGAAAAAAATAATCATTGCTATTTTAGCAATAGTTTTAGCTCCAACACTTTCTTATGCTGGATCTAAAGCTGAAGTACTTCACTGGTGGACATCAGGTGGAGAAGCAAAAGCTTTGCAAGTTTTAAAAGATAATTTTGCTGCACAAGGTGGTGAGTGGAAAGATATGCCAGTTGCTGGTGGTGGTGGTGATGCTGCTATGCAAACATTAAAAGCTAGAATTGTAGCTAATGATGCACCTGCTGCCGCTCAAATTAAAGGACCAACAATTCAAGCTTATGATAGAGAAGGCGTTGTAGCACCATATAATATTGATGCTGTAGCCAAAGCTGAAGGTTGGGATAAACTTTTAAGTAAACAAGTTGCTGGTCACATGAAATGTGACAATGGTAAAGCTTATTGTGCTGCACCTGTTAATATTCACAGAATTGATTGGTTCTGGGCTAATAAAAAAGTTTTAGACTCAAATGGAATTAAAATGCCAACTTCTTGGGATGAGTTCAACACAGCTGCTGATAAGTTACAAGCAAAAGGTATTATTCCTTTAGCACATGGATCTCAGCCTTGGCAAGATGCAACAGTATTTGAAGCTGTAGCTCTTGGAATTGGTGGAAATAAATTCTACAAAAAAGCTTTTGTTGATGCTGACGTAAAAACTTTAGGAAGCTCAACAATGGTTAAAATTTTTGACCAAATGAGAAAACTTAAAGGTTACACAGATCCAGGTTCTCCAGGAAGAGACTGGAACGTTGCAACTGGAATGGTTATGGAAGGCAAAGCTGCATTCCAACTTATGGGTGACTGGGCAAAAGGTGAATTTGCTGCAGCTGGTTTAAAACCAGATGTAGATTACTACTGCGCATCCACACCATCTAATAACGGATACCTGTATAACGTAGACTCATTCATTTTCTTTAAAATTAAAGGAAAAGAAAAAGTTGAAGGTCAGAAACTTCTTGCAAGTTTAATTATGGGTAAAGAGTTCCAAAAAGTTTTCAACATTTACAAAGGATCAATTCCAGCAAGACTTGATGTTCCTATGGATGATTTTGATAAATGTGCGAAAAAATCAAATGCTGATTTAAATACTGCAGCTAAAAAAGGTGGATTACTTCCTAGTTTTGCTCACGGTATGACTTTGGAGCTTGGTGTTAAAGGTGCAATTCAAGATGTTGTAACTGAGCACTTTAACTCTAACATGTCTTCTCAAGATGCTGTTAAGAAATTATCAGCAGCTGTTAAGGCCGCAAGTTAATCTCAAATTAACATTAAAATTTCATGCGCTATTTATATAGCGCATGAAATGTTCAAAATTTAAATTTTATGTATTGGTTAAAAAGAAATTTACCTAGGTTAGTAATAGCCCCATCATTTGGTGTAATTGCTTGGTTTGTTTATGGGTTTATTTTTTGGACAATCTATATTTCTTTTACTAAATCAAAATTATTACCTAAATATGAACTTTGGGGTATCGATCAGTACTTTAGACTTTGGTCGATGCCAAGATGGCATGTAGCAGTTGAAAATTTATTTATTTTCACAATTCTATTTATAATTTTATGTGTTTTTATAGGAATTGTACTCGCAATATTGCTAGATCAGAAAATTAGAGCAGAAGGTTTTCTTAGAACAATTTATCTTTATCCAATGGCTCTATCATTTATTGTAACAGGAACAGCATGGAGATGGATTTTAAATCCTTCTTTAGGTATAGAAAAATTTGCACAAGATATTGGATTTGAAACATTCACATTTGATTGGTTGGTCACACCGGGAATGTCAATATACACCATAGTTATTGCTGGTGTTTGGCAATCTTCAGGGTTCATTATGGCCATCTTTCTTGCAGGCTTAAGGTCAGTTGACGATGAAATAATTAAAGCCGCTAAAATTGATGGAGCAGGAATAGTTTCTGTGTACACAAAGATTATTTTACCAATGATGAGACCAGTATTTATGAGTGCAATTGTAATTTTAGTTCACTTAGCGATTAAAAGTTACGACCTTGTAATTGCACTAACAGCAGGTGGTCCTGGAATTTCATCAGATATGCCTGCTGTATTTATGACTCAAATGGCATTTCATAGAAGTGAAATTGGTTTAGCGTCTGCCAGTGCAATCATGATGTTTTTAACAGTTTCAGCAATTGTAGTCCCATACTTATATTCTGAATTAAAGAGAGAAGATGACAGAAAATAATATTCAAACTTATAAAGAATTAGAAAAATCATCTAATACAAAAAAATTAATCTATAGATGGGTGTTATTCATAATTTTAGGAATATTTGCTTTATATTATATTACACCACTTTACGTAATGATTGTTACTTCGTTTAAAACTATGGAAGAAATCAGACAAGGAAATTTATTTTCTTTACCAGGATCTTTAAATTTAAAATCTTGGGATGTAGCTTGGAATGGCCAGGGTTTTTCAGCTGGTGATGTTTATTTAAAAACTTATTTTTGGAATTCAGTTAAATTAGTGGTCCCAGCTGTAATCATCTCAACAATTCTAGGAGCTATTAATGGATATGCTTTAACTAAATGGAGATTTAAGGGAGATAGTTATATATTTTTATTATTTTTATTTGGAACATTTATTCCATATCAAGCAATACTACTTCCAATGTCTAGAACTTTAGGTTTCATGGGAATATCAAATTCAATTTATGGATTAATTTTAGTTCATGTAGTTTATGGCTTGTGCTTTACAACTCTTTTTTGCAGAAATTATTATATTTCAATTTCTGATGAAATTGTAAAAGCTGCAAGAATTGATGGTGCAGGTTTTTTTAAAATATTTTTTAAAATTATGTTGCCAATTTCTGCTCCAATTCTAGTTGTTACAATCATTTGGCAATTTACTATGATTTGGAATGATTTTTTATTTGGTGCAACATTTACTTTTGGTGCAGAAGCGCCTATTCAAGTTGCATTAAATAATATGGTTTTAACTAGCTCTAGTGTTAAAAGATATAATGTTGATATGGCAGCTGCAATTATTGCAGGATTTCCAACACTCATTGTTTATGTTTTGGCGGGAAAATATTTTATTAGAGGATTAACAGCAGGATCAGTGAAAGGATAACATGGCTAATTTAAAAATAAATGACATTAATAAAAATTTTGGATCAACTGAAGTTTTAAAAGGAATAAATCTAGATATTAGTGATGGTGATTTTTTAGTTTTGTTAGGACCTTCTGGATGTGGAAAATCGACTTTGTTAAATACTATTGCTGGACTAGAAACCTCTAATAGTGGAGATATTTTAATAGATGATTACCGAGTTAATGACATGGAGCCTAGTGACAGAGATATAGCTTTAGTATTCCAATCTTATGCACTTTATCCAGCAATGACTGTTAAGGGCAACGTAACATTTGGATTAGAGCAAAGAAAAACACCCAAAGATAAAATAGAAGAAGCATTAAATAGAGTATCAAGCTTATTAAAGATTAATGAATTATTAGCACGAAAACCATCACAATTATCAGGAGGTCAAAGACAAAGAGTTGCTATGGGCAGAGCTTTAGTAAGAGATCCCAAAGTATTTTTATTTGATGAACCTTTATCAAATTTAGATGCAAAATTAAGAGTTGAAATGAGAAGAGAGATTAAAAAACTTCATCAAAATTTAAAAACAACAGTTGTTTATGTAACTCATGATCAAACAGAAGCAATGAGCCTTGGAACAAACATAGCAATTATGAACCATGGAGTAATCCAACAATGTGATACTCCAAAAATTATCTATAATACTCCAAGCAATATTTTTGTTGCTGATTTTATTGGCTCTCCTTCAATGAATTTAATTAAAGGAAAGTTAAATAATCAAAATAGTGAAATTTTTTTTGAAAATAACAGTAATGTCAAAATTCCACTGAACAATTATAAATTTAAAAATAAAACCAATGAAAGTGATAAAGAAATTATACTAGGTATTAGACCTGAGCACATTTATTTTGAAAAAAATGCTTCTGATAATTATGAAATTAATGTTAAATCTGAGCTTTCTGAATATATTGGCCACGAACAAATAATAACATTTGATTTTTCAGGACAACAATTGCTTGGAAAATTTTCATCTACAATAGATATCAATATTGATAAAGAATTTAAATTATACTTAGATATTAATCAAATATCTTTATTTGATGCTTCAACTGAAGAAAGGTTATAAAAAAATGAAAGTTAAATATTTAGATCTAGAAAATAAAAGAGTATTTATATCAGGTGGTGGTTCAGGAATTGGTGCATCGATTGTTGAACATTTTTGTGAACAAAATAGCAAAGTTTATTTTATTGATATAGATGTTAAAGCTTCAAATAAATTAATTAAAAGTATTAAAAAAAAAAAATTAAAAGCTCCCAACTTTATTGAATGTAATATTTTAGATGTAAAAAAATTACAAAAGATAATTAAAAACATAATAACTAAAAAAGGACCAATTCATTGTTTAGTAAATAGTGCTGCGAATGACGATAGACACAGTACTGATCAAGTAGATGAAAAATATTGGGATAATAGAATGAATATTAATTTAAAACATTATTTTTTTGCTGCGCAATCAGTTGTAAAAGGAATGAAAAAAATTAAATCAGGCTCAATCGTAAATTTAAGTTCTGTTTCATGGATGTTAGGAGAGGGAGATAAAGTGGTTTATGAAACTGCTAAATCAGCAGTAGTTGGTTTAACAAGGTCCTTCGCTCAAGAATTTGGAAAATACAACATAAGAACTAATTCAGTAATTCCTGGTTCAATTGCCACTGAAAGACAAATTAAACACTGGTTAACACCAAAATATAAAAAACTTATCTTAGATAGCCAAGCGTTAAAACGTCAATTAAAGCCAGAAGATGTCTCTAAATTGGTTTTATTTTTATCATCTGACCAATCTTCAGGCTGCACAAAACAAAGTTTTGTAGTAGATGCTGGAATAGCTTAATCATACTAGAGTTTATAAAAACAAAAAGGATGAGAAAAATAAATATTTCAATCGTTGGAACTGGTTTAATGGGTCTTCAGCACATAAAAGCTATATCAAAATCAAAAAAAGCAAATCTTCATTCAATAGTAGATATTAGTAATAATGCTAAAAATTTATCAAAAAAATATAAAATTCCTTTGTATTCAAATGTATCAGAGCTTTTAAATTCAAAAAAGCTAGATGCTGTTATAGTTGCTACACCTAATCAATTACACGAAAAACACACTGTAAGTTTTTTGAAAAATAAAATTCCTGTCTTATTAGAAAAACCGATTTCAGATAATATTAAATCGGCAAAAAAAATTATATCTAGTGCCAATAGAAACAAAACACCACTATTGATTGGATATCACCGAAGACACAATACAATAGTATCAAAAGTAAAAGACATTATTAGTAAAGGTAAATTAGGCAATATTGTTTCAGCGAATGTTTTATGTTGGTTATATAAGCATAAAGCATACTACAAAGAAAAATGGAGAGTTAGTAAAGGTGGAGGTCCTTTAGGAATCAATTTGGTTCATGATATTGATATGATTTGTTATTTATTAGGATCAATAAAATATGTTCAAGCATTTACAACAAATAAAACTAGAAAATTTCAAGTAGAGGATACAGCTACAATAAGTTTAATTTTTAATTCAGGGGCACTTTGTACCTTAAATTTATCAGATACCATAGTGTCACCGTGGAGTTACGAATTAACAGCGGGAGAAAATCCTGCTTACCCAATTACTAGTCAATCTGCTTATATGATTGGGGGAACCAAAGGATCATTACAGTTTCCTAATCTTAAATATTGGTTTTATAAAAAAGAAAGAAGCTGGTGGAATAAGATATTTGTTAATAAAGATAAAAATAAAAAAGATGACCATACTTTGGTAAATCAAATTGACCATTTTTCTGATGTAGTTACAAAAAAAGTTAAACCAAAAGTGAGTGGAAATGATGGTTTAATCTCTCTCAAAATTTTTGCAGCAATAACCAAAAGTGCAAAAAATGGAAAAAAAGTTAAAATTTAAAGATTACCCAATAAAGATCCATTGTTTTGACGCAATTTTTTTGTTAGCTTTATTAATGAAAAAAATAATTCTAATAGTGTTATTTAGTATATTTTTTTTAACCAATTCTAATGCAGCTTGTGACGACCCTTTAACTGATGGAGTAGATTATTCAAATTGTAGATTTTCTGACGCTCAAGATTTACAAGGAAGTTATCTTCCAAATTCCAATCTTTCATTTGCTAGCTTTATCCAAGTAAATTTTGATAAGAGTATTATGATGAATTCAAATCTTTCATTTGGAACTTTTCCCGAGTCAACATTTGTAAGAGCCAACCTATATGAAACAATTTCAATCGGAGCTAATTTTGAAAAAACAAATTTTACAAGCTCAAACTTAACAAGAGTTGATTTCATGGGAGCCACCTTAATCGAGGCTAATTTTCAAAATTCAAATCTTATGGAGGCTAATTTTACATCCTCAAATATAACAAATGCAAACTTTGAGGGTGCTAATTTAATTGGAGCAACTTGGACAAGTGGCGAAATATGCGGTCCTGGTTCAATCGGTGTTTGTAATAAATAATGAATACCTCAATTAAAACTGATGATGTTATTTTTAATTTTTTTAAACAAATTTGTGATGAAAAAGATGATGCTAAATGTTTAGAATTAGGAAAAAACTGGATACATGCAATGGAGACAAATTTAAAAAGTATGGAAGCTAATCTTAATGGTGCTGATAAGCTTAAACATAAAGATGATATTCAAAGTAATCGAGTTCACTTAGATGGTTTAAAAAGTAAAAGTTCTGCAGAATGGCGAGAATATGCAACTCAATGCATGATTGAAATAATGAATCATAAAGGCCAACAATCATGAGCAATCAAGAAAAAGTTTTTATAATTATTTGTGCATCATTAATAATCTTTACGCTATACTATTTAATTGAAAAACATTTGTTGTAAATAAAGCTTTCAATGTACACAAATTTATAATATTAAATTAACAAAGGGGTGTCTTAACAGACTGAGATTAAACCCTAAGAACCTGTCCGGTAATTCAGAAAGGGAGAAAAATGGATAAAACATACTTTATAAGTCAATCAACATCTTTATCACTAGTTATAGTTATAAGCTTAATATTTACAGTTTTAGGCCTTTATCATTCAAAAAAATTCAAAGGTATAAACAATTATCTTACAGCTAATAGAAACATAGGATTGTTTTCATTAACAACAAGTTTAGTTGCCTCCGCATTGGGAGCGTGGATTTTATTTGGTCCAGCTGCAGCAGCTACATGGGGTGGAATGGGTGCCGTAATAGGCTATGCAATAGGTACAGCTTTTCCAATGATTTTTTTAATCTATTTAGGAAAAAAAATTAGAACTGAATTTCCAAAAGGATCATCGTTGATCGAATTTATGAGAAAAAAATTTGGAAAGAGTTTATTTAAACTAATCTTATTAATGACCATATTTTATATGTTCATATTTTTATGTGCTGAAGTTACTGCAGTTGCAGTATTAATAAATTATATTTCAGGTACAGAATTATGGGTAACGGCATTAATAGTTTTGTTAGCAACACTCACTTATACGTTATATGGAGGACTAAGAGCATCTATATTTACAGATAATATTCAAATGATTGTCATTGGTATTCTTTTACTAATTTCAATCTTTTATATTTTATCTTACACAGGAAATACTTTTTCATTTGAATATATTAAGCAGAAAAATCCACAATTACTAAGTAGCTCTTATATTCCGAGTTATACAGCTGGACTAACTTTTTTTATTGCAGTAGCAGCAACTAATTTATTTCATCAGGGAAATTGGCAAAGAGTTTATGCTGCGAAAAATTATAAAATTCTTAAACAAAGTTTATTAATTTCTTTTTTTATAATTATTCCAATAGTCTTTTTTATGGGATTTACTGGAATGGTATCTTTTTCTATGGATCCTAGTCAAAGACCTGACTTAGGTTTTTTTACTTTATTATTAAAAGAACAAACAGAAACTTTATCACTACTAATAATTACACTTGGATTGGCACTAACAATTTCAACAGTAGATACTTTGGTTAATGCAATTTCAAGTCTTTTCGTTGTCGATGGAAAAGCTACATTTAATTTAAATAAAAAAACTGATTATTTAAAACTTTCAAAATATTTTATTATTATAATATCTTTAGTTTCATTCTTTATTGCATCAAAAGGTTTTGATATTTTATATTTATTTTTGTTGGCTGATTTATTTTGTTGTGCCTTCGTTTACACAGTTTTTTATAGTTTTTACAATAAAGATGTTAACGAAAGAGCAGCTTATGTTGCGATTATTGTTGGATTAATTGGTGGTTTTCTTTTATTTCCATTTCCAGATTTTTCAAAAAGTTTATTGGTTGGAGTATTAATATCTAAAGAATTATTCTCTCCATTTATTTCACAATCTTTATTATTTCTATCTTTTGTTGTAGCAACATTTCTTCCTGCGATGATTTTGAAATTAAAAAAAAATTGATTTATATTGAAGCTTTTAAAGCATCATAAATTAGTTCTTTGGTTGTTTCACCAATACTTCTATAAACTTCTTTATTATCTTTAAAAATTAAGAGCGTTGTTTGATATTGCACGTTAAATAATTCAGCAATTTCTTTATTTGTTACATCAAAAGTAAAATATACAATATTGTCAAAATTGTTTTTTGCTTTATTTAATATTTTCATTTGACTAGCACAAGACGTGCAATATTTAATCCATGAACTTACTACTACAACCTTTCCATCCAATAGAGCTTTTTCAAATAACTCTTTTTTGAAAGTTGTTTCTTTTCCTATTACCTGTGTGTTTAATGCTAATATAAAAAATACAAGTATTAAAAATTTTTTCATAGTCGTATATTTAGGATAAATTTTAGTTTATTGTAATCAAACAATTTGTCCCTATATATGGTTGATCACATGTCAAATAATCAAATAACCATTAACAATCTATCTAAAGTTTATGACAATGGCTTTAAAGCCCTACGTAATGTTAACCTTGAAGTAAAACAAGGTGAAATTCTTGCAATGCTTGGACCTAATGGTGCTGGTAAAACAAGTTTAATTAGTATTATTTGTGGAACTGTTAAGCCTTCTGGTGGCAGTGTAACAATAGGTAATTTTGATATTATAAAAGATTATAGAGAGACAAGATCAATAATAGGACTTGTTCCTCAGGAGCTAAATTTAGAATCTTTCGAAACAGTCTTTGATACAGTCTCTTACTCTAGAGGGTTATATGGAAAAGCACCTAAGCCAGAACATATTGAAAAAATTTTAAAAAATTTAAGTTTGTGGGATAAAAAAGATCAAAGACTTAGACAATTATCTGGTGGAATGAAGAGAAGAGTTTTAATTGCTAAAGCTTTATCTCACGAACCAAAAATACTATTTTTGGATGAGCCTACAGCTGGAGTAGATGTAGAACTTAGAAGAGACATGTGGATGGTTGTTGATGATCTTAGAAAAACTGGGGTTACAATTATTTTAACAACACACTATATTGAAGAAGCTGAAGCTATTGCTGACCGTGTAGCTGTTATTAATCAAGGTGAAATTATTATTGTTGAAGATAAAAAAGAATTAATCAAGAAAATGGGCCATAAAAAGTTGACTGTAGAATTACAAGAAAAAATTATAAAAATTCCTGAAAATTTACTAAAATACAGTCTTGAAATAGGTAAAGAGAATATATCTTTAATTTACACTTATAATGTACAGGCTAAAAAAACTGGTATTACTGATTTATTACAAGATTTGAAAGATACTGGATTAAAATTAAAAGATTTAAAAACAGAACAAAGCACTCTGGAGAAAATATTTGTTAATTTGGTAAAGGAAAATAATGAAATTTAATTATTACGGGTTCAAAGCGATTTATGTTCATGAGATGAATAGGTTTATAAGAACAATTGGTCAATCTATTCTATCACCAGTAATATCTACATCATTATATTTTGTGGTTTTTGGTTCAGTTATTGGAGGGTATATTGAAAAAATTGATGGTGTTAGTTACGGATCGTTTATTGTTCCAGGTCTATTAATGTTAACTCTATTAACTCAATCAATAAGTAATACTTCATTCGGAATATTTTTTCCAAAATTTAACGGAACAATTAACGAAATTTTAGCAGCACCTATTTCAACACTTGAAACAGTTCTCGCTTTTGTTGGAGCAGGAGCTACCAAAACATTAATGGTTGGAACGGTAATTTTTATTACAGCAACATTTTTTGCTGATGTAACTGTCAAATATCCAATATTAATGATATTTCTATTAGTTTTAGTCTCATTTACTTTTGCATTATTTGGATTTTTAATTGGAGTTGTTAGTAAAAACTTTGAACAAATGTCTATCATCCCATCATTAGTAATCACACCAATGGTGTTTTTAGGGGGAAGTTTATACTCCCTTGATATGCTACCACCTTTTTGGCAAACAATATCTTATTTTAATCCAGTAGTTTATCTAATTGATAGTTTAAGATTTTCTTTTTATGGTGTAGCTGATTTTAATGTTTGGAAAAGTATCAGTTCAATGATTGTATTCTTGATTATTTGTATAACAGCTGTTTCGTTTATTCTTAAAAAAGGCTATAATATTAAATCTTAACTATTAGCTATCTTTTTTTTAGGATCGTAAAAAGGTTTTTCAACAACAGTGCAGACAAATGTACCTTCGTTTGTAGTTACTTTAAATTTATTTCCTAATTCAGATTGCTCAACTGAAACCATAGCTAGAGCTATATTTTTTTTTAGTCTTGGCGAATAAACTGCTGATGTAATTTTACCAACTTCCATATTATCTTTCGAAAGTTTCCAGAAGGTAGTATTTGGTCCTTTTAAAGGTTCACAATCGATTTCTATACCCACTTGTTTTCTTGTTATACCTTTTTGTTTAATTTTTTGTAATGCACCTTTACCTACAAAGTTTATATCACTATCTAAACTTACTAGACGATCCAATCCTAGCTCAAAGGGGTTTGTGTTGATATCTGCATCAGCATGATATGATAGCATTCCACCCTCAATTCTTCTAATTGATGAAGTGTGACCTGGCTGTAAACCATGTTCTTTCCCAGCTAACATTATTTTTTCATATAGTTCATTTCCTCTAGAACCATCTCTTAAATATATTTCATAACCAAGTTCGCTTGACCAACCAGTTCTTGAAACAATTAAAGGAATTCTATCTAAATCGTATTCTTTTAACCAGTAATATTTCAAATCTTTAATATCTTCTCCAAAAAGTTTAACCATTATTTCACCAGAAGTAGGACCTTGTAATTGTAATGGAGAAACATCTGGTTCTTTAATTTGTACATTTAAACCTGAGTTAAAAGCTACACCTTGCGCCCATAACAAAACATCACTGTCAGCTAATGATAGCCAAAAATGATTTTCATCTAATCTTAGTAAAACTGGATCATTTAAAATTCCACCTTCATTATTGGTAATTAAAACATACTTACATTGACCAATAGCAAGTTTTGATAAATCTCTTGGTGTTAATAACTGTGTAAATTTATAAGCGTCAGGTCCAGTAATTTCAACCTGTCTTTCAACGGCCACATCACAAAGAATAGATTTTTCAATTAAGTTCCAAAAATTTTGTTCAGGGCTTCCAAAGTCTCTTGGAATATACATATGATTATAAACTGAAAAACCAGTCGCACCCCATTTGACAGTAGAGTCAAAATAAGGAGATTTTCTAATTTGCGTTCCAAAACCAAAGTTTTTACAACTCATATTTGCTCTCTATCAGTCCATTTTATATTGATCAAACTAAAAAATAGCCCAGTTAAGGGCTATTAAAAAAAATCAGAGGGAATCTCTTTTTATTTAAAACTGTTCAGATTCTGTTGAGCCTGCCATTGCAGTTGTTGAACTTTTTCCACTACTAATAGTGTTTGAAACTGCATCGAAATATGAAGTTCCAACTTCTCTTTGATGTTTGACACTTGTATAGCCATCCTTTTCTCTAGAAAACTCTTGTTGTTGAATTCTTGAATACGCAGCCATTCCTTCTTTCTTATATTTTTCTGCAAGTTCAAATATTGCTATGTTCTGAGTGTGAAATCCTGCAAGAGTTATGAATTGAAATTTATAACCCATCTTAGCAATTTCTTGTTGGAATGAAGCTATCTCATCATCACTTAAATGTTTTTTCCAATTAAATGAAGGTGAACAATTATATGCTAACAATTTACCAGGGAATTTTTCATGTATCGCATCTGCAAATTTTTTAGCTTCAGCAAGATTTGGTGTTGCTGTTTCACACCAAATTAAATCAGCATAAGGTGCATAAGCAAGTCCTCTTGAAATAGCTTGATCGATTCCATCTTTTACATAAAAGAAACCTTCAGGTGACCTTTCACCTGTTAAAAATGGTTTATCATTTTCATCAAAATCATTTGTAATTAATTTTGCAGCATTAGCATCAGTTCTAGCTAAAATAATCAAAGGTACTTCTGCTATATCTGCAGCAAGCCTTGCTGATTTTAAGTTTTTAACCATTGTTCCAGTAGGGACTAAAACTTTACCACCCATATGACCACATTTTTTTTCACTAGCTAGTTGATCCTCAAAGTGAACTCCTGCTGCACCAGCTCTTATAAATTTTTTAGTTAATTCAAATACGTTTAAAGGTCCACCAAATCCTGCTTCACCGTCAGCTATAATAGGTAACATGTAATCAACGGCATTTTCTTTTTTCATGTCACCATCTTGAAGTTCCATATGTTGAATTTGATCAGCTCTTACTAAAGAATTATTCATAGTTTCAACTAATTTTGGCGCACTATCATATGGATATAAAGATTGATCTGGATACATTTCACCAGCTGTGTTTGCATCAGCAGCTACTTGCCATCCACTAAGATAGATAGCTTTTAATCCTGCCTTTGCATGTTGCACTGCTTGGTTACCAGATAATGATCCAAGTGTGTTAACATAAGCTTCTGAATTTAATAAATTCCATAACTTTTGTGATTGATTTTTGCAAATAGAATACTCAATTTTTATTGAACCTCGAAGACGCTCAACTTCATCATCTGTGTAATCACGTTTTATTCCAGCAAATCTTTTTAGATTGTATGAGATATTTTCTGCACTCATTAATGGTAGTCCTATGATGTTAGTAGTTTTAAGAAAATTGAATTAGTAGAAAAGAATTAGTTATTGTCGTCTAGAGACTTAATAAGGTCATTCATTCCACTAGAACCCCAATCACAATGATCATCTCTCATGTAGATACCTCTACTGTTATGTTGATCAAAATCCTCTTTTTTTATGATTTGAGCTTCATTTTCATTACTATTTAATTTTTTATTCATTCTGAACTTATAATTTACAAGATTTACAATTACTATTAAATTCGTAAAAATGCTTGTAAATCAAAGAAAAAAATTGTAAAAATAAATTTACAAAATTTACAAATAGTAAATATGAGTCAAATAGATTTAAAAATAGGGCCAAAAATCAAAGCTTTTAGAAGGCAATTAGGTCTCCAGGCAAACAAATTAGCGGAAGATTTAAGCATATCTCCGAGCTATTTAAATTTAATTGAAAGTGGAAAAAGAAAAATAGACGGTGACCTACTATTAAATGTCTGTGAAAAATTAAATATTGAGCTATCTGATTTAACATCAAAGACAGATCTCAACTTGCAAAACACAATTTCTGAAATTTTAGATGATAGTTTATTTGAAGACTTAGATATTTTAGGACCAGAAGTTAAAGATTTAGTTAGCACTAATCCTAAAATCGGTAAAGCAATCGTAAGATTAGGTGACATATTAAAAAAAAAAGATCATGAACTAATTGATAAAATTGAAAAAATATCTGGAAAAATAGTTGATAATAGAAAAAATTCATTCCCAGGTGAAGTTATTTCAGACTTTCTTCAACAAAATAGGAATTATTTTCCTAAGTTAGAAGAGTTTGCAAATAAAGTTTTTGAAAAAATTCAAAAAAATAATCGAACAAGATATATTGCTTTATGCGAATATTTAAAATCTGAATATTCAATTAAAGTTGTAGATATAATACCAGAAGAAAATAAACCTTTTTCAAAAATTTATAATAAAAATAAAAAAGAACTTTTATTAAGTGATTATAGCTCGTTAGAGACAAAAAAATTGCATGCAGCAGCTCAGATTGCCCAAGAAGGAGCAAGTAAAGAAATTGATAAATATTTATCAACGTTTAGTTTTCCATCAGAAGAATCTAAAAAATTAACAAAAGTAGCTTTGTTAAATTATTGTGGTGCAGCAATATTAATGCCTTATAAATTATTTCACACAGAGTGCAAGAAACTTAAATATGATTTAGAGTTATTGCAGAATACATTTGCCACATCATTTGAGCAAGTTGCACATAGAGTTACATGTTTACAAGATCCAAAACTTCCAGGAATCCCATTTCATTTTTTAAGAGTTGATATGGCTGGGAATATTTCAAAAAGATTTTCTTTATCAGGCATTGATATACCTAGATACGGTGGGGCATGTCCAAGATGGAATGTTTATTCAGCATTGACGAGACCAGGTGTTATTCAAGCTGCTGTAAGCAAAATGACCAATGGTGAAAAATATGTTTGTATTGCAAGAACAGTTGAAAAGGGCATCGGACGATTTGGACAAGCAAAAAGTATATTATCAATAGGTCTTGGTTGTGAAGCTAAATATGCAAAAGATTTTGTATATACGGAAAATATAAATACTAATGATAAATCAACAGAAATTCCTATAGGTGTTTCTTGTAGAACTTGTGATCGTCTAGATTGTTCTCAAAGAGCTTTTCCACCATTACATAAAAAATTTGATGTAGATTTAAACTCAAGAGGAGTTTCTGTTTATGTTAGTGACAACAATTCTTAAACAATGATCAAATATATATTACCAGCTATTATTATCTTTTTAATTGTTCTTTTTTGGGAAAAAATTACTGAATACGTTGAAAAAAGATTTAATATTAGGTTGAACTATATACTTGTGAGTTCAATTATAGTTACTATTGTTATTATTCTTTTACTTCTTAATTATTAATAATCATGATCGATATTGATAATTCCAATTACGAACTTGTTGAATCTGATGAAGTTTTTACTTTTAAAAATGAAAATACAACACTAGGATTTATTCGTTTTAATGACAAGGGAGAGGTAGAATATATATTTGTTAATCCTATTTTTAGAAAACAAGGCTTAGCAAAAAAATTAATTAACCTTGTTAAAGAGAAAACAGGTAGAAACATCATACTTCAAGAACCAATTAGTCCCTTGGGTCACAAATTATTGAATTCAATAAACAAATGGAAATAAATTTATTATTTTTTTTTACAGTTGTTCCAGCAATTGTATTATATGGAATAGCTAAGTCTGGTTTAGGTGGGTCTATATCACTAATTTCAGTTCCGTTAATGACATTGGTGATGCCTTTAAGTCAAGCAGTAGCAATTATCTTACCAATTTTAATATTTTCAGACATCATTGCAGTATATAGGTTTAGAAAAGAATTTGATTTAAGTACTCTTAAATTAATAATACCATTTGCTGGAATTGGAATCTTAATAGGATCATTGACATTTTCATATTTTTCAGAAGATTTATTAAAATTTATTGTTGGTGTAATGGGATTTATTTTTACAGTTCATTATTTTTTATTTAAAAAAAATAAAGAAGAGAAGTCTAAAAAGAATCTTTTTAAAGGTGGAATATGTTCAACTATTGCTGGGTTTACAAGTTTTTGTGTACATGCAGGTGGTACACCTACAAGCATTTATTTATTACCATTAAGATTAAAAAAAGAAATTTATGTTGGAACTAGAGTTATTTTTTTTACCTTTGTTAATTTAATTAAACTTCCATTTTATATTCACTTATCAATGATGAATCTTCAAACCTTAAAACAATCAATCATACTGTTACCACTAGCTACTGTTGGAATATATATTGGATATAGAATTCTTAAAATAATAGATGAAAAATTATTTTATAATATAATTTATATACTTATCCTATTTTCTAGTTCTAAATTAATCTATGATTATCTTAATAATTATGTGTGACAATTTCTTAAATATTAGAAATTTACTAATTAAGTACTATTAACTTTCTATGATTAAAATTTTAAACAAAAAATTTAAACCAAGAATTAAAGCACGAATTAGAAAAAATAAAAAAATATTAAATAATAATATAGATAGTTTTTTTGGTTGGGTTAAAGGAGCCAAACTTGTTGAACTTAAAGAATGTAATACTGAAGAAGATCCAGTGAGACCTGAACTAGATAATGACTTTAGAACTGGGTATGGTAGAAAAATATATGGAGTTGAGTACAAAGGTGAAATTCATGCTGTTATGTGTTTTGCTTATACAAACAAAATTCCCACAAGTGTAGATGAGTTGGGAAAATTGAGTACCGATGCCTTTTTACAAAGTGCACTTAGAGATCAAAATATTGGCCAAATAGCAATTGCTTACACTGTTTGGTCTAAAAAAAAGGGAGGTGGAAAATTAATTGTGAAAGAAGTTTTTAAAAAGATAAAAAAATCCAGCCATTTAAACAGGCTGATAACTCTTTCTCCACTTACTGATATGGCTACAAAATTTCATTCAAGAAATGGTGCAGAATTAATCCAAATCAATGAAAATACACAAAATTTTGAGTATAAAATCAAATAACACCATGAATTTTAAAAATTTTTTAAATATTTTTTTTTGTACATTTTTCTTTTTTTTGTATTCTGCCGTAATGGCTGCAGAGGAAGCAAATTATGAGGTAATAAATAAAAATGATGTCTATGAGATAAGAAAATACTCAGATCGGTTAGCAGTTGAGACTATTTCTGATGGTCAAAATAATAGTTTTAGAAAACTATTTAACTATATTTCTGGAAACAACAAAACTAGTGAAGAAATCAAAATGACTACACCGGTCACACGTATTGAAAAAGAAGGTAATATGACAATGCAATTTTATTTACCATCAAAATATAATTCTAGTAATGTACCAAATCCAACCAGAAAAGATGTAAGAGTAATTACTATCGCTGGAGGTTATTTTGCTGTTTTAAGATACACAGGAAGAGCTTCAGATAAAAATTTTATTAAACATAAAGATATTTTAGAAAAAGAGCTAAAAGATAATAATGCAAATATTATAAGTTCACCAATAAGAGCAACCTACGATAGTCCATTTACACTTCCGATGAACAGGAGAAATGAAGTAATGTTTAAAATAGAGATCAATTAATGAATTTAAATATAAAGTAATGTTTTAATTACTGATTTCTTATTAGTGGGTAAACCTTAGGATTTAAATATCTTATATTTGTTATCATTATTAAAAGTAATGTTATTAAACCAATACTAATTCCTAAATTAAACAATACTTTGAAGTCAAAAACCCAAACCAATTCAAAAATATTTTCCATTATAAATTTAGAGGCAATAACTGCAAAAAAGATTGCAATTAATATGACTGATTTAAATATTATTATAAATTCTATTAGTGAAGAAAAAATTACCTCTTTTTTTGAAAATCCTAAAATTTTAAAAACTAAATTTTGATATTCTTTTACTTTTCCTTGAACCATAATAGCGCTAGAAATTACAATTAATCCAATGATTATAGTGACTGCCGAGATAAGGGTTACAGCAATAAACACCTTATTTAAAACATCGGTTACTTTATTTAAATAATCTGCAATCTTAATCATGGATAAGCTTGGAAGCACTTCAAGCATTGAAGTTTCATCAAATTTTTCGATTGTTTCAAACTTAGCAGTAGCTAAATACTCATGAGGAATATTATTTGCAAATTGAGGATTAAATAACATTGCAAAATTAATACTAAGATCACGATAATCAACTGCTCTAAAATTTACTATTTCTCCCTCAATTTCTCTTCCATAAATATTAAGAGTGAATACATCACCTAATTTAATATTTAAATTTTTTGCAACTTCGGCATCCAAAGAAATTTGAAGTTGATCAGGCTTGTTAAGATCCCACCATTTACCCTCAGTTAATGGATTATCTTCTGGAACCTCATCGGTCCATGAGGATCTTCTGTCACTTTCAATTACCCAGAAGCTGTCATTATCCGGTTTAATATAAGTATTAGGGTTAATTCCATTAATTTTAATAATTCCAGATGATACCATCGGAACTACTTCAATTTTTGCATTTTCATCCATACTCAATATATTTTTTTCAAATATTTCTTTTTCTCCTTTTTGAATCCCAACAAAAAAATAGTCTGGAGCAATATCAGGTATTGATTTTGCAATTTCTCTTTGAAAATTAGTTCCAACTAACGCTAGAGTTAACAATAAAGTAACCCCAAGTCCTAAAGACATAATTGTAATTGGTGTTATGCTTTTTGTTTGAGTTATGTTTTTAATAGATACTTTTAAAGATATATTGGAAGTAGATTTAAATTTTTTTAAGAAATAAATAATTATTTTTGAAAGTAAAAAAAACACAATCAAACAAACAAAAAAAGCTACAAAATATCCAAGGCTATAAATAGGTCTTTCAGATCCAAAACTAAATAATAATACCAAAATAGACAATAAGATTAGACTTAAGGCAGTAGATTTTTTTGAATAATAAAACTCTAAATTTTGAAAAACATTTCTAAATAAATTTGAGGCTTTGACTTGGTCAATTGAACTTATGGTTGGAATTGAAAAAATAACCAAAACTAATAATCCAACTAAAAATATTTTAATAAAGTTTAGAATTGAAAAAACTGGAGATACATTAAGCCCCAATCCATCTGACAAATATTGATCTACAATAGGAACTATTAGAAAACTTGAGCTATAAGCAAAAGTGGTAATTACTAAAAGTAAGATAAATAATTGAAGATAATAAAGTGTTTTGATGTTTCCTGAATAAAATCCAACTGCTTTTCTAACTGCAATTGACATATTATTTTGATTGATGAATGAAAGAAGAGTGTTTGCTATTCCAATTCCAGCAATTAGCATTGCACTTATAGAAACTAACGATAAGAACTGTGAGAAATTATTAATAATTCTCTTTAATCCACTTGCTGAATTTTCAGGATATCTAAGCTTAACTTTTTGATCATCTTTAAATATATTTTCAATTCTTTGTTCTATTTTATTAGCATCATCACTTTCATTGAATTTTACTTTGTATTCATAATTTAAAAAACTACCAATTCCATTTAGTTTTAAAATTTTTAATGTTTGATCTCCTGCAAGTGCCCAATCACCAAATGCTACAAATCCACTTACATCAGGAACAGATTTTACAATTCCAATAATTGTGAATAATTGATTTTGAACTTTAATTTTTTCATTAATCTTCAAATTTAAATTTTTTGATAAACTTTCATTAATTAGCAATGTATTAGGTTCATTATGCATTCTATCAAACGCACCTGTCGGCTCATAGTCTACTGAGCCATATAGAGGATATTTAGTATCTACAGTTTTAATTCTAGTGAAAAGAGATTTATTTTTTTCTCTATCAATGGTTGAGACCATTGTGCTGAACTCAATCATTTGAGAAATTGTTGCAAATTCTTTTACTTGTTC
The DNA here is from genome assembly GCA_902511185.1 of uncultured Pelagibacteraceae bacterium. Classification (GTDB taxonomy): domain Bacteria; phylum Pseudomonadota; class Alphaproteobacteria; order Pelagibacterales; family Pelagibacteraceae; genus Pelagibacter. Next base: position 28,738 of record CABXEK010000003.1, on the reverse strand, counting down.
GACTAATTCAAGATTTCCTTTATTACGATTATAATCAATTTCAAGATCTCCACCTAATAAAGCCTTAGCATTATCGTTAAGCTCTTTTTTTAAACTATCTTCAATCGTGAAGATCGCACTTAAAATAAAAAGACTAATAAAAAGAGTTATGATGATACTTGATAACTTCTTATAATTTCTGCTTAAATCTTTAAAAGCATACTTAATGATTAAATTTAATTCAGATGAATTATTTAATTTTTCCATCTTTAATTTTAATTTTTCGTTTTGCTTTATTAGCTAGTTTTGGATCATGAGTTACCATAATCAGTGAAGATCCCTCTTCTTTTACATATTTAAATAATATATCGGAAATCATTATAGAATTTTCAGTATCTAAATTTCCAGTAGGTTCATCTGCTAAGATCAACTCAGGTTTCATCGCTATCGCCCGCGCTATAGCAACTCTTTGTTGTTCTCCCCCTGATAGTTGGCTTGGAAGATTGTTAAATCTATGACTTAATCCAAACCGATCTAACAATTGTTTTGCTTCTTTTTCAGGATTTTTGAATTTATTTAATTCGAGAGTTAATGCTACATTTTCTACTGCTGTATAATTTGGAATTAAATAAAATGACTGAAATATAATACCAATATTTTTTCTTCTGATTTCAGAGACTTTATCTTCACTTAATTTTGTAATTTCATGATTTTGAAAAAAAATTTTCCCTGAAGTAGCTTTTTCTAAACCTCCAATTAACATTATAAGACTAGTTTTTCCTGATCCACTTTCTCCAACAACAGAAATTGTCTCTTTTTTCTTGGTAGTTAAGTTAATATCTTTTAAAACTCTGATATTATCTTTACCAGTTTGGTATTTAAGATTTACCTTATTTAATTTAAGAAGAATGCTCATGAATAAAAGTTTTATTATTAAAATAATTGTACTCTGTCTAGTCACCATAAAGGTAAGTGCAATAGAGAAAGTGATATTATTTGGAGATAGTTTGATGGCTGGCTATGGATTACCTAAAGAACAACATTTGTCAGTAGTTTTACAAAATAGTTTAGAGTTAGAAGGGTATAATATTAAAATAATCAATGGCAGTGTTTCAGGTAGCACTTCAGCTGGAGGATTAAATATAGCTGAATGGACTTTATCAGAAAATAATATCGATCTTATGATCTTATGTCTTGGAGCTAACGATATGCTTCGAGGTATTAACCCTATGGAGACAAAAAATAACTTAGAAGAAATAATTAAAATTGCAAAAAATAAAAATATAAATGTAATTATTGCAGGAATGGTTGCACCAACATCTTATGGTTTTGGTTATAAGAAATCTTTTGATAAAATTTTTTATGATTTATCAAAAAAATATAAGTTGCAATTAATCCCATTTCTACTTGAAGGTGTGGCACAAAAGCCAGAATTTAATTTAAGTGATGGCATGCATCCAAATGACCAAGGTACAATTATCATTGGTAACACTCTAAAAAAAGCTATCTTAGAAAATCTATAAAGACATAATATTATTTTTTTGTTATCGTTTTTTTTAGTGAAAAAGATTCTAACAATCACCATTTTATACTTTTTAACAACAGCTTTAAGCGCAAATGATAGAGATGCTGAGCTTGATAAATTATTTGTAGAATTAAAAAAAGATATTCCATCTTTATCATCAGGTATTGCGCAACAAATTTGGATGCTATGGAGTACTCATCCTACTGATCAAAAATTAACATCACTTTTAGATGAGGGTTCAAGATTAGTTCAAGATCAAAAGTTAAATAGAGCGATTGATGTATTTTCAGAAGCAATTGAATTAGATCCTAGCTGGGCAGAGGCTTGGAATAAAAGAGCAACTGTTTTTTATATGGTTGGAAAATTTCAAAAATCACAAAATGATATTGATAAAGTTCTAGAGTTAGAAGAAAGACATTTTGGAGCTTTAGCAGGTCAGGGAATGGTTAATATAAAATTGAAGAATTATGATAAGGCTAAAAAAAGTTATCAAAAAGCTCAAGAAATTTATCCTTCAATGAAGTCATCAAAGGTAATGATTGAACAAATTGAAGAGTTAATTAAAAGACAATCAATTTAATTAATTTAATAGTTTAAAATCAATTGCTAATTAATTATGTCCAATCAATATGATGTTATAATAATAGGAGCAGGTGCTGCTGGTATGATGTGTGCTATAGAAGCGGGCAAACGGCGTAGAAAAGTTCTTTTAGTAGATCATTTTAAAAAAATTGGAGAAAAGATTAGAATTTCGGGCGGTGGAAGATGTAATTTTACAAATTTAAATACCCAATCTAGTAAGTTTCTTTCACAAAATCCTAAGTTTGTTAAATCAGCCCTAAGTCAATACACTCAACACGATTTTATTAATTTGATTAATAAATACAAAATCAAATTTCATGAAAAAAAATTAGGTCAATTGTTTTGCGATCATAGTGCTCAGCAAATAGTTGAGATGCTGCTTAAAGAATGTGAATTAGCAAACGTAACACTTAAAAGAGAATTTAATATTACTGAGATCGATAAAAATAAAAATCAATATTTTGTTAAAACAGTTGATGAAACATATTTATCTCAGTCTTTAATTATAGCAACTGGAGGTTTGTCAGTTCCAAAAATAGGAGCTACTGCTTTTGGTTATAATATAGCTAAAAAATTTGGTTTAGATGTTTTAGAAACTTTACCTGCTTTAGTTCCGCTTACTTTTAATGAAAAAATATTAGAAATGTGCAAAGAATTGACTGGGTTATCTGTTGAAGCTATTGTCTCATTAAATAAAGTTTTATTTCAAGAGGGAATGTTATTTACTCACAGAGGTTTAAGTGGGCCATCTATTTTACAAATTTCCTCATACTGGAAGCAAGGTGATGACATTACAATTAATCTGTTACCAAAGCTAAATATTTATCAATTTTTAGAAGAAAAAAGAAAACTTAATCCAAAACTTGATATAGGAAATATTATTGGTGATATCTTACCAAAAAGGTTAGCTCAAATTATTTGTAGGGATAATAAAGCTAGTGGTAATATTTCTGAATTATCTAATAAATTATTAAAAAAACTAAGTGATAATATTAATACATGGATAATTAACCCAACAGGATCTGAAGGGTACAGAACAGCCGAAGTAACTTTGGGAGGAGTTAATACTAAAGAATTATCATCTAAAACTATGATGTCTAAAAAACATGAAGGCTTATTTTTCATTGGAGAGGTGGTTGATGTAACAGGGCACTTAGGTGGATATAATTTTCAATGGGCCTGGTCCTCAGGATATGTTGCTGGTCAATATGCTTAAAAAAAATAGAATAAGTCAAAATATTAATAAAATAGCTTTTTAATTTAACTGACCAGATTCGCTTTAATTCTGAATATTTAATGTTGCAAAAATACAACATTTACAAAATATCGTATAAAATAACACTTTTTTCAACAGTTTCTGCTTGTTATTTTGGATTATAAATATAAACATCCCCGTATTAACATAATTATATTAATAACTAATAAAGGATAACAAATGAAAAAATTAACGATTGCATTTATTTCTGTGATTTTTTTAGCGGTGTCAGCACAAGCTGATAGCGTAGGTGTTAGAATTTCGCAATCCAACTTGGATGCTACTGGTTCTGGCACTACTAACTCGACTACTGCCGGATCATTAAATAAAGGTGGAGCTGCTGTAAATTCATCAGGAAATGCTGATTTTATGGTTGCATCACTTTTTGCTGAAAAAGATGTTGAGCTAGGTGGAATGACTATGTCATTAGGTATAGACGTAATTCCATTTACTACTGAAGTTGAAAAATTAGGTGGTGGAACTGGTTTTGACGCAACAATTGAAGTTGGAAATCTAATAACTGCTTACATTCAGCCTACTTTCGATTTAGGTGATATGTCAGTATTTGCTAAAGTTGGATATTCACAAGCTGATTTAGACATTACAAATACTTCTAGACAAGCTACAGGTACTGGACAAGGTACTGCTGGTACAGACGGAAACACTGGAAAAAGCTTAGAAGGTATGATGTTTGGTGCAGGTGTTCAAAAAGCTGTTCAACATATGGGTGGTGACGGTTTCGTAAGATTAGAAGCTACAGTTACTGACTTTGATGAAATATCACACACTAACTCAAACGGTAAGATTCTTAAAGCTGACGCTGAATTGACAATGATAAGTTTATCAATTGGAAAAACTTTCTAGTTAGTTTTAAAATTAAATTTAAAGGACCTTGTAAATTCTACAAGGTCCTTTTTTTTTGCCTGTAATAAAAAATTTGTTTAATAAATTAAATATTAGATATGTGTGGAAGATATGTTGTTAAAAACCCAGTAACTAAAACTAGTAAATTAGTAAAGTCTGCTATTCAAGTTGAAGATACTGAAAATTATAATGCTCACCCTTATCAAAAACTTCCAGTTATCAAAAAATATAAAAATGGAAATACATTAGAGGCTCTTAAATGGGGATTAATTCCTAGTTGGGCTCAAGATAAAGATTTTAAAGCTTTAATAAATGCAAGACTTGAGACTATTGATGAAAAAGTTTCATTTAAAAAATTAATTAAAAGCAATAGATGCGTCGCAGTTGCAGACGGCTTTTATGAATGGAAGAGGGAAGAGAAAGAAAAAACACCATTTTATTTTACAAGAAAAGACACCAACCCAATATTCTTTGCGGGTATTTATGAAGAAGACCAATTTTGTTTAATAACAGAAGAGGCTGAAGAAAATATAAAGGAAATCCATCATCGACAACCAGTAATTATTAATCAAACAGATGTTAATCGATATTTAAACTTAGAGTTACAAGGTTCAGCTTTTTTGAAAGAATGCAACAAACCTAATCTTGTATTTTATGAAGTATCAAAAGATGTAAACAAACCTACTAACAATAGTGCTTCATTAATACAAGCAGTTTAGTTTATTAGACATTTTGTTTAAGTAGCGGTATTTTTAAAAAATGAAAAATTTATATCATTCAGATATTTATAAATTTAATACTCCTGTTAGCAGTTATTGGGAGGATACTTCAAGTGAAAATCTAAATTTAATAAAGCTATCTAAAGATATTAAATCAGAAATTGTAGTAATTGGTGGTGGTTACACAGGTTTGTTATGCGCGATTAATTTAATAGAAAAGTATAACTTGGATGTAGTTTTAGTTGAAGCTGGTAAAATAGGCTGGGGGGCATCCTCAAGGAATGCTGGATTTAATTGCTTACCTCCAAGCAAGATGTCTTTTAAAAAGATGCAATCTATTTATGGAAAAGAAGAAACAAAACAGTTTTTCAAAAATTCAGTAGAAGGCTCTAACCATACAAGAGATATTATAAAAGAATATGATATTGATTGTGATGTAACAGGAGACAATAATTTTGTTGTTGCTCATCATAAAAATAAATTTGAGCAAATTAAAGAACAAGCCAAGGTTTATAAATCCGAGTTTGGGATTGAAACTGAAATTTATTCAAAAGAAGAATTTAATGAAATTGGGCATGGAGGCACTGAACAATATGGAGCTTTATCTTACAAACCAGGCTTTGCAATCAATCCACTTAAATTTGTTAATGGCATTGCAAAATATGCTTTATCAAAAAAATTAAAGATATTTGAACACACAAAAGTTAATAAAATAGATAAAGAAAATGGCTCTTATGTTTTAAGAACCAAAGATGGATCTATTCGATCTAAAAAAATAGTAGTTGCAACGAATGGGTTTTATCAAGAAGGGTTAATCCATCAAATGGATAGCAGAGTACTTCCTGTTATTTCAAATATAATTGTAACTAGAAAATTAAATGAAAACGAACTTAATGCTCATAACTTTAAAACATTTTCACCGATCGCTAATACTAAAAATCTTTTATATTATTATCGAAAGTTACCTGACAACCGAATTTTGTTTGGAACAAGAGGAGATTTAACTGGAAGCGATCAATCAAATTTAGAGATGTCTAAAAATATGGAAAAATTTTTAAAAGATATTTTTCCTCAATGGTCTAATGTTACAATTGATTATAGTTGGCGAGGCCTAATTGCTTTGTCTCAAAAGCTTGCACCATCTATTGGTAAAATTGATAATGAAGAGATTTATTATGGATTTGGTTATAATGGAGTAGGGGTTAGTGCTGCTCCTTGGACTGGAAAACAGTTATCTAAACTGGTTTTTTCATCAAACAGTAAAGATCTTGATATCTCAAAGATTTATAAAGGATTGCCTAAAAAGTTTATTTTTCCACAATTAAGGACTTTTTATTTTAGAATAGCTGTGTGGTTTTATGCAATTAAAGATAAGCTAAACATTTGATATAATGTTTGCTATTAACAAAAATTACTTAAAATATAGAAATAACAATAAACAGGAGAATAAATGTTAAAGGTATTTTTAGCAGGTGAAATACACACTAATTGGCGCGCAGAAATAATTGAAAATTGTAAAAAAGAAAATTTAGATATTCAATTTTCATCTCCTGTAACCGATCACCCGTCATCAGATGATTGTGGTGTTGAAATTTTAGGTGTTGAGGAGAAAAACTTTTGGAAAGATAGAAAAGGTGCAAATATCAATTCAATTAGAACTAAAAAGTCTATTAAAGAAAGCGATGTGGTCGTTGTTAAATTTGGTGAAAAATACAAACAATGGAATGCAGCTTTTGATGCGGGATATGCATCTGCATTAAATAAATCAATTATTGTGATACAAAATGAAGATCACCAGCATGCTTTAAAAGAAATAGATGCCGCAGCCTCAGCTGTTGCCTCAGACCAAATGCAGGTGGTAAGAATATTAAAGTATGTTTTAGAGGGAACTTTAAAATAATTTTAATTATTTAAATAAATATGATCGAGTTTATTGATTTATTTTTTAATCAGTATTTAAGAATCTTTGTTGGGGTAGTATTAGTAGGCTTGATCTGCTTTTCTTTATATTATTCTTATAAAGATAAAATTAAAAAACTTTTTGGGATTAATCATGACAACAAAAGTTAATAAAAATTTAGAAGAACAAGTCACTTATCTCCAGCAAGAATTATCAGAATTAAGTAATGAGCTTTATTCACAACAAAATGAAATTAAAGAACTTAAAAAAGAAATTACTGATTTAAATAAAAGAATTATAGAAATGGATGGAGAGATTGCATCTGGGGCAATTAAAGAAGATAAAAAACCACCTCATTATTAATATTAATGAGTACAGATAATAATTCAAAAGGAATTGTTTTAATCCTTATTGCTATGAGCTTATTTTCAATGCAAGATGCATTGATCAAGTTTATCTTCGAGAAATCTGCTCTTTATGAGATATTCTTTGGAAGATATTTAGTTGCCGCAATTGTTTTATTTATCTACTTAAGTATTAAAAAACAAAAAGTATCTTTAAAAACTCATTATCCATTATTAACTTTTATAAGAGTATTGTTGCATTTTATTGCATTTTCAACTTTCTTTATCTCTATTACTTATATGCAACTAGCAACGGCCAATGCTTTATTTTTCTCATGTCCTTTCTTTGTCTCTATATTTGCCAAATTTTTCTTGAAAGAGTTTATTGGAATTAGAAGATGGTCTGCCATCGCCTTTGGTTTTATGGGGGTACTAATTGTTTTAAATCCAAATTTTTCAAATTTTGAATATAGAAATTTGTTACCAGTTCTTAGTGCTTTATTTTATGCAGCTTCAATGACTATTACTAAATACACATCTGATAAAGATGATGTTAACACTCAGTTATATTACTTTTATTTAATTGCTCTTATATTATGTGGCATCATTTATTTCTTTATGGGTAATGGCCAATTTAATAACAACGATTTTGATCCTACTACTCAGTTTATCTTTAGAGAGTGGTTTTCAAATTTTGATTATACTTGGAAATTTATATTATTTTTTGGTTTGGCGGCATCAATTGCATTTTTGTGTATATTTTCTGCATATATCATTGCATCCCCATCAGTTGTTTCGTTATTTGAATATTCATTAATTATTATGTCCATGATCCCTGGTTATTTTTTATTTAGTGAAATTCCATCTTTTAGAACTTTATTAGGAGTAATCTGTATTATCTCAGCAGGAGTTTATATTTATTTTAGAGAAAGAGTAAGAAAACAATACATTGCATCTAAAACCCCAGCAAGAAGGTAGTTAAAATAATTATTTTAAGAAGGTTGTGATTACATCTAATTCGGATAAAATATAGAAATGCTTACGTATATTATTCCATTTATTATCTTAATTTTGGTTGTGGTATTTATCCACGAGTATGGTCATTATTATTTTGCAAGAAAATATGGGGTAGGTGTTACTGATTTTTCAATAGGATTTGGTAAAGAAATATTTGGTTGGAATGATAAATCAGGTACACGTTGGAAGATATGCTGGATCCCACTTGGAGGCTATGTTAAGTTTTTTGGCGATCGTAATGTATTTTCACAGGCTGATCACGAAAAAATATTAAAACAATATAATAAAGAAGATCAAGAAAAACTATTTGTTATAAAACCCTTATATCAAAGAGCTTTAATAGTATTTGGTGGGCCTTTAGCTAATTTTTTATTAGCAATTGCTATCTTTTTTTCAATTTATACCTTTATTGGCAAAGATTTTACCCCAGCAATGATCACCGAAGTTCAAAAAGATAGTCCTGCAATGGTTGGAGGACTAATAGATAATGATATTATTTTAGAAATTGATGGCAATAAAGTTGAAAGCATCATGGATGTATCGAAGTTTATTACAACATCAACAGGAGATATTATTGATTTTAAAGTTGAACGATTAGATCAAGAATATTTGATAAAAGTTAAACCTAATATTGTCTTTAGTGAAGATAATTTAGGTAATATGATTAATAAGAGAATGGTGGGCATCAAACTTGGAGCTGTCAACAATGAAATTAATCATGTTAAATTAGGACCTGCTCAAGCAATTATTCATTCAGTAAAAGAAGTGTATTTTGTTAGTGCGTCTTCTCTTAAATATATAGGTAGTATGATTAAAGGAAGTGGGGACACTTCTCAACTAGGTGGCCCAATTCGAATAGCAAAAATTACTGGCCAAGTTGCAGAAATTGGGATCTTACCTTTTATCTCTATAATGGCTTATATTTCAATAAGCCTTGGTTTAATTAACTTATTTCCAATACCAATGTTGGATGGTGGACACTTAATGTTTTATGCATTTGAAAAGATTTTAGGTCGTCCTTTATCACAGAAAACGCAGGAAGGTTTTTTTCGAATCGGAATGTTTTTGTTGGTATCATTGATGTTCTTTACAACCTTTAATGACCTAAAAGATTTGGGTTTGTTCAATTAATTACAGGTTTATTAACATTAAAAAAGTAAGTAAAATCAATACTTATTTAACAAATTACAATATATTGTATCTTAAAAAATTTGAGGCACTAAAAAAAAGCTTGATTTATCAACGTTTATGAGAAATATGAATATTAACCAACAAAACCGGAGCTAAAATGAACAAAAAACAATTAATAGCACAGCTTTCAGGCTCATTAAGCTTGAGCAAAGCAGATGCTGAGAGAACATTTGATACAATTACCAACACTATTTTAGATGCATTAAAAGGTGATGATTCAGTAAAAATTGCTGGATTTGGGACTTATAAAGTAGCTAAAAGAAAAGCTAGAGTTGGAAGAAATCCGAGAACAGGGGAGCAAATTCAAATAGCCGCTTCTCAAAAGGTAAAATTTTTACCTGCAAAAGCATTAAAAGAAGTATTCAATAAGTAAGAATTTTTTTAACAGCCCTAACGATTTAAAAAACGTTCAGGGCTGTTACTATATGCAAAAACTGCATATCTATTTTCCCTGATCAGCGTTAGTTTTTTAAAATTAAAAATTTATAAGTCATAACCTTAACAGGAGGTTTTATGACTAAATTAATAAGTAAACTAAGCTTGCCACTTATGAGTTTAATATTTTTATTAAACATGAGTAGTGCAGGTATGGCGGAGACAACTATTTCAGCTGAAGGACAATATATATTTAACACACTTGGTTTTTATTTGGGTGGTGTATTAGTTGCATTTATGGCTGCAGGATTTTGTATGCTTGAGTGTGGTTTGGTAACTACTAAAAGTGTATCAACGATTGCTGCAAAAAATATCGGTAAATTTGCTATTGCATCAATTGTATTTTTTCTATGTGGTTATAATCTTGCTTACGGTATACCTGAGGGAGGATACATTGGTTCATTCAAAATTTGGAGTGACGCTTCAGAAATAGGAACCGGTTATTCAGATTACTCAGATTGGTTCTATCAAGCGATGTTTGTTTGTGCGACGGTATCTATAGTGTCAGGAGCTGTTGCAGAAAGAATTAAAATTTGGCCATTCTTTATTTTCTCAGCAATTATGGCTGCATTTATTTATCCAATCTCTATGGGTTGGCAGTGGGGTGGTGGCTGGTTAGCTGCTGCTGGTTTTTCTGATTTTGCAGGATCTACTTTAGTTCATGCTTGTGGAGGTGCTGCAGCTTTAGCAGGCGTAATGGTTTTAGGTGCAAGAGCAGGTAGATTTGGAAAAAAAGGTGAAACAAAATCTTTAGTTCCTTTTGCAGCATCTAGTATTCCACTTGTAACTCTTGGAACTTTTTTACTATGGTTTGGTTGGTTTGGTTTTAATGGTTTCAGTCAATTAGCAGTTGGAACTTTTGATGATGTCACAGCGATTAGTAAAATTGCAGTTAATACTCATTTAGCAGGTGCAGCTGGAACAGTAACTGCTGCGTTAGTTACCAGGTTAATTGGGGGTAAAACTGATATCATCATGATGTTAAATGGTGCTTTAGCAGGTCTTGTTGCAATCACTGCTGAACCTTTGAATCCAAGTCCAATCCTTGCAATGGTAATTGGTTCTATTGGAGCAATTATTATGTACTTTGGAACTAAGTTTTTAGAATCTAAACACATTGATGATGTTGTAGGTGCAATCCCAGTTCACATGTTTGCGGGTATTTTTGGAACAATGGTGGTTCCAATTTCAAATCCAGACACTACATTTGGCACACAGTTTACAGGTGTACTAGCAGTATGTGTATTTAGTTTTGTACTTTCATATATAGTTTTTAGATCACTCAAAGAAACTATTGGTTTACGAATTAGTGCTCAAGCTGAAAAACTTGGAACTGATGTTGCTGAAGTGGGAGTTAAAGCTTACGCAATCAGAGACTAAAAAAATTATTTCTCTATAACGTTAAGGGTCCCTTAGAAATAAGGGGCCTTTTTTATTTTATGAAAGATTTTTAAGGGTTTCCAAAACTTCTTTAGCGTGATTTTTAACCTTAACGTTATCCCAAATTTTTATAATTTTACCCTTTTTATCTATTAAAAATGTAGTTCTAAGGACACCCATAAACTCTCTTCCCATAAACTTTTTTTTACCCCAAACTTTATATTTCTTAAGCACTGTTAGCTCTTCATCAGCTAATAAATCAAATTTTATCTTATATTTATCTCTAAATTTGTCGTGACTTTTTAAATTATCCTTTGAAATGCCAAATATATCACAGTTCAGTTTTTTGAATTTAGGTAGCAGTTTATTAAAATCATTTGTTTCAATAGTACAACCGGGCGTGTCATCTTTTGGATAAAAATAAATAACGACATATTTACCCAATGAATCTTTTAATGAGTATTTATCTTTATTAGTTGATAAAGCTGTAAAAGTAGGTGCTTTAGTATTTTCTTTAATCATTTATTTTATTTTCTTCCCAAAGTTTTTTATAATCAATAAATGGAGACAAGCCGTAACTTGAATTAATATTTGTTAAATGTAGTGATAAACTTTTCAGTGGCGAAATACAAATTTCATTTTTATAAATTTCATTTAAATATTTCTCAAATGGATCATGTCTATCAAGACATGTCTGGTAAAAATTATCCCAATATTTATTAAGCAAATTTTTTGTAGTTAAAAATGTACATAATGTTTTATCAATAGTTCTCCAGTGTCTTTTATTACCAACTAAAATATTTGTTTTTTCATTATTCATGTATAAGTAAGGATAATCAGCTGGACACATAAAAATATCTCTATTTAGTTGTGAGGCTATTCTCTCATATGAAGCAATCATTTCTTCTAACATTGGTTCAAAATGCAAATAATCATCTTCAATAAAAAAAATTAAATCTTCGCCTCTTTCTTTGCCAATTTCAAAACTTTGAAGAAGACTTGCAAGATTTGCAAAAGTTTCTTTATTTTTTTGTTTTTTAATTATGTTTTGATATTTAGAATAATCTAAGGTTTCAATATCAATATTTTTACTTTCAATAATCTTTCTAATTTGAGATAGATTTTCTTTATTAGAATTATCATCAACTATTATAGTTTTAATATGAATGTTAGAATATTTAGATTTACAATAGTCGATAGCTTTAATTAATGAATTAATAGATCTTTTTGAATATTCAATTTTTGGCATCTCAAATAATCTTTTTTTATTTTGATCCCAAATTTCAACATCGGTATTCATTCTTAATATTATTAGAATGGAGCTAATCTTTTTAGTAATTTTTACCTCACCTAATGGTAAAATAATAGATTTTTCGTTAATAATTGAGAGTTCTTCGTTCAATTTTTTTTCTAATGTGGGAGAAGAAAAAGTATTTTGATCTAAAATTTCAAACCCAAATAATTTGCAAATTTTGATAAAAAGTTTTTTCATATTAGTTTTAAATCTTTGTGTTATAAAGGATTACAATATTATGGCTATTAAATCATTACAAACATTAGTATCGGAAGCAATGCAAGAAATCAAAACGATTAATGCTAAAGAAGCTTTAAAAATGGTTGAAGATAAAAGTTGTAATTTAATTGATATAAGAGACGCACGTGAATTAGAAAATACTGGTAAAGTTAAAAATTCAGTACATATAACAAGAGGAATGTTAGAAATTTATTTGGATCCTAGCAGCGCCTTGTTTCAACAAGGTGTTTTAGACCCAAACAAAGAAATGGTTTTATTTTGTGCGGGAGGCGTAAGATCTGCTCTAGCCGTTAAGGCTTTAAAAAATATGGGATATGAAAAAATATCACACATCGAAGGTGGTTTTGGTGCAATTAGCCAAAGTAAATTTAAAATAGTATAATTTAATTTAATTCTTCAAGTGCATATTTAAGCCGATCTTGTCCCCAGAAAATTTTGTTATTCACAACGAAGGTTGGTGCACCAAATATCTCTCTATTAAAAGCATCACTTGTTAATTTTTTTAAATCATCTTTTATTGATTGTTGTTTAATTTTTTCAAAAAAAACTTTATCATCAATTCTTAAAGTTTCTAATAATTTAGAAAATTCTTTTTCTGATGATAAATCCAAATTATCTTTCCAATAAGCATTAAAAAATATATTTAAATATTCTTCTTTTTGATTATTATTTACAGATAAATATCCTCGCATAATTGAAAGTGAATTTATTGGAAATTTTAAATTCCATGTAAATGAAATATCATTTTTTTTTGAAACTAATTCACAATCATTTTTCATATTTTTCATTTTATATTTGTTAAAAGCAGGAGCACTTATTCCTGCTAGATTATGAAGACCACCAAGAAAAATAGGCTTGTAATTAAAAATAATTTTCTGGTTATCTATAATTTTTTGAATTTTTTTATGAGCTATGTATGAATATGGGCTGATTACATCAAAATAAAAATCGATATAGCTACTCATACAAGTTCATTTTTTTTGCATAGAAAATTCTAATAATCCAATAAATGAATAAACCAATTGGTCCAATTAAATAAGTAATTATTAATGGGATCGCCACTAAAACTTTATTGATATAAAATCTTTGAGAGTCCTTAACTATCCACCCAGCCACAAATAAATTGATTGAAATAAAGTGAGTCCAAAAAAGCATTAAATACAGATGATCCTCAAATAATCTAGAAAGCTCATTTAAACCCAAGTACAATGTAAAATTACCACCAAAATCATAACCAATTAAATAGGATTTATATAAAATGAAAATATAGACACCACTTAAAACAAATATTGGAAATATTGAAGCAACGAAAATTCTACTTATATGAGACTGAGGAAAAAAAATTAGCATAAACCATAACGGTAATACACCTATGTTGATCCACATATACAGTGTCTCAATAGAAAAATAAGTATAAATTTGTTCGATCATTTAATTATATTATATAAAATCTAACCATGATTCCTATAAGAAATAGAAAAAAAACACTGCAAGTAACTGTGGAAGAAATGAGAAATTTTGCATTTGCTTATATTGAAAAATATGCACCTTCAAAACAGCAGTTAAAGACTTATTTGTTAAAAAAGTATATGAAACTTTCATCTTCTGACGTAAGAAAAAAAGATGTTAATAAATTGATTGATATTGTTTTATCTAATCTAGAAAAAAGTAAATTTATTAACGATCGATTTTATTCTGAAAGCAAAGCAAAAAGTATGATTCAAAGAGGGAGCTCTATTAACAAGATTAGAAATTATTTAATAGGAAAAGGAATTCATGATGAGTTTATAAAAAGTACTGTTGACAAAATCAAAGAGGATAACTCTGATCAAGATTTTTTCTCAGCAATTAAAATTTGCAAAAAAAAAAGAATTGGGCCAGCAAGAACCGAAGATAATAGGACGTTATTTTATAAGAAAGATATATCTTTGTTAGCAAGAAATGGTTTTGATTTTGAAACTTCAAGAAAAGTAATGGATATAGAAAAAGATGAATATCTTAAAATTATTAATCTACTTTAGTTTTTTTATTATTTTCTTCTCTAACTAAATTATTAATCTTATTTCTTACATAGTTTTTAACAAATACAAAAATTAATAACCCAAAAATTGAAACAGAAACTATTATAATAAGTATAATTCTTAACTGTTCATCCATTATAATATATTTTTACTTTTTAAAATTAAGCTTGGATTTTTTAGGTCTTTTTTTCCATAAAGTATCTCATTACCATAAAAATCTGTAACGGTTCCACCAGAATGTATTAATATTGCATGACCTGCTGCAATGTCCCATTCGTAAGCTCTTGGTTCTGCAACGTAGCCATCAAATTCACCAGATGCCACTACGCAAAATTTAAGTGAACTTTTCATTCTCACATTTTCAACTACACCAATATCTTTATAGATTTTTAGAATTTCAGGTTTAATTTTGTTTGAATAAGAAATAAATTTAATATTTCTGCGATTATTATTAATTTTACTACTTAGATTAATAGTTTGTCCATCAGTAAGTTCAAAAGCACTTCCGGGTCCGTAAGAATAAAACATTCTTTTTTTAGCAGGTGCATAAATTAACCCTGCTACAGGTTTATTATTAATAATCAAACCAGCATTAATTGTAAATTCTTCTAGATCATTTATATAATCATATGTTCCGTCTATAGGATCTACTAACCAAAAATTTTTTAATTGGACGTTATCCTTATTGTCAGAAGTTTCCTCTGATATTATTGGCATATCTGGTGTGATTTCAGATATTTTTTTTGTTATAAATTTATTAACCTCAATATCACCATTACTTACAGGTGTGTTGTCAGACTTAATTTCTTTTTTTAATCCTTTTTTTCTTAGTGATAATGATAATGCGCCTGCCTCTAAAAAGGGATCGATTAATTTTTCAACTATTATTTTTATATCCATTTAAAATCTATTTAATTCGTTTTAATTCTATATTTTTTGCATTAATCACTTTTTTTCCTGCATTTTCAAAATTTACAGTTACTTTGTCATGGATAATAGATTGAACTTGTCCAATACCCCAGTCTTTATTGTTTGGATTAGTGACTTTGTCACCTGGTTCATAATCTAAAATCATTTAATTTAAATTATATTGTAAATAAGTATAAATACCACCTTATGAATAAAGAATTAAATTCTATTGGAATTAATAAAAAGCCTATTGATACCACTGTAGTAGTAGCCATGTCTGGTGGAGTAGATTCTTCAACAGTTGCAGGAATTATGAAAAATGAAGGTTATAAAGTTATAGGCATTACTCTAAAACTTTATGATGATGGGAAAGAAGTTGCTAAATCGAAACAATGTTGTTCTGGACAAGACATAATGGATGCAAAACGTGTTGCAAATAAATTAGGGATTGAGCATAAAATTTTATATTACCAAGATAAGTTTAAACAAGGAGTAATTGATAATTTTGTTGATAGTTATTTAAATGGAGAAACACCAATACCATGCGTTCAATGTAATCAAACTGTAAAATTTAAAGATTTATTTGAAGTATCAAAAGAACTAAATGCAGATGCATTAGTTACAGGTCATTATGTTAAAAACATTACAAATAATAATACAAATAATATGTATAGAGCGATTGATGAAAGCAGAGATCAAAGTTATTTTTTATTTAACACAACTCGTGAACAATTGAATTATTTAAGATTTCCGTTAGGTGGAATGTTAAAAGATAAAACAAGAGAAATTGCTAAAGAATTAGATTTAAATGTTGCAGACAAACCTGATAGCCAGGATATATGCTTTGTTCCTAATGGAGATTATGCATCAGTAATTAGAAAATTTAGACCAGACTCTTTTAAAAAAGGAAATATAAAAAACTTAGAAGGAAATGTAATTGGTGTTCATGATGGAATTATTAATTTTACAATTGGACAAAGAAGAGGGATTAAAGTTTCAGATAAAGAACCTTTATATGTTCTAAAAATAAATTCAGAAAATAATGAAATTATAGTTGGTCCAAAAGAAAACCTTGGAAAAAAAGATATCTCTCTTAAAGATTTAAATTTATTAACGGATAAAAAAGATTTAGATCAAAATATTTTTGTAAAAGTTAGATCAACAGGGAATCTTCTTGAAGCAAAAGTTGACCTAAAAGAGAATAATACTGCCTATGTGAGCTTGGTTAATCCTGAAGATGGTATTTCACCAGGACAAGCATGTGTATTTTATAGCAAAGACCAATTTGGCCATAAAGTACTGGGTGGTGGATGGATTAAAGAATAGAAGGAATTACTTCTTCTTATTTTTTCTTTTTGCTCTTCTTTTTTTAGAGCCTTGTTTTCTTCGGCCTCTATGTTTCTTTGGGTAACTCATTTAATCCTATTTATTAATTTTATTGACGTTTTTTACGGGATATAGCATTGTCTTCTAAACATATCAAATTTTATTATGAGTAATTCTTTTAAAACATTTTTAAAACACACTGCAAAAGACTTTCATAATCAATCAGTTAATCCACCAATTGTGAGAGCTTCAACGATTATTTTCAAATCAATGCAAGATATTCGAAAAATGCAAAATAAAGCGAAAAAAAACCCTACAGGGGGACATTTTGATTATGGAAGACAAGGAACTTCAACCACACATATATTGCAGCAAATTTTATCAAAACTAGAAGAGAGTTATTTTACTTTTTTAACACCTACTGGTTTTGGAGCAGTATTTCTTGCAATTTTTAGTGTTACACGACCAGGTGATGAAATCATAGTAGCTGATCCAGTCTACAGCCCAACACGTTTACTTTCACAAGAGTTTTTAAAAGAATTTAATATTAAAACTACATTTTATAATCCACACGACCTTAAAACTTTGGAAAAAAATATAACAAAAAAAACAAAATTAATTTTTGTAGAAAATCCAGGAAGCAATACTTTTGATTTTCAAGATCTTGGAAAAATTATTTCAATTGCAAAAAAAAATAAAATTATAACAGCAATAGACAATACATGGGGTACACCATATTTTTTAAAACCAATTAAACTTGGTTTTGATATGTCTATTGTATCTGCTACAAAATATTATTCAGGTCATTCTGATGTAATGGGTGGAAGTTTAGCTGTTAACAAAAAAGTTTTTCCAAAAGTAAAAGCTGCTGAAAGAATTACTGGTTTAAGATTAGGACCTGATGATGCCTATCTAATAACAAGAGGTTTAAGAACTTTGGATGTAAGATTAGACAGACATAGAGAAAACGCAAAAAAAGTTGCAAAATTTTTATCTAAATTTAAAAATATAAAATTATTATATCCTTACAAGAAAGATTCTTTTAATTTTAGGATGTGGAAAAAATATTATTCTGGTGCTTCTGGATTAATGGGTCTAAGAATTAAATCTAAAAATGAAAAATCAGTAGTTAAATTTGTAAATAATTTAAAATTATTTGGTCATGGATATAGCTGGGGTGGATTTGAAAGTTTAGCATTACATCAAAACATAAGAGAACAGGGTAGCAGAAGTTATCTTAAGTTAGCTAAAAACGAACATCTTGTTAGATTGCATATAGGACTTGAAGATCCAAGCGACCTTATCGCAGATATCAAGCAATCATTAAAACATTTAAAGTAATCTTTAAATGTCTTCTGAAAAATTTATCAAAAATAAAACAGTTTTAATTACTCTTATTTCAGCTTGTGCAATAGTGATTATTTCACTTGGAATTAGACAAACATTTGGAATGTTTTATTTTGATTTTTCAACAGATCTAGGAATAACCCTTTCACAATTTGGTTTTGCTTTAGGTCTTCAAATGTTTTTATGGGGAGCTTTCGCACCTTGGTTTGGTGTTATTACAGATAAGTATGGTGGTCACATAGCAGTATTTATTGGTTTTATTTTTTACTTACTTGGTGTTTTGATGTTGGTCTCAGAATATAACACTGGGCTTTATTTTGTAACTGGCATTGGTGTTTTAATAGGTGTAGCACTTGGTGGAACTGCAATCAGTATTCCTGTTTCAGTAGTAGCAAAGCATTTCCCTCAATCCAACAGAACTGCAGCTATTGGTATAGTTACCGCTGCTGGTTCATTTGGTTATTTCGTATCACCTGTATTCACTAGATATTCGCTTGTTGAGTTTGGTTGGGAAAGTACACTTTTAATTTATGCGGCTTTTATTTTTGCAGGCTTGATATTAGCTTTTTACTTAACTACTCCAAAAGATGTAGTTGGTGGCATAATTGATGATAAGCAAACTGCTGGTGAAGCACTTCAAGAAGCTTTTAAAAGTAAAAGTTTTATATACCTAACTCTAGGCTTTTTTGTTTGTGGTTGGCATATAGCTTTAGTCGCAACACATATTCCAATTTATATTAATGATAGAGGTTTGCCTGAATGGTGCACAGTAACAATTTTATCTATGATAGGCTTATTCAATATAGCAGGAACATTAACATCTGGATATTTAGCTCAAAAATTTAGTAAAAAAATAATTCTAAGCACAATTTATTTAGCAAGAGGATTGGTTATTGCGATATTTATTTTTCTTCCACCAAGTCCAATTATTGCAGTTTTGTTTGGAATTACTTTTGGTTTTTTATGGCTCTCAACAGTTCCACCAACAATGGGATTGGTTGGTTTTATATTCGGAACTAAATATATTGGTTTATTGTATGGAATAGTATTTTTAAGCCATCAAGTAGGATCTTTTTTAGGAGCTTACTTGGGAGGTGTTTTTCATGACCTATATGGCTCATATGATTATGCTTGGTATATATCTATTGCTTTGTCAATTTTTGCAGGTTTGATACATTTACCTATAGTAGAAAAACAAGTTGCAAGACTTCAAACATCTTAGAAAATTGATTAAAAAAAATTATTTAAATAATATTAATAAATCAAGGAAACCTTTTATTATTTATAAAACAAATAAAGGCTTTGATCTTTTTACTGATTTTTCAAAAAAAATTATTTTAAATAACCAAAATATTAGACAGTTTTTAAAACAAAGGAACAGTTCTAAAAGAAAATATCAAAGCACAGATTTATATATTGGTTTTTTTGGATATGAATTATTAAATAATTTGATAGGGGTTAAAATACGTAGACAGAAAAGTATTAATTTTCCTAAGGGAATTTTTTATAAACCAGAAACAAAAATTAATTTTAAAGAGAATTTGATTTATAATCTTAAATCTAATCAAAAAATTGATAGAAATTTTAAAATAAATATTAACCAAAAGTCGTATAAAAAAATTTTTGACAAATTTAAAAAGAAAATAAGATCTGGTCTGACATATCAAATAAAAATATGCACAAAATATAAAAATAAATCACAAATTGATCCCATTGATTTTTTTTGTAGACTTACAAAAAGTAATCTTGCTCCTGAAGCATTTATGATTAAGGATAAAAATTACTCAATTATTAGCTGCTCCCCTGAAAATTTAATCAATAAAAAAGGCTCTTCCATATCAACAAAACCAATTGCTGGCACATTAAGGAAGACCAAAAAGATTAATAAAAAAAAGGCCTTAAATTTCTTTAAAAACAATATTAAGGAAACAAAAGAGCATAACATGATTGTTGATATGGAAAGAAATGATCTTTCAAGAATTTGTATACCTGGAAGTGTAAAATTAAAAAAAGAGAAGTCTGTTGAAGAATATAAAGATCTTTATCACTACGTAAGCTTAATTTCTGGTAAACTTAAAGATAAAGTAGAGAATATAGATATCATAAAGGCCATGATGCCAGGTGGTTCTGTAATTGGTTGTCCAAAAATAAGTACTCTCAATCTTTTAAATAATCAGGAAAAAGAAAATAGAAATATTTACACAGGTAGTTTTGGTTTTATAAAATTTAATGGTGATATGAGATTTAATATTATTATTAGATCAATATTAAATTATAAAAATACTTCTGAAATATCAGTAGCATCAGGTGTTGTAATAGACAGCAATGCAAAACATGAATTTAATGAAAATTTTATCAAAGCAAAAGCATTAATAGATTTATATAAATGATATATGTAATAGATCATAAAGATTCCTTTACGCATAATGTTGTTCACCAATTGTCTTTATTTGATGATGTGGAATGTGATGATTTTAGTAAAATTAATAAATCGAAATTAAATCAAGCATCTGTAATTATTTTTTCTCCAGGACCAGGTTCGCCCAAAGATTACCCTTTAACTTCGAAGATTTATAAAAAATACAAAGGAAAAAAAAGAATAATTGGAGTTTGTCTAGGATTTCAACAAATATTATTTTCCGAGGGTGCTGAAATAGTTCAGCAAAATAAAATTTACCATGGTTTCCAATCAGAGGTATTAGTAAATAAATCAAGCAAATTATTTAATACAGGAACCAAATTTAAGGTTGGTCGTTACCATTCTTTAAAAGTAAAAGAACCTTTTTATGCAGAAAATTTTGACATAACGATGAGATGTGTTATTTCAGGAGCCGCAATGTCATTTGAAAATAACATTGATAAAATTTATGGATTTCAATTTCACCCTGAGTCATTTTTAACTTTAAATGGTAAATTACTTATTAAAAAAATCTTATCAGCTTAAAGATCTTAAAGAAATTGAGTTTAATGATCTTTGGGGAGATCACGGTGTATTCACAACGATGTGGTTATTTGACAAACCATCAAAAATTCTTTTTTTTAAAGAACATATTAACAATCTCATCATATCGGCAAAGGCCTATTCAGTATTTAAAAAATCTTTGAAGACAGATATTTTAAATATATTAAAAGAAAATTTAAATTCAAAGATCAAGTATAATCACTTATTAAGAATAGCTTTGAATAAAAAAACTCTTTCTATTTCATTAAGAAAACGTATTAAGCCAAATTTGAATTTTGATTTAAGACTAGTTAATTTAAAAAGACTAAAACCTGAATTCAAAAATTTGAAATATAAAGAAATATTAAAGTATTTATCAAAACTCGATAATTCTAAAGCAGATATTGGATTATGTACAAATAATAAGATCTTTGAAACAGGGACCTCTAATTTACTTTTTATAAAAAATAATAAAGTTTACTCACCAATAAATAAATTTTATAAAGGTATTACTTATAAATTTTTTAGATCAAAAATTAAAAAAATCATAAAAAAAGATATTCTAATTAATTCTTTAAAAGAGTTTGATGAAATTATTTTAATTGGATCTGGAAAAGGAGTTGCTTCAGTTAAAACCATTAATCAAATAAAATGGAAAAGAAAAAATTTAAAATTTTATAATATTCTTTCTAGACATTACAAATCTGCTATTAGTAACTGCAAAAGGTTCAGCTAGTTATCATGAGAGATCCAAACAACCCCTGTCTTTTCTGTAATCCAAAAGAAAGTGGAATTGCACATGAGAATGATTTAGCTTATGCAAGTTATGATACTTATCCTGTGTCAGACTATCATTGTTTAATTATTCCAAAGAGGCATGTTGTCGATTATTTCGAATTATCAGATGATGAGGTGATTGCATGCAATAATTTAATTAAGATTATTAAAAAAGAAGTTTTGGATAGAGATAAAAGTATAAAGGCATTTAATATTGGAACTAATGCAGGCAAATTAGCCGGACAATCAATTATGCATTGTCATATTCACTTGATTCCAAGAAGAGAGGGTGATGTTGATAATCCTCAAGGTGGTGTTAGGTCAGTAATACCCAAAAATCAGCATTATAAACGTAAAATATAAATTATAAGTTGTTATTAAAGACACATTGACCAATAGTTAAGGTTGATCTATAGAATTAACTAGATTAGAAAACTCTCTAATTTACTTAATTTTTAATATAAGGGTAACATGTTAGAAACAAATCCATTTTCTATTTTAGCTGAAACGGTTTCACCGATTGCAATGCAAAGCTTTATTATTGCAATGATTGTTTTAATCGCTTTAGGCACAATCATTCAAATGATCCATCATAAAAATATCACTTATTTTTTTAACAATGCAAAAAAAGCAAAACTTCAAGCAACAAGAGAAATAGGTGCTGGAGAAAAAGCATCAATTATTGCTAAGACTGCAGTTGTTGATATTGGAACTACTTCTGAGCTTGGTTTTGGTAAAAGAAGATTATCACATGTGCTTGGTATGTATGGTACTATTATTTTTTGGGTTTCTTCAGCGGTATTAGTATTTTGTTATACTGGAGCTGATAAATCTTCATCATTAATGTGGTCAATGTTATGGCACGTAGGAGCAATATTGACTTGTATAGGTGGATATTGGTTTTGGTTTTTTTTAAGAGTTGATGTTTCGGCCGAAGCTCACCCTTGGTATAGAATTATTAAAGCAGACTTATTTGTTTTAGCATTATTAGCATGTTCAACATTTGGTTTAGCTTGGTCATACACACAATTTAATGGTCAGACTGGACTTTCATTTTTATTTTTAGCTTTATTTGTTCTTTCAAATTTAGTTTTATTTGGTGGAGTTTACTGGTCTAAATTTGCGCACATGTTTTACAAACCTGGTGCAGCAATACAAAAAAATCTTGCAGAAGCTGATGGATCAAGAGATAATTTACCTCCACCAGCAGATGCACCTGAACAATTTGGTTTAGGTATTAAAAGAGAACAACCTAAACATTATTAATTATGAAAATTTTAAAGAAGGAGAGAAAATAATATGTCAACATTTGTATACATGACTAGATGTGATGGCTGTGGTCATTGCGTAGATATTTGTCCATCAGATATAATGCACATTGATGAAAACATTAGACGTGCAAAAAATATTGAACCTAACTTTTGTTGGGAATGTTATTCTTGTGTAAAAGCTTGTCCTAATCATGCTATAGATGTTAGAGGTTATGCCGATTTTGCACCGATGGGGCATAGCGTTAGAGTGAGACGTGAAGAAGAAAAAGGAACTATTTCTTGGAAAATTAAATTTAGAAATGGAACTACAAAAGATTTTGTATCTCCAATTACAACAAAACCATGGGGAAAATTTATTCCTAAACTTGCTGATGGAGACAAACCTAATCAAGGAGAAATTAATTCTCAAAGATTGTACACTGAGCCAGAAGGACTTAATATTGATGGTGAGTTACCAGTTGTTCCCAAAGAATCATTTAAAAAAGGAGTTTACTACTAATGGCTAAACACAAAACACATTACGAAGATTGCGATGTTCTAGTTGTTGGTGGTGGTATGGCAGGAACTGGTGCTACTTTTGAAGCTAGACATTGGGGAAGAGACATGAAGATTATTTGTGTTGAAAAAGCAAATATTGATAGAAGTGGTGCTGTTGCGCAAGGTCTTTACGCGATCAATTGTTATATGGGAATGCAGTGGGGTGAAAACCAACCTGAGGATCACGTTAGATACGCAAGAAATGATCTAATGGGAATGGTTAGAGAAGATTTAGGTTACGATATGGCGCGTCACGTAGACTCAACTGTTCATATGTTTGATGAATGGGGTCTTCCAATGATGAAAAATGAAGAAACTGGTAGATACCTTAGGGAAGGTAAATGGCAGATTATGATTCATGGAGAGAGTTACAAGCCAATAGTTGCAGAGGCTGCAAAAAAATCAGCTGATAAAATTTATAATAGAATTATGATTACCCATTTATTAATGGATGAGTCTCAAGAAAACAGAGTAGGTGGGGCAGTTGGTTTTAATATGAGAACGGGTGATTTCCATGTGTTTAGAGCGAAAGCTGTAATAGTTGCAGCTGGTGGCGCTTCTCACATATTCAAACCAAGAGCTGTTGGTGAAGGAATGGGTAGAACTTGGTATGCGCCATGGAGTAATGGTTCGGCTTATGCTTTACCGATTGCAGCTGGAGCTAAGATGACACAAATGGAAAATAGAATTGTGTTATGTAGATTTAAAGATGGATATGGACCAGTTGGTGCATATTTTCTTCATTTAAAAACTTATACTCAAAATGCTAATGGTGAAAACTATGAGAAAAAATGGTACGATCAAACTAAAGAATTAGTAGGTGAATATATTGATCATCACCCAACTCCAACTTGTTTAAGAAATCACGCTTTTATTCAAGAAACTATGGCTGGTGGTGGACCAATTCATATGGTTACTACTGAAGCTTTCCAAGACCCTCATTTAGAAACTGTTGGTTGGGAAAATTTTTTAGGTATGACAGTTGGTCAAGCAGTTGTTTGGGCATCTCAAAACATTGATCCAAAATACACAAATCCAGAACTAACTACATCAGAACCATATGTTATGGGTTCTCATGCTACATGTTCAGGAGCTTGGGTTAGTGGTCCAGAAGATTTATCTCCACCAGAATATTTTTGGGGATATAACAGAATGCTTACAATTGATGGATTGTTCGGAGCAGGTGATACTGTAGGTGGAAGTGCTCATAAATTTTCATCAGGTTCTTTTACCGAAGGTAGATTAGCTGCAAAAGCAGCTGTTAAATATATTGAAGATAAAAAAGCAGAAGGTTTAAAAGTATCGGACAAACAATGTGAGGATTTTAAAGCTAAAGTCTACAAACCACTTGAAACTTACACAGTTGCTCAAAATGAAATTACTGGTGGAACAGTCTCTCCAAGTTATATTTCGCCAATTCAAGGCCTACAACGTCTACAAAGAATTATGGATGAATATGTTGGTGGAATTGCAACAAATTACATGACTAATGCCAATATGCTTAAGAGAGGCCTAGAACTTTTAGCTTGGCTGGAAGAAGACCTTGAAAACGTTGGAGCTGAGGATTATCACCAGTTAATGAGAGCATGGGAGCTAAAACATAGAGCTTTAACCTCTCAGTGTGTAACTGAACATACCATGTTTAGAGAGGAAACTAGATGGCCAGGATATTATTATAGAGGTGATCACATGAAACTTGATGATGACAACTGGCATTGTTTAACCGTTTCAAGAAGAGATCCTAAAACTGGTAAGTTTAGCATGGAGAAGGTTCCTGTCTACCATATCGTGGATGAGAACGAGAAGAAAAAAGCTTCTTAACAAAATATTAGTTTAACTGCATGGATATATTGTCAAAGACAGACGATGAGGTTTATGAGATAGCCAGACCTATCTGGGATAATTTAGTTAAATCATCAAATTTGAAAGATTATGGTGGTTTTACCAGAGATTTTTCAACACAAATGCTTTTTGGAGCTAACGAAGTTGAGTTAGGTAAACAGTGGGCTAACAATAAGATAATTACCAATTTAAAAGAAACTTTCGAGCCATTTGGATGTCTTAGAAGAGGTGTTCATGTAACTGTTCTTATCAAACAAACAAATACAGAAATTTCAGGAGAGTTCTTGGGCAGACTTGTTTTGGGAGTAGAGGATGATGTTGTTAAGGTTTTTGGAGCCACTATCTATTAAACAGAATATTTATAAAAATTAAATATTTATTTGACAAATATCGTCATGGGTGTATTGACGGTTCTAATGCTATTTTCTAACGTAAAAATTATAAATACAATCTCAAATCTTAAAGCTAATTTTATCAAAACAAGCATAGTTGTTAGTCTTGCAGCATACTGGGGTGTAATTTTAGTTGGAACTTTTATCACATTTAACTAAGTTGTTTTTAGACAATTTTTAATTTTTTTATGGAAGTATTTTTACCTATTGCTCAGGTTTTTATTAACCCAATTGAAATTCTTTTATTAAGTGCAATAGTTGGAATTCTCTCAGGTTTGTTTGGTGTGGGTGGAGGTTTTTTAATGACACCATTTCTAATTTTTTTAGGAGTTCCTCCAGCTTATGCAGTAGCAAATGAAGCTAATAATATTTTAGCAACATCTGTCTCAGGATCTACAACTCATTATTTAAAGAATACTTTAGATTACAAAATGGGTTTCATGATTGTTATTGGTGGTACAGTTGGAACTTCATTGGGTATTTATACTTTTACGTATTTTCAAGATTTAGGCAAAATAGATACAGTTATTTCTTTAGCATACATGTATATATTAGCTATTATTGGAACTTTGATGTTGGTAGAGAGTCTTGGTGAAATTGATAAAGCAAAAAGAAACCTTGTAGTAAAAAAAAAATTACATGTTCATTATTGGATACATGGTCTTCCTTTAAGAATGAGATTTCCAAAATCTAAACTATATGAAAGTGCGTTTACACCTATTATAATTGGCTTGTTAGTAGGTTTCATCGCAGCAATTATGGGTATTGGTGGTGCTTTTATTTTGGTACCTGCAATGATTTACATAATTAAAATGCCAACCAAACTAGTTCCTGGTACTTCTTTATTTGTGACAATTTTTGTAAGTGTCATAGTAACCTTTTTACATTCATTTAATTATGGATCAATTGATTTAATGTTAGTTTTAATGTTGGTAGTTGGTTCTATTATTGGAGTTCAGATTGGTCAAAAACTTGGAGAAAGAATTAACAGTTCAGGTTTAAGAGCTTTACTAGCAATTTTACTTTTAGTTGTTGGTATTGCTATAGCATACGATACTTTTTTTGCAGAACAAATATCTGAAGAAATAATTAAAATTGAAAATAAAGATCTAAATTTCTTCTCATTATTCATTCTCGAATTTTCTAATGATATGCCATTCTTTTATGGATTATTTTCAATTATGTTTGCAATTCTTTTAGGTATTGGTGGTGCTTTTATTAGAAGATTTTTTTCAAACTTAAGAAAAAAAATATTATTAAAGTCTTAAGTTTTAAGTTTAGTAAATATATTTAATTAAAGTTTCAATATAGATAAGACTTATAAAACCAACTGTAATAGCTGCAATCAAACCTACTACAAAAGGTTTGTAACCCATTGATTTTAATTCACTTAAATTAATTGAGATACCTACAGCAGCCATAGCCATTGTTAAAAATACTGTGGCTAAAGTTTTTAAATATTCAATTAAATTTATCCAAAGATCATAACTGTTGTTATTAGGTGCAAAGAATTGATCACCAATATTCCTTACAATAATCATTCCTATAAAACCAATAACAAAATATGGAAAAATACTTAAAATAGAGTAATTTTGGCCTTTTAATTCACCTCGATTATATAAAAACGCAAACAAAGGTATTAGAATTACTAAAAAAGTATTTCTTATTAGTTTTGTTACAGTTGCAACATTTAATGTTTCGGGACTATTAAATTGTTGATCATAAATTAATCCAGCTGCAGCAACTTGAGATGTTTCATGAATTGATGTTCCTAAAAATAAACCAATTTTTAAAGAATCATTAACAAAATACCATTCAGCAAAATAAGGATAAATAATCATTGCAATTACACCGAATAAAGTAATGTTTGCAATTGCGTATGCCACTTCTGATTTTTTTGCATTAATAACTGGTGCTGTTGCAACAATAGCAGTTGCCCCACAAACACTTGTACCTATAGCTATCAAATAAGACATCTTTGATGAAATAGGTACTTTCTTAATCAATAATTTTACAAGTATTAATACACCTACTATACAACAAATGATTAGAGGAATGGCAATTGATCCAAATTTAATAAGTTCCTCAAAACTCAATCTTATTCCTAAAAAAATAATTCCTAACTTTAAAATATATTGTTGTGTAAAATCTAAACCAACCATCATGCCTGGTCTTGGTGTAAATGCATTACCCATTAAAATTCCAAGTAAAATTGCAATAAGAACTGTTGAAATTGGACTTTTAGGAGTTCCAAAAATTTCTATAGCTAAAAGATTATTTATTCCTTGAGAGAACAAACAAAATACTAATGCCAATATAACACCAGGCACAATTGTTTTAATATACTGAAAATTAATAGGCACGAAAGTATATTTTATGCACTTCTATAGAGTTTAGTCATCACAAATTCTTTGTGACCTAAAGCTTCTGCACAAGTTAATCTTCCGTTTGCTACCCTTAATGTTGTTTTGATTAATTCATCTCCAGCTTGAGACATATTCATTTCACGAGTTAAGATTTTTGAAACATCACAATCAATATGTTCACCCATACCCTTAACAGTTAATGGATTTGCAGTGAGTTTAACAACTGGTTCAATTGGATTACCAACAATATTACCTTGCCCTGTTGGAAATAAATGAATATTAAA
>CABXEK010000002.1 GCA_902511185.1 uncultured Pelagibacteraceae bacterium | reverse complement strand
TTTGCCTGGTTCATCAATCAAATTAATTATTGCATTTCCAACTGTACTTTTTCCTGATCCAGACTCACCAACTAATCCTAATATTTCACCCTTGTTTACTTCAATATTTACATTCTTAGCTGCGTAAACTGTCTCTTTCCTCATTTGGTAGTCGACACTTAAATCTTTTATTTTTAAGAAACTCATTTATTCAATTTTGGATTAAGCGTGTCTCTCATCCAATCTCCTAATAAATTAATCGAAAATGCCAATATAACTAAAAAAATTGCAGGAAAAAAAGTAATCCACCATTCACCTGAAAATAAAAAATCATTTCCTAGTCTTATTAAAGTTCCTAAAGATGGAGTAGTTGGTGGCACCCCAACACCTAAAAAACTCAATGTTGACTCAGCGATGATAGCAAGTGCAAGTCCAATAGTTCCAATTACCAATACTGGTCTCAAAATATTTGGTAAAATATGCTTAAACATAATAATCAAATTTGAAACTCCAATTATTGTTGAAGCAGAAACATAGTCTTTATTCTTTTCAACTAATGTTGCAGCTCTTGAAACTCTTGCAAATTGAGGCCACTCAGAAATTCCAATTGCAAATATTAAAACATAAATTGCCATTTCATCATGCATTTCTCTTGAAATTAACCCTCTAGCAATACCATCAACTAAAAGAGCCATTAGAATACTTGGCACGGTTAGTTGAACATCTGTTAGTCTCATAACGATCATTTCATATTTTCCTCCAAAATATCCGGCAGTTAATCCCAAACCTACTCCTAAAATTAAACTAAATATAATTGCTGAGAAACCGACTATTAATGAAATTCTGGAACCATATAGAATTGTAGACAGCATATCTCTACCTTGACCATCAGTTCCTAAAATAAATTTTGATAAACCATCATCGGTCCAAGATGGTGGGGTAAACGCATCCATCAAAGATAATGATGATGGATCAAATGGATTGTATGGTGTTACAAGCTCAACAAAAAAAGAACAAAAGAATATTAAAAATAAAATTACCGAAGACACAATAGCTGTTGGAGATCTTTTAAAACTATAATATATATCACTATCTTTAATTCTACTCCAGTTACTTAAGGTATTATTAGCCACTTGTGACATCTCCTTTAACTCTAATTCTTGGATCAATAAAATAATATAAAATATCTACAACAAAGTTTATCATTACAAAAATAAATGCAATAAAAACTAAATAAGCAGACATAATTGGAATATCAACAAATTGAACTGCTTGGATAAATAAAAATCCCATTCCTGGCCATTGAAAAACTGTCTCAGTAATTATTGAAAAAGCAACTAATGTTCCAATGTTAATTCCGGCTATTGTTATAACAGGAATTAATCCATTTTTTAATGCATGTTTATATTTTATACTTTGTTCACTTATCCCTCTTGCTCGAGCAAATTTAATATAATCAGTTTGTAAAATTTCCATCATCTCTGCTCTTACAAGTCTAATTATATATGTCATTTGAAAAAGACTTAATGTTACAGATGGAAGTATAATTGCTTTCAATCCTGATATTGTTAAAAAACCAGTAGTCCAAAAACCTAAATCAACAACTTCCCCCCTTCCAAAAGAAGGTAAAACTCCCAAAATGACTGCAAAGAGATAAATAAATAATATACCAATAACAAAAGTAGGAAGTGATACTCCAAGTAATGAGATTGCTAAAATTATATCACTTAAAAAACCTTTCCTATGTATTCCAGTATAAACACCCAATAATGTTCCAGAAATTAGTGCTATTAATGCAGAAATTACAACAAGCTCAATTGTAGCTGGCAATCTTTCTGTTATTAACTCAGAAACTGGTCTTTTTAATTGATATGAGATACCAAATTCTCCCTTAGACGCATTAACAACAAATCTTGAAAATTGAACGTGAATAGGATCCATTAACCCCAATGTTTCCCTTAATTCAGCTCTCTCTTCGTCTGAAGTTTCTTCACCAACCATATTGTTAATGGGATCACCAACAAAGTTAAATAAAGAAAAAGAAACAAATGCTACAACTAGCATTACCAAAGCAGATTGAAACAGTCGTTTAAAGAAATATTTTATCAATTTAAGAAGGTGTTATTACTTTTATACTAGCCCTTTAATTATAAAGGGCTAGTAAAATATTATTTAGTTAAAGCTAGCAGCCTTAAATAACGGTTCGTTATTTGGTCTGATAGGCACGTTAACTTCACTTTTTGCTGCCCAAGAAATCACTTGGTGATGTAATGGAAGATAAGAAATATCATCCTTCACAATTTTCCAAGCATTTGCTATTGCAGCATTCCTTTTATCTAAATCAACTTCACCTTCCATAACTCTAATCGCAGCATCTACTTCTGAATTACTGAAGTTAACTTTATTCCAGCTAGCACCACTTTCATATAGATAATGAAAAACATAATGACTATCAAGAGTAGGAACACCCCAACCAAGCATATAAAAATCGCCTTGATTATCTTTTAGTTCTTTAAAATGTTTGCTTTTAGTTTGTGCAAATAAATTTACATTAACACCAATTTTACCAAACATTCCAACAACAGCAGTACAAATTGCTTCATCATTTACATATCTGTCATTTGGACATCTTAACTCAACATCAAAACCATTTGGGTATCCAGCGTCCGCTAATAGTTTTTTTGCTGCATCAACATCGTAAGGCAATCTTTTATCTAGATCTTTAGTGTAACCATTTACACCTGGAAAAGTTATAATTCCAGCCGGCTCACTTAAGCCTCTCATAACTTTTTTCTTGATGGCTTCAATGTCAATTGCTTGATAAAGAGCTTGTCTTACTTCTTTTTTCTTAAATGGATTATCACCTGTGTTTCCAGTTCTTAACTGATCAGCAGCTTGATCCATTCCTAAGAAAATTGTACGCATTTGAGCAGTACTTTCAACTTTATGAGCTGAAGAAGATCCAATACGTTTCAAGTCTTGAACTGGAGCATCTGTAACTAAATCAATTTCTCCAGATAACAAAGCTGCAACTCTTGTTGCTGCATTTTTTATTGGAAGTAATTCAATTTGAGTTACTTTTTTATCCTTCATCTCACCCCACCAGTGTTTATTTCTTTTAAACACAGTTTTAGTGTTAGGCTCTCTTAAAGTAATTTTAAAAGGTCCAGTTCCAAGAGCGTTAGTTGCTGAAAAAGTTTCCTGTCCAGCATCCCAGTTTTGAGGAGACATTGCAAAATTCTTTTCAGACCATGCTTTTGACATTACAAAAATGTTTGAAAGTTGGTTTAAAAGTATTGGGTTAGGCTTGCTTGTAGTAATTTTAACTGAATAATCGCCAACAGCTTCTACTCCAGAAATTGTACTGATATACTCTTTAAAATCAGATGTTCTTTGCTTGGCTCTTAATATGCTAAACACAACATCACTTGAAGTCATTGCTGAGCCATCAGAAAACTTTACATCTTCTCTTAATTTAAAAATCCAAGTATTAGGATCCGTTGTTTTCCATTCTGTCGCTAAAGCTGGCTGAATTTTCATATCAACAGCTCTTTCAACTAAAGCTTCATATATTTGTCGAGAAACTTGGGTAGTTGGACCTTCATTTTGTGCATGTGGATCTAGTGTGAGACTATCTCCTTGCATCGACCATTTAATAGTTTTGGCCCATGCTGAAGAAAATCCAAATACTAGAACTAGCGATAATAGTACTTTTATTAAAGTTTTAACTTTCATTATTCCCTCTTTTTTAAATTTATTTAAAAAATTATAAGTGAAATAACTTCAATATTACAGGTAAAAATTTCTAATAAAATTTAACTTTTATCACTATCAACTAGCTTTTTCTTACCAATCCAAGGCATCATAGCTCTTAGTTCTGCGCCTACTTTTTCTACTGAGTGCTCAGCTAATTTGGCTCTAGTTGCAAGAAAGTTTTTTTGACCATTTTTACATTCATCCATCCACTCTTTTGTGAATTTTCCAGATTGAATATCACTCAAAACTTCTTTCATTCTTTTTTTAGTTTCTTCTTTATTTACAATTCTAGGTCCCGAAACATACTCACCATATTCTGCAGTGTTAGAAATAGAATAATTCATATTTGCAATTCCACCTTCATAAATTAAATCAACAATTAATTTAACTTCATGCACTGTTTCAAAATATGCCATCTCAGGTTCGTAGCCTGCTTCTGTTAACGTTTCATATCCATTTTTTATTAATTCAACTAAGCCACCACATAGGACTGTTTGCTCACCAAATAAGTCTGTTTCAACTTCGTCTTTAAACGTAGTTTCAATTATTCCAGATCTTCCTCCCCCTACTGCAGATGCATATGACAAAGCTAGATCTCTTGCTTTTCCCGATCCATCTTGATGAACAGCAAACAAACAAGGAACTCCACCACCTTTTTCATATTCGCTTCTAACTAAATGACCAGGTCCCTTTGGAGCAACCATAAATACATCTAAATCTTTTCTTGCTTTAATTAAATCATAATGGACATTTAACCCATGAGCAAATGCAATACTTGTTCCTTCTTTTACTCTTTGCTCTATATGATTTTTATAAATTTCTGCTTGTAATTCATCTGGTGTTAAAATCATTACAACATCAGCCCATGCAGCAGCATCTGATAAATTCATCACCTTTAATCCTTTAGATTCAGCTTTGGCCGCACTAGAAGATCCTTCTCTAAGGGCTACAACAATTTCTTTTACACCGCTATCTTTTAGATTTAAAGCATGGGCATGACCCTGACTTCCATAACCAAAAATTGCAATTTTTTTACTTTTAATTAAATCTACATCTGCATCTTTTTCATAAAACATTTTCATTTTTTTCTCCTTTTTTAATTAGTTAAATATTTCTGCGCCTCTAGTCATTGCTACCGCTCCAGTTCTTGAGACACTTATAAGACCGTGCGTTTTTAAATTTTTTGACATTTTATCTAATTCTCTTCTTAATCCTGTAATTTGTATCACAGCTGATTTATTTGATTGATCTAATATAACTGGATTAAATTTTTTACAAGTATTTAAAACTTTTTTAATTTTGACTTTATTTCCAAGAATTTTAAATAGTGCCATTTCTTTGAATATCACATTTTTATCATCTCTTTTAAAATTGCCTACTTTATGAACTGGTACCAATTTTTTAAGCTGTAAGACTATTTGTTCAATTACCTCAGGGGTTCCAGTGGTCACGATAGTAATTCTTGAAAGATTTTTTTTTTGATCAACTTCTGCAACGGCAAGAGACTCAATATTATATCCTCTTCCTGAAAAAAGACCTACTACACGTGATAAAACGCTTGCCTCATTATCTACCCAAACAACAATTATATGAGTTTCTAATTTACTTATTTTGCTTGGCGTACTGTAAGCTGATTTAGATTTTACCATTAAACTAAAGCTTTTCCTTTTCCCGTTATTTTATTTTCTTCCTGATCTTTAGGACCTAACAACATTTGATTGTGTGGTTTGCCTGATGGTATCATAGGAAAGCAGTTTTCTGCTTGATCTACATGACAATCAAAAATTACTGGTCTATCAATATTGATCATTTCTAGAATTTTTTCATCTAATTCATCTGGATTTGTAGCTCTTAAACCAACACATCCGTAAGCTTCAGCTAATTTTACAAAATCTGGTAAAGCTTCTGAATAACTTTCAGAATAATTTTTTTCATGAAGCAGTTCTTGCCACTGTCTTACCATTCCCATGTACTGATTGTTTAAAATAAATATTTTAATAGGCAGATTATATTGTACTGCTGTTGAAATTTCTTGCATTGTCATTAAAATTGAAGCTTCTCCAGCAATATCAACTACTAACTTTTTAGGATGAGCAACCTGCACACCCACAGCAGCTGGCAAGCCATAGCCCATAGTTCCAAGCCCACCTGAAGTCATCCATCTATTAGGTTTGTTAAATTTATAATGTTGCGCTGCCCACATCTGATGTTGACCGACTTCAGTAGTTATAAATGTATCTTGATCTTTTGTTAATTCATAAAGTTTTTGCACAGCATGTTGAGGTTTAATAATTTTATCGCTATTAATAAAATTCAAAGATTCTTTATTTCTCCATTTTTGAATCTGCTGCCACCATTTTGAAATTTTTTGTTTATTAGATTTTTCTAAATTTAAATTTTTCTTTTTTAAAGTTTTAACTGTAGACTTAATAACGTCTGAAACATCTCCAACAATTGGTAAGTCTACTTTGATAATTTTATTTATTGAAGATGGGTCTATATCAATATGAACTTTTTTTGATTTTGGTGAAAACTCATCAATCTTACCTGTAATACGATCATCAAATCTTGCACCAATATTTATTAATAAATCACAATCATGCATTGCATTATTTGCTTCATAAGTTCCATGCATACCAAGCATTCCTAAAAATTGATTATCATCTCCTGGATAAGAACCAAGTCCCTGAAGAGTTGTAGTGATTGGAAATCCAGTTAAAGCAACTAATTCTCTAAGTAATTCACTAGCCTTTGGTCCTGAATTTACAACACCTCCACCAGTATAAAAAATTGGCTTTGAAGATTTGTTCATTAAATTAATCAACTTATCAATTTCATTTTGAGTAAATATATTTTTATTTTTTATTTCTTTTTTCTTTTTTGGGTTTGTGTATTTTGTTTTTGCAAATTGGATATCTTTCGGAATATCAACTAGAACAGGTCCTGGTCTACCAGTTGTTGCGACCTCGAAAGCTTCATGCATTATTCTTGGTAAATCATTTATATTTTTAACCAGCCAATTATGTTTTGTACATGGTCTTGTAATTCCAGTTGTGTCACATTCTTGAAATGCATCTGTTCCAATTAAATGAGTTGGAACCTGTCCCGAGATACAAACCATAGGTACTGAATCCATATATGCGTCAGTTAAGGCTGTTACGACATTGGTTGCGCCCGGACCAGAAGTTACCAAAACTACTCCTGGCTTTCCAGAAGATCTTGCATAACCCTCAGCTGCATGACCTGCACCTTGCTCGTGTCTAACAAGAATATGTTTAATTGATGAGTGGTTTTTTAACTCATCATATATTGGAAGAACAGCACCACCAGGATAACCAAAAATATGCTCTACGTTTTGATCCTCAAGACACTTAAAAACAATTTCTGCTCCTGTATATAATTTTGGCATTTCGCAATCTAGCTGAAGTTGTACTCATTGGTCAAGTTTTAGAATGACTTATTTAAATTTTTTTTAAAAATTTATTAATCTCTTGGGGCTGAAGTTTTAACCAGTCAGTCATGTTGCCTCTTGCCCAAGTGCTTTGTCTTTTGGCGTATTGTCTGGTCTTTATTGATATTTTTTCTACTAATTCTTTAAGATTTTTTTCATTATTCAGATATTCTTTAATTTCATTAACACCAATTGCTTTATTGACGCTTTTATCTTTCTTAACCTTTAATTTAATAAATCTTCTAACTTCATTAATTGCACCCAATTTCATCATAAGCTTTACCCTATTGTTAATTCTTTCAATTAACTCTTTTCGAGGAAAATCAATATATATTTTAAAAAAATCATCTTTATCAAAAAAAGATTTAGTTTCTTTAAACCAGTCATGAAGAGATCTTTTAGTAAATTTTTTAACTTCATATGCTCTGATTGTTCTTTGAGCATCAGTAGGATTAATTTTATTTATTGAAATTAAATCTAGCTTAAGTAGTTTTTTATAAAATTTTTTTTGTCCTAATTTTTTGTGCTCTTCTCTTATTTTATTTCTAAATGATATTGGAATATTTGGAATATTAACCAATCCTTCTGATAATGCTTTAAAATATAAACCCGTACCACCTACAAAAATTGGTACTTTTTTTCTTTTTTTAACATCTTTAATTAGTTTAATAGATAATTTTAACCAGTCACCAGTTGAAAAATTTTTTTTTACATTATGAAACCCATATAGATGATGCTTTATTTTTTGATAATTTTTAGGAAATGGTCTGGCAGATAAAATTTTAAGTTCTTTATAAATCTGCATGCTGTCAGCATTAATAATTTCACCGTTAACTTTTTTTGCCAAATTAATTGCAAAATTAGATTTACCTGATGCAGTGGGTCCAGAAATTAAAATAATCTTGGATTTTAAATCCATTATTAATCTAGTTTAACACCTATATATCTTCTTTGATTTTGAGTATTATATATAGCTAATAGGATTGTTTTTTGATTAGATTTTAGAACTTTTTTTACGATTTTTTCTAAATCATTTACAGTTTTAATTTTTGTTTTTTGTGCCTCAACTATTATACTATTTTCATTAATTGAATTACGTAAAGGACTTGTGTTGCCAATTTTAGTTACCACCAATCCTGATGTCTGATTAGGTAGTTTTCTTGTTTTAATGTCTTCTTTAGTTAAAGTTCTTACAGTTATTTTTAATTCTTCTATTATTAAATCTTTAGGTACTTCAGATTTTTTTTCACTTACTTTAAAGTCATCTGAAGTTTCTAATCTTCCTAATAAAACATTTTTTGTTATCTCTTTTTTATTTCTCCAAATTTTAACTTTTACTGTTAAACCAACTTTTGTTTTTGCTACAATTGCTGGTAACTCTTTCATTTGATTAATTTTAACTCCATTAAACTCTAAAATAATATCTCCAGCTTTTATTCCAGCTTTTGCCGATGGACTATTTTCGGCTACACTTGCAACCAGCGCTCCTCTTGGCTCACCCAATTTTTCAATGTCTGCAATTTCTTTTGAAACTTCTTGAATTCTTACACCAAGCCAACCTCTTTTTGTTTCACCAAATTCAATTAATTGATCAATTACAATTTTTGCACTGTTTGATGGTATTGAAAAACCTATTCCTATTGATCCATTTCTTCCAAGAATTGCAGTGTTAATTCCTATAACATTGCCATTCATATCAAACAAAGGGCCTCCCGAATTTCCAGAATTAATTGATGCATCTGTTTGTATGTAATCCTCATATCTTGATAGTCCAATTGATCTGTTTCTTGCAGAAATAATTCCTGAAGTTACTGTGCCCCCTAAACCAAATGGGTTTCCAATTGCTATTACCCAATCACCAATTCTTGCTTTATCTGAGTCTCCAAAAGAAACTGGTATAAATTTTTCACTAGTTTCCAACTGTAATACTGCAATATCTGATAAAGGATCAGCGCCGACTACTTTAGCTTTAAATTCTTGGTCGCCATTTACTCTAACTATAATATCTTCTGCATCTTGAATAACGTGATTATTAGTTACAACAATGCCTTTTTTATCAATAATAAATCCTGAACCTAAAGCTGATGATTTTCTTTCTTGAGGAGTTCCAAATTCTTTAAACATATCTTCAAAAGGTGATCCTGGAGGAAATTGAAATGGAAACGGATTTGTAGTTGTGGTAACTGTTTGAGTAGTTGAAATATTAACAACTGATGGCATCAATCTTTCAGCTAGATCAGCAAAAGATGCTGGCACTGTTTTCGAATTTGATTGTATTGAAAAACTAAAAGTTAAAATTATTGTTAAGAATATAAATTTAATTTTTTTCATACTAACTTTTAATATAATAAATTATTACAAATCCTAAAACTGCAAAAATTAACCCACCAGACCTTAGTTGGCTATCTTTTACTAATTCTAATTTTTTTAACATATTTTTCATTTTTGATGGAAATAAGGCGTACAAAATTCCTTCTATAAAAAGAAAAAGACCAAAAGCTATGATCAATTCCTTCATAAAATTATATTATTGAGATTTAGGTTTTATATTTCCAAAAAATTTAAAGAACTCACTATCTGGAGATAGTATTAAAGATGTGTCTCCTCCAATTAGTGCAGTTTCATATGCTTGCATTGCTCTGTAAAAAGCAAAAAATTCTGGATCTCTTCCAAATGCTTCAGCAAATATCTTATTTCTTTCTCCATCACCTTCACCTTTCATAATCTCTGAATCCTTATTCGCATTTGCCAATATTACAGAAACTTCTTTATCAGCTGTTGAGGTAATAGTTACTGCCATTTCTGCACCTCTTGCTCTAAATTCTTTTGCTTCTCTTTCCCTTTCAGTTTGCATTCGTCTATAAATCGCATCACTGTTAGCTTGAGGAAGGTCTGCTCTTTTAATCCTAACATCTACAATTTTAATTCCAAATTTTTGAGCTTCTGTGTTTACACCTTCTTGAATTAAAGCCATTTGCTTAGATCTATCTTTAGAAAGTAGTGTTTGTAATTCTTGTTGTCCTAAAACATTTCTGATTCTTGAGTTGATAATTGTTGCTAATCTTGATCTTGCAACTCTTTCATTTCCTACTGAAATATAAAATTTTAAAGGGTCTATAATTTGAAATCTTGCAAAAGCATCAACAATTAATCTTTTTTGATCAGATGCAATAACCTCCGCCGGAGGAGTATCTAGATTTAAAATTCTGCTATCTAAAAAAACAACGTTTTGGATAAATGGCATTTTGAAATTTATTCCAGGATTTATAATAATTTTTTTAGGATCACCAAATTGAAGAACTATTGCTTGATTAACTTCTTTTACAATAAATACTGAAAAGAAAACTAAAGCACCTAATACAGCTACTATTGGTAATAATATTTTTTGTACCTTCATCTAGTTAGTTACCTTTTTTTTTCCAAGTTCAGGTAATGGCAAATAAGGAACTACTCCTGATCCTGCGTTTTTTTCAATAATTACTTTTTCAATGTCAGCTAAAACTTTTTCCATTGTCTCTAAATACATTCTCTCTTGAGTTACTTCTTTTGCCTTTGCATACTCAGTATAAATAGACACAAACCTACTTGCTTCACCTTCTGCTGATGCCACAACCTTTTGCTTGTATGCTTCTGCTGCTTGTAAAATTTTTGCCGCTTCACCTCTTGCTCTTGGAATTACATCATTTGCATACGCTTCAGCTTCATTTTTAGATCTTTCCATATCAGCTCTTGCAGCTTGCACATCTCTAAATGCATCAATTACTTGATCTGGTGGATCAGCTTTTTGTGTTTGAACTTGTGTAATTTGAATACCACTATTGTATTCATCTAATATTGATTGAATAATATCTTGTGTTTCAATTTCAATTTTAGCTCTTCCTTCGGTTAAAATTGGTTGAATATCACTTTTAGCAATTACTTCTCTCATTGCTGTCTCTGCCGCCGCTTTTACAGTCCCTTCAGGGTCTTGAATTTCAAATAAAAACTTACCTGCATCTTTTATTACCCAAAATACTGAAAAGTCTATGTTTACAATATTTTCATCACCCGTTAACATTAAACTTTCTTGAGGTACGTCAGCAACTCCTCCACCTGTTGAAAATCCACTATCTCTTTCAGATCTAAAACCAATATCCATCCTATTAACTTTTGTAACTTTCGGTGTTTCAACAGTCTCTACTGGAAATGGAATATGATAATTAAGACCAGGTTGTGTAGTTTTGATGAATTTTCCAAATCTTAAAACAACTCCTTGTTCATCTGGTAACACTCTATAAAGTCCACTTGCTAACCACACAAAAAGTAAAATAATTAAAATTAATCCAATTGGCTTACCACCTGATTTGCTTCCTCCAGGTAAAAATTTGTTAATTTTATTTTGAATATCTCTGATAATTGCATCTATGTCTGGTGGTGTTGGTCCTCTACCTGAGCCGTTTCCACTACCTCCTGGAGGTGTTCCCCATGGACTTTGACCTCTACCTTTAAAATCATCTGACATATGTCAAAGTATATAGTGTCTTTATTGTAAAAAACAAGTAATGATCAGATTATGACTGATAAAAAGCCTGAACTTAGTGACGCAATGAAAAAAAAGTTGGAGCCTAGAAAATTCATTAAAAATCCAATTTTAGGTACAAAATTTACTATAGCCATTTCAAGCGCCAAAGGTGGAGTAGGTAAATCTACTTTTGCAACAAATCTTGCTTTGGCTCTAAAACAAATTGGGTGCAAAGTAGGTTTGTTAGATGCTGATATTTATGGCCCATCAATTCCAAAAATGTTTGATATTAGTGAGAAACCAAAAAGTGACGGTCAAAAATTAGAACCAATAATAAAATATGACATTCAATGCATGTCTATTGGTTTTTTAGCAGATCAACAGACACCAATGATTTGGCGCGGACCTATGGTAACGAGTGCTATTAAAACTTTTACTCAGAAAGTTAGTTGGAAAGATTTAGATTTTATAATTGTTGATATGCCTCCAGGAACTGGAGATACTCAACTTACATTTTCTCAAGAGATTAAAATGGATGGGGCAATAATAGTATCAACTCCTCAAGAAGTAGCTTTATTGGATGTTAAAAGAGGAATTAAAATGTTTGATAAA
Source organism: uncultured Pelagibacteraceae bacterium (assembly GCA_902511185.1). Classification (GTDB taxonomy): domain Bacteria; phylum Pseudomonadota; class Alphaproteobacteria; order Pelagibacterales; family Pelagibacteraceae; genus Pelagibacter. The sequence goes on along the minus strand of CABXEK010000002.1, from coordinate 64,667 downwards.
CTTGGAGTTAAAATTTTAGGTTTAGTTAATAATATGAGCTATTTTACTGGTGATGATGGAAAAAAATATAAAATTTTTGGTGAAGGCGGAGTTAAAAGGACTGCAGAGGAATTTGAAAAAGAATTTTTAGGAGAAATACCTATTAATCCTGAAGTTGGAAAAAATGGAGATGAAGGTAAGCCTATAGTTGAAGCTAATCCTGGACATGAAATTTCTAAAATTTATTTAGATTTTGCAAATAAAATTAAATTAACTTATCTTTAAGATCAAAGGCAACCATTAATTCATTCCACTCTCTTTTAGATAAACCAGAGCTATCAACGTCAACACTTTCACCTTTAATAAGTTTTTGAATGATTGTTTTTCCTTTTGCTGAAACTTCTGTTCCTCCAACTCTATAATCCATGAACGCATCATAAGTAATTGGAACCCACTTTTTTACAGTGTCCAACATTATATCTGCATAAACTCTAATTTCATATTGAGCATGACTATCAGCTCTTAATCTTAAAAAGTTCATTAAATTTAATAAATCAGTTTTCCAATACCACTGAGTATATGTATTTAAAGTTAAATTCATTCTTGCTAATTCTCTTGCTAAACCTTTTTTATTCTCATCAATAGTTGAACCATCAAATCTTTCATTAAGCATAGTTTCATAATTATCATATGTTCTTTCTGAGTCATTTTTTAAAAGTTCTAGAACTTCTTTAGCTTGCTTGCCTTCTAAAACATCTCCTCTACCTTGTCTGTTACTTGAAGATTGAGCTGCTAAATTTTCAGCGCTTGGTAAATAAAACTCTTTATCTAAAATTGAATATCTTGCTGAGTATTCATTTACATTTGCTGTTCTATGTCTAATCCATTGTCGTGCAATAAAAATTGGAAGTTTAACGTGGTATTTAATTTCACACATTTCAAATGGAGTGCTATGCCAATGTCTCATTAAATATTTAATAAGACCAGCGTCTGTTGAAACTTTTTTTGTTCCTTTTCCATAAGAAACTCTGGCTGATTGAACTATTGATGTATCATCCCCCATGTAGTCAACGACTCTTACAAAACCATGGTCTAAAGCTGGAATTGCTTCGTATAGGATTTTTTCGAGCTCTGGAGCAGTAACTCTTTTTGTTTGATATTGTTGAGATTGTTGTTCTTTAATCTCTTGTGACTGTTCTTTAGTTAATTTCATGATTTTTATTGAATCTCTTGTAATTGCTTTTATATTAATAAAGTTGGTTTTCCAACTATGACGATAAACGAATTTCGTAATAACCATTGCGGACGTGGGGGCAGTACCCACCACCTCCACCATTACAACTTATGGGGGTGAACTAGATTCGACGGATGACTAAAAGCTATTCTTTTGTTCGGAATTGTTCCACCGTAACGGGCTAATTTATAATTGCTAACGAAAGTTACGCACTTGCTGCCTAATTAACTTTGTTGATTAAGTAGACGGGGTTTGGGGCACCTGGCAACAGAACGCCCCTTACAACCCTTCTACTTCTTTTTATTTATAATACTGATTAACGTTTAGGTTAGTTTTTGGCGGACTGGTGGTGAAATTAAATCATTTTTTTAAGTCTAAATTTCCACATTGAGTATCAGTAAAGATACATGTGCTATAATGATGAAATGTTTTAACATCCTTAATAATTCCTCGGCCAGTTCCTTCAACCGTTCCTGTTACTGTATTACAAGCATTTAGAAAAATTAATAGCACGAACAAACTGCTTATTATTAAATTACGAATCATCACTTATTTTAGCACTAATATCTTTGGCGGCCTAGTGGCGGAATTTTTGGTAATTTTCTACCCTTATGTATTTCAACATCGTTGCAAAATAAGGATTATAAAAGCACGGTCTGGGGCACCGGGTAACAGAACGCCCCTTCACAATCCTATAATCTTATTTTTTAATCTTTAAAATAATTATTGAGTGTCTTTTGCCTTCTTCTTTTTTTTTATAAGCATCAAAATTAAAATATACATTAGAAATATTTTCTTTGTAAAACTGAATAATTTGATCTGTTGTATATAGTTGTCTAAATTTGTCTGGATAATAAGTAAACCCGATAGATATTACCGCACCATTTTTCGCAATTCTCAACATTTCCTTTAAAATTTTTTCAAAATTATCGCTATACCTCAAAACCCAACCACAAAATATAACATTAAACGTATTTTCTTCGTAATTAGTTTTGTGAATGTCTCCTAGTTGAATTTTTGGTGAATAGCTTAATAAGTCTAAAGCAAAAATATTATGCCACCTAAAACCCATACTTTTAATGAAAAAAAGCTCCCCTTCATTTCTGGGTCCAACAGATAAAACTTTGTTATTTTCATAATCAATAAAATCCATTGATTGGATTGGATATCCAATTTCAGCAGTTTTATTTCCATTAAATTTTTTATAAGTCTTTTTTAAATTAAAAAAATTATCAACAAAATGCATATTATGAGCTATAACAGTTTGGTCTCCTGTTTCATTTTCAGAAAATTTGCTAATTGAATTTTTTACCAAAGTATGATCGTCAATTTTTTTATCAGGATCTATATAAAAATTAATTTTTTTTCTTATATAATAAAAATATACAAACCTTAAAATAGAAATTAATGTTCTAAATAATTCAATTTTATAAAAATCATTAAAAAATTTATTACTTATTTTTTTTATTATTTTAATCATTTTTTAAGTTCTGCTTGAGCAGCAGCCAATCTAGCAATAGGGACTCTATAAGGTGAACAAGAAACATAATTTAAACCAACTTTAGAACAAAACTCTATACTTCTAGGGTCACCCCCATGCTCTCCACAGATACCAAGTTTTAATTTTTTATTTTGAATTTTTCCTTTTTCGACAGCAATTTTAATTAAATCTTCAACTCCATCATCTATTGAAACAAATGGATCAATTGAAAAAATTTTATTATCTAAATAATCATTTAAAAATTTTCCGCTATCATCCCTGCTAATTCCAAAAGTAGTTTGTGTTAAATCATTTGTACCAAAACTAAAAAATTCTGCATGTTTGGCTATTTCCTTAGCTTTAATTGCTGCTCTTGGAAGCTCAATCATAGTTCCAACCATAAATTCTATTTTTACTTTTTGTTGTTTTTGTACTTCATTTGCAACATTAATTACTAAATCTTTCATTATTTTTATTTCTGCTTCTGTTGAAACTAAAGGGATCATAATTTCTGGAAATGCAATTTTAATTTTTTTATCTTTAAGCTCAGCTAATGCTTCAAAAATTGCTCTACATTGCATTTCATAAATTTCCGGGAAAGATATACCAAGTCTACACCCTCTATGACCCAACATTGGATTTTGTTCATGTAGCTCTTCTATTCTAGACTCTACTTCCTTTATTGAAAGACCTACCACATTTGCGACTTCACTTATTTCTTTTTCGCTTCTGGGTAAAAACTCATGAAGTGGAGGGTCCAGTAATCTAACTGTGACTGGTAGCCCACCCATAATTTTGAAGATTTCTTCAAAATCTTTTTTTTGATGTGGTAAAAGTTTTTTGAGTGCTTTGGCTCTATCTTCTTTATTTTTTGATAAAATCATTTCTCGAACAGATAAAATTCTTTCTTCATCAAAAAACATATGTTCTGTTCTACAAAGACCAATGCCCTCTGCACCAAAATCTTTAGCTGTTTTTGTATCTTTAGGAGTTTCTGAATTTGTTCTTATTTTTAATTTTCTAAAACTATCTGCCCATAACATTAATTTAGAAAAATCACCTGAAATTTCTGGTTTAACCGTAGCAACACTTCCAGAAATAATTCTACCTGTGGATCCATCAATAGTTATAACTTCTCCTTCCTTTATTTCCATTGAAGAAGTTTTAAATGATTTACTTTCATAATTTATATCAATTTCGCTCGAACCAGAAACACACGGCCTACCCATGCCTCTTGCAACTACTGCTGCATGACTTGTCATTCCTCCTCTGGCTGTTAAAATTCCTTTAGCTGCATGCATACCTTGAATATCCTCTGGTGAAGTCTCAACTCTAACTAAAATTGTATCTTGCATCATTCCTGTTAATCTTTCAGCTTCTTCCGAAGTAAAAACTACTTTTCCACTAGCTGCACCTGGAGATGCTGGCAAACCATTGGCTATAACATTTATTGAACTTTTTTCATCTAACGTGGGATGAAGCAAAGTATCCAAAGAATTTGGGTCAATTCTTAAAACAGCTTCTTTTTTTGAAATTAATTTTTCTTTAACCATGTCAACAGCAATCTTTACTGCTGACTTAGACGTTCTTTTTCCAGATCTTGTTTGAAGCATCCATAACTTTTTATTTTCAACTGTAAATTCAACGTCTTGCATATCTCTGTAATGCTTTTCTAATTTTTTTAAAATTTTGTTAAGTTGTTTGTAAACATTTGGCATAACCTCTTCCATTGAGAGGTCTTTAACTTTTGCATGCAGTCTCGCTTTTTTAGTAATGTATTGTGGTGTTCTGGTACCAGCAACAACATCCTCGCCCTGTGCATTAATCAAATATTCACCATAAATTTCATTTAATCCGTCTGATGGATTTCTTGTAAACACAACACCAGTTGCACAATCATTTCCCATATTACCAAAAACCATAGATTGAACATTTACAGCTGTTCCCCATTCAGCTGGTATTTGATTTAATTTTCTATAAACTTTTGCCCTATTACTCTCCCAAGATAAGAATACTGCACTTATTGCTCCTAATAATTGTGCATAAACATCTTGAGGAAAATCTTTTTTAGCTTTTTCTTTAACTGTTCTTTTAAAATCTACGATTAATCCATCCCAGTCATTTTCATCTAGATCCGTATCTAGCAGAACTCCTTTAGTAAGTTTATAATTTTCAATTAATTCTTCAAAATGATAGCCTTCAACTCCCATCACAACGTTGCCATACATTTGAATAAATCTTCTATAACTATCTTTTGCAAACCTACCATTAGAAGTTTTTAAAGCTAATGCATTTACAGTTTTATCATTTAATCCAAGATTTAAAATTGTATCCATCATTCCAGGCATTGATACTCTTGCTCCTGATCTAACAGAAAGAAGTAAAGGGTTTTTTAAATCACCAAATCTTTTACCAACATCTTTTTCAACAACTTTTAATTCTTTTTTAATTTGAGCAACTAAATTTTTATTTAATCTTTTTTTATCTATATAAAAAAGTTCACATACTTTAGTTGAAATTGTGAATCCAGGAGGTACTGGAAGCCCCATCCTGCCCATCTCAGAAAGATTAGCACCTTTGCCTCCTAAAAAATTTTTAGAGTTTTTAATATTTTTGCTATCTTTAGATTTAAAATTTAAAATAAGTTTTTTCATTTGTGGGAATCGATTAAAGAAAAATTAACATAATTTTCAAACGTTTTACATAACATTTGAATTAGTTCCAATCTGTTTTTCTTAATTATCGGATCTTTATCGTTTACAATTACACTATCAAAAAAATCAAAAACTACTTTTTTTGACTCAGCTAAACTGACAAGTGTTTGCTCAAAATTCTCATCTCTATTGATACTTTGAAAATATTTTCTTAATTCATTTATTTTTTTAAATAAATTTTTTTCAAAATCTGTTTTAAAAATACCAGGATCAGTTGTATTTGATAGAGCAAATTTATCACCTTTTAATTCACTATCTAAGATATTTGATGCTCTTTTATAAGTTGCAATAAGATCAATCCCATCCGGTTTATCAATAATCTTATTTAGGGTTTTGGCTTTATCAAAAATTACAACCGATTGATCTAAATTAAGAAAATTTGTTGAAGCCTGAATAATATCATGACGTATATTCTCTTCTTTCATGTAAAATTTTAGTCTATCCATCAAAAAATTAGATAGCTCTTTTTGTAAAAATTCATTCTCAAATTTAAAACCTTGCTCAAAGTATAAACTTACTGAAAAACTAATTAAGTCTCTTATTTTGAAATCTTTTTTATTTGCAACTATTATTTTTATTATTCCTAGTGCAAGTCTTCTTAAGGCAAATGGATCTTTCGAACTAGTTGGCTTCTGATTTATTCCAAAAAAACCAACTAATGTGTCTATCTTATCAGCTAACGAAAGTGCAATACTATAAGGTTTCTTTGGTACTTTTGAATTTATACCTTCGGGTAAATATTGTTCACTTATTGCAAGCGAAACATCTTTTTCAAAGCCTTGAGCATTTGCAAAATAACCACCCATAACCCCTTGCAGTTCTGGAAACTCTCCTACTAGTTCGGAAACTAAATCTACTTTACAAATTGATGCAGATAATTCTACTTTTTCCTTACTAATTAATAATTCATCTGAAAGTATTCCTCCAAGTTTCCTCATTCTTTGAACTTTATCAAAGTATGTCCCCAATCCTTTGAAATAATTCATGGACTTTAGTTTTGAAACTCTTTTAACTAAATTTTGAGATTTATCTTTTTGCCAAAAGAATTCGGCATCGCTTAATCTAGCATTTACAACTCTTTCGTTTCCTAATTTTATAAAACCTTTTGTGTCTTTTTTGTTTATTACAACTAAAAATTCATTTGTAATATTCCCTTTTTTATCAAAAGTAGGGAAATATTTTTGATGATGCTGCATAGTAATAATCAAAATTTCTTTTGGAATATTAAGAAATTTTTTATCAAATTCACATAATATAACATTTGGTTGATCTGTTAAATCAACAACTTCATCAAGGAGTTTTGGATTACTTTCAATTTTTATATTTTTTTTATTTGAAATTTCGTTTAATTTTTTTTCTATCAAAATTTTTCTTTGTTTATGATCAATAATGATATTTAATTTTTTAAAAAAATTATTATATTCTTTAAAACCAATAAATATTTTTTTCTTTTCTTCATACTCTTTATCAATAAAAGTCGAGTTTGATGAAACCAAATGATGAAAATTAAAAGTTAATTTTTTTTTATCAAATACTGCTAATAATGATTTTAATGGTCTGCCCCAATTCAAATCAAAATCTCCCCACTTCATTGATTTCTTCCATTGAATTTTTTGTAATACAAAAGGCACAAGCTCTTCTAACAAATCACGTGTATTAAGTTTTTTTGATTTTATTTTGAAAAAATAAAACTCTCCTTTATCTATCTTTTTTTTAAAAATGTCTTTTTTAGATAAATTATTTGATCTCATAAACCCTTCTAGTGCTACTTCAGGAGTATTTATATTTGGACCCTTAATTTCTTCGGATTTTAAAACTATCTGTTTTGGTAGACCTTCAAATAAAATTACTAATCTATTGGGTGTTGAAAATGAGGAGCTTTTTTTAAAAGAAATAAATTTTTCACTAAATAATTTATTAAATCTTTCTAATAAATCTTCTCTCAAATTCTTTTGAAGAGATGATGGTATTTCTTCACTAAATAGTTCTAAAAAAAAATCTGACATTTAACTTTGACTGTCTAACCAAATTTCTGCAGCCGCTTTTGTTATATCTCTAATTCTGCCTATATATCCTGCTCTTTGAGCAACACTTATAGCTCCACGCGCATCTAAAATATTGAATACATGACTTGCTTTCAAACATTGGTCATATGCAGGTAATGATATCTTTTTTTCCACAAGGGATTTTGCTTCTATTTCATGCATATCAAACATCTTGAATAAACTATCTACATTTGCGTGTTCAAAATTATATGCTGAAAATTCTTTTTCTGCTTGATGAAAGACATCATGATATTTCATCCCTTCATCATTCCACAAAAGGTCATAAACATTTTTCTGTTGTTGTGTAAACATACATATTCTCTCTAAACCATAAGTAATTTCTACTGAAACAGGTTTACATTCAAATCCTGCCATTTGCTGAAAGTATGTAAATTGTGTTATTTCCATGCCATCACACCAAACTTCCCAGCCTAAACCAGCCGCACCTAACGTTGGACTTTCCCAGTCATCTTCTACAAACCTAATATCGTGTTCATTATGATCTATTCCAATCACTGATAAACTATTAAGATATAACTTTTTTATATTATCTGGTGAGGGTTTAATTAAAACTTGAAATTGATAATAATGTTGAAGTCTATTGGGGTTGTCGCCATACCTTCCATCTGTTGGTCTTCTTGATGGCTGAACATAAGCAGCTTTCCATGGTTTTGGTCCAAGTGACCTAAGAGTAGTGGCTGGATGGAATGTTCCAGCGCCAACTTCCATATCGTATGGTTGTAAAACAATACAACCCTTCTTGCTCCAAAACTTTTGAAGATTTAAAATTATTTCTTGAAATGATTGAAACTTTTGCTTTGGTTTTTTTATTTTAGAAACCATATCTTTGCCAGATTGACCTTTCATCTAAGATGTTAGCTAATTGATCTACTTGATTACTTGAAGATGAAAGTTTTTGACTTAACCAACTTTTGGACTTTTCAAATTTTTTAATTACAACATCTTCTCCAAATTTTTCTTTTAAAATTATGTGCGCATCACCTATTCCATCTATTAGTCCCAAATCTTTTGCTTTACTGCCTGACCAAAATTCTCCTGAAAAAAGTTCTAATTCAGATTTATTTAATTTAGATCCTCTACTTTCCTCTACTACATTTATAAAGTCTTTATGCAAATCTAATTGAATTTTTTTTAATCTTTCAATGTCCTCATTTTTTTCTTCTAGAAAAGGATCTAATGTACTTTTATTTTTTCCAGCTGTATGAATTCTTCTTTCAACACCAATTTTTTTTATCAATTCTGTAAATCCAAATGAAGAATATATAACTCCTATAGATCCAATGATTGAACTTGAATTTGCATAAATTTCATCACCAGCACATGAAATAAGATATCCTCCAGATGCAGCTACATCTTCAGCAAATACGATAACTTTTTTTTTATTTTTTTTAGCCTCTTGTCTAATTAAACTATAAATTAAATGTGATTGAACAGGTGATCCACCAGGTGAATTAATAGTGATAGCAACACAAGCAGCTTTTTTTAGAGAAAAAGCCTTCTTTATTAGTTCTTCTTGTCCAGCAAAATCAATGCCTTGTTTGAATTTTCCAGCATTTCCTATAACTCCATTTAATTTGATATGAGCTACAGTCTTTTTCTTTTTAAAAAAAGAGAACATTATTATTCCTTATAAAATTATTAATTGAATATAAAAACACTTATAATTGAAGAAAAAGGTGCGTCAATTGATAAGTAATATATAAAACTTAATTATATTAATCTAAATAGTATATGGGAACTGTAGTACAGCTTAAAAATCAGATAAACGACTCTTACTTTCAACTGAAGGATTCTGTTGAGGACAAACTTGTTCTAACTGAAGAAAAAATTAAATCAAAGTTAGCTAGTGATGTGGAGTTGGTACAAAAAATGACTGACTACCATATTAAAACAGGTGGAAAAAGATTAAGAGCTCTTTTGACCTTAGGGGCTGCAAAATTATGTGGATATTCTAAAGGATCAAGAGATATTAACTTAGCAGCTTGTGTAGAATTAATTCACAGTGCAACATTAATGCATGACGATGTAATTGATGAGGGTGTTGTAAGAAGAGGAAAAAAAACTTTAAATAAAGTTTGGAATAATCATTCTTCAGTTTTAATTGGAGATTATTTATTAAGTAGGTGTTTTGAGATGATGGTAGAAGATGGCAATCTGGAAGTTTTAAAATTATTATCGTCAACCTCTTCTAAGATTGCTCAGGGAGAAGTTTTGCAGCTTCAGCACAAAGGTGAAGTTGATATGCTTGAAGAAACTTATTTAAAAATTATCTCTGCAAAAACTGCAGAGCTATTTGCAGCTGCAACAAAAGTTGGTGCAATTTTATCAGATGCAAATACCAAAGAAAAAAACGCGTTAGAATTTTATGGAAGAAATCTTGGACTAACTTTTCAAATTGCTGATGATACTTTAGATTATAATTCTGATCTAAAATTATTTGGAAAAAAAGTTGGTCAAGATTTTTTTGAAGGAAAAATTACTTTACCTATAATCCTTCTTTTCCATAGAATAAATCTTGATGAAAAAAAATTATTAATCGAATTGTTTAAAAAAGATATGAGAGATAAAAATGATTTAAAAGAAATAGCTTCTTTGATTAAAAAATATGATATTATTAAAGAGTGTTATCAAAAAGCTCAACATTATATTAATCTTGCTTCAAATTCTTTAACTGTATTTAAAGACTGTAAAGAAAAAGAAATTTTTAAAAATATTGCTTCATTTAGTTTGGCTAGAAATTTTTAAGGACTCAATAAAGATTTTATCCAATTACCATTCTTATCGATCGTATACTTTAATCTTTCATGAATTCTGCTATCTCCATCTAACCAAAATTCAATACTTAATGGAGATAAATTCCAACCTGACCAATGACTGGGTCTTGGAACGTTATTTTCATCATTATATTTATGTTTATATTTTTTAATTGAATTTACCAGTTCATCCCTATTAACTAACTTACTACTTTGATTTGAAGCCCAAGCACCGATTCTACTTTCATAACTTCTTGAATTATAATATTGGTCAGCAATTTTGTCTTCTACTTGAGTTACCGTTCCACTAATTCTTATTTGTCGTAAAAGACTTTTCCAATGAAAGCACATTGCTGCTTTAGGATTCTCTTTTAATTCGTTTCCTTTTTGACTATTTAAATTGGTGTAAAATATAAATCCATTTTGGCTAAACTCTTTTAATAAAACCATTCTTACAGATGGGATATTATCCTTATTTGATGTTGCCAATGAAAGTGCATTAGGATCGTTTGGTTCTGATTTTTTTGCTTCATCCATCCATATTTCAAATAGTTGAATTGGATCATCTAGATCCAAAAAACAATTATTCAGGCCAAGTGAGTTTTTTTGATTCATAATTTAAACAAAATAATCTATATAATATAAATAATGTCATTTAATACTTTTGGAAAGTTATTTCGTTTCTCAACTTGGGGTGAATCTCATGGACCAGCTATTGGTTGTGTGGTTGATGGCTGTCCACCAAATATAAGCCTTAAAGAACATGATATTCAGTTAGAACTAAATAAAAGAAAACCGGGTCAGTCAAAATTTACAACTCAAAGAAAAGAAGATGATAAAGTTCAAATATTGTCTGGTGTGTTTGAGGGAAAAACTACTGGAACACCTATATCTCTTATTATTTACAATAAAGATATGAGGTCAAAAGATTATGGTAAAATAAAAGATAAATTTAGACCAGGTCACGCTGATTATACTTATTTTAGAAAATATGGAATAAGGGATTATAGAGGTGGTGGAAGATCTTCTGCAAGAGAAACAGCTGCTAGGGTTGCGGCAGGTGCAATAGCTAAATTAGTTTTACAAAAAAAATTAGGTAAAAAATTTAGAGTTATAGGTGCTGTTACTCAACTAGGAATATTGGGATGTGATACTAGTCAATGGAACGATCAAACAATTTATAAAAATCCTTTTTTCTGTCCTGATAAGTCTATGTTAAAACTTTGGGAAAAATATTTATTGGATGTTAGAAAATCTGGATCTTCATGTGGTGCTGTAATAGAAATTAGAGCAAGAGGAATACCTGCAGGACTAGGTGCTCCAATTTATTCAAAATTAGACTCAGATATAGCATCAGGGTTAATGAGTATAAATGCAGTTAAAGGAGTGAACATTGGAGCTGGAATGAATTCTGCACAATTGAGTGGAGAACAAAACTCAGATGAAATTTCTCAAAGAGGTAAAAAATTAAAATTTGACTCCAATAATGCTGGAGGTATTTTAGGTGGTATATCATCTGGTCAAGAAATTATTGCTTCATTTGCGGTAAAACCTACATCATCAATTTTAACAACTAGAAAAACTATTAATAAATTCGGAAAAAATACAACTATATCAGTTAAAGGAAGGCATGATCCTTGCGTAGGCATAAGAGCTGTTCCTGTTGGTGAAGCTATGATGAATTGTGTTTTATTAGATCATTATTTAATGCATAAAGCTCAGTGCAGTTAAAACTATTTTTTAATTTTTAACTACCTTAATTGAGTCTTTTGTAAAAAAAATATCTAAAACTTTCTTTGAAATTTGTGAAGCATTTAACCCAGCAACGTCATACATTTTCTTAGGATTATCTTGTTCAATAAAAGTATCAGGTAGTGTCATTGCTCTAAACTTCAATCCTTTGTCAAATATTCCTTTCTCAGCTAATAAATTTTTAACATGAGAACCAAAACCACCTATTGATCCTTCTTCAATGGTGATCATTACTTCATGTTGTCTGGCACATTTTAAAATAAGTTCTTGGTCTAAAGGTTTAGCAAATCTTGCATCAACAATTGTTACTGATACACCTTTATTCTTTAATTCCTCAACTGCTAATTTGCACTCTTCAAGCCTAGTACCCAGACTTAAAAGGCAGACTTGATTTCCTTCTTGAATTATTTTTCCTTTGCCTATTTCAATCTTTTCCTCAATTGAAGGTAGATCAAGACCCAACCCTGTTCCTCTAGGATACCTGATTGCACTCGGTTTATCGTTAATATCCACAGATGTATTAATCATTTTTACCAACTCAACTTCATCGCTTGCTGCCATCACAATAAAATTAGGCAAAGTTGTTAAATATGTAATATCAAATGAGCCAGCATGTGTTGATCCGTCTGCACCTACTAGACCCGCTCTATCTATTGCAAACCTTACAGGTAAACTTTGAATAGCTACATCATGAACAACCTGATCATAAGCTCTTTGTAAAAAAGTTGAATAAATTGCTGCATAAGGTTTATAGCCCTCTGTAGCTAGTCCAGCAGCAAAAGTTACTGCATGTTGTTCGGCTATTCCTACGTCAAACATTCTTTTAGGAAATTCTTTTCCAAAAATGTCCATTCCTGTGCCCCCTGGCATTGCAGCTGTTATCCCAACAATTTTACTATCTTTTTGAGCATGTTTAACCAACGTATTTGCAAATACTTTTGTATAGGCTGGAAGATTGCTTCCACTTTTAACTTGTTCTCCTGTTTTTACATTGAATTTTGAAACACCATGGTAATGATCAGATGCTTTTTCTGCATAAGAATAGCCTTTACCTTTTTGTGTTTTTATATGGATCATAATTGGTCCTTCGTGTTTAGAGTCCCTTGCGTTTTTAAGAATAGGAACAAGACTATTTAAGTCATGACCATCAATTGGACCTGCATAATAAAAACCTAATGAACTAAACAATGTCCCTCCTGTTACAGCTGATCTTAAAAAATCTTCAGCTTTACCAGCTTTTGCACTAAATCGTTTTGAAAACGAAGACATTATTAATTTAATAGTTTCTCTTAGACTAAAATAAATTTTTCCTGTTAATAACTTTGCTAGATAAGTTCTCATAGCACCTACTGGTTTTGCAATTGACATATCGTTATCATTCAAAATAACAATCATTTTTGTTTTTGATGCTCCAGCATTATTCATTGCTTCATAAGCCATTCCTGCACTGATTGCGCCATCACCAATTACTGCTATCACATTGGATGATTTATTTGCTAATTTATTTGCTTCAGCAATCCCTAGTGCTGAAGATATAGATGTTGAGCTATGAGCAGCACCAAAAGGATCGTATTCACTTTCTGATCTTTTTGTAAATCCTGATAAACCATTTCCTTGTCTTAAAGATTTAATCTTATTTTTTCTTCCAGTTAGAATTTTATGTGGATAAGATTGATGTCCTACATCCCAGATCAATTTATCATTAGGTGTGTCAAAAACATAATGAAGAGCAACTGATAGCTCTACTACTCCTAAACCTGCACCTAAATGTCCTCCAGTTTCAGAAACTGCACTAATCATTTCTTCTCTAACTTCATCTGAAACTTTTTGCAAATCATCTTCTGATAACTTTCTCAAATCAGATGGAAAATTTATATCATTTAAAAATTTATAATTTATCATTACTTGTCTCTATACAAAATATAATTCAATGTTTCTTTTATATATTCAGAACTTGTACCGTATTTCTTTAAATTTTTATTTGTTTTTAAAATAATTCTATCACAATATTTAATTGCATTCATATAGCCTAGCAAACTTATTAATGTAGCTTTACCTTTTTTTTGATCTTTTCCTGTTTTTTTTCCAGCTATTTTAGAGCTACCTTTAAAATCAATCAAGTCATCAGCTATTTGAAATAATAAACCTATATCTGAACCAATATTTTCAAAAAATTTTACTTCTTTGATATTTTTTTTCTTAATAATTGCAGGAGCAGCACAACAAAAACTAAATAATTTTCCTGTTTTTTTTATTTCCATTTCTATAATTTTATTTTTAGTTATCTTTTTTTTTTCATAACTTAGATCTAAATATTGACCACCCGCTATACCTAAATGACCTGAGCATTCAGATAGTTTCTTTATTAAATTAATCTTAATTTTTTCACTTATTTTTAAAGCAGGACTTGCTAAAATTTCAAATGCCATTGTAAGTAATGAATTTCCTGCAAGGACTGCTGTGGACTCTCCAAACTTAATGTGCGTAGATGGTTTTCCTCTTCTAATTTTATCGTTATCCATGCATGGTAAATCATCATGAATTAGGGAATAAGCATGAATACATTCCACAGAGGCTCCGATAGCAATTAATGTTTTATAATCTATTGCTAGTAATGAACCAATATCAATCAAAATTTTAGATCTAATTTTTTTTCCACCTGGAAATAACCCATACTTCATGGCTGGAATTAATTTAGAATTATTTTGTTTGTTTAAAAATTTTTTTAGAAAGATGTTTGTGTCTTTTGCAATCCTATTAAGCTTGGTTTTCATTTTTTTTTAATGATTTCTTTAATTTTTTTATTAGTTTCTTCACCAATAGATCTAAAGCTTTTATGAAATTTTTTTTCAATAATATTGTTTAACCTCAATAATTCTTGATAGTTTTCAACAGAATTATTTAGATCTTTTTCATTTTCCAAAGACTCTATTATTTGATTTGCTTGATCAGTTAGCTCCTCTATTGAACTTGTATCATTATCAGGTAGTAAATTTTTATCTTTCATATAATAATAATTATTAATACATGAAATCTATTCAATCAAATATCAAAAAAGCTAAGAAATATTTAGATAAAAATCATTGTGTGGCTGTACCTACCGAAACTGTCTATGGATTAGCTGGAAATGCTTATTCAAATACATCAGTAAAAAAGATATTCAGATTGAAAAAAAGACCTATGAATAATCCTTTAATTGTTCATTATTCAGATATCGACAAGCTTAAAGATGATTGTCATATTAATGATAATTTTATTAAGCTATATAATAAGTTCTCTCCTGGACCGATTACATTTATTTTAAAATTAAAAAAAAACTCTAAAATTTCTAAATTTGTAACAAATAAACGAAACAGCATTGCTATTCGTTTTCCAAAACATTCTTTATTTAGAAAACTACTCAAAAGCCTGGAATATCCATTAGCTGCCCCGAGTGCAAATATTTCAAGTAAATTAAGCTCAGTTAAGGCGTCTGACGTTATTGAAGAGTTTGGATCAAAAATTAAATTTGTCTTAGACGGGGGCAAATGTGAGATTGGTTTAGAGTCAACAATTATAAATCTTTTAGGAAAACCAACATTGCTTAGATATGGAGGATTGGATGTTTCAAAAATAGAAAAAATATTAAAAAAAAAAGTTTTAATAAAAACTAATTCAAAAAAGAAAATTGCACCTGGTCAATTTCCATTACATTACTCTCCTGGTATTCCATTAAGAATAAATGCTAAAAAACCAAAAAAAGATGAAGCTTTTGTATTAGTAAAAAAAAGAAAAGCTAAGTTTAAAAATTATTACTATTTAAGTAAAAATAATAATCTTCAACAATCTGCTAAAAATTTATACTCATTATTAAGAAAAATTAAAAAAGAAGGTTATAAAATGATTGCAGTTGAAAAAATTCAAAACAAAGGCATTGGCAAAACAATAAATGATAGATTGAATAGAGCCTCGAAATATTAAATGTCTAATTCAATTGAAGTAATTAATTTATCAAAAAGTTATAATTCAAAACAAGCTGTAAATGATATTAACTTTAAAATTAACGAAAATGAAATTGTTGGTTTATTAGGGCCAAATGGATGTGGAAAAACGACTACAATTGGAATGATGCTAGGCTTGTTAAAGCCAACCAATGGACAAGTATTAATTAATGGAATGGATATAGAAAAAAATAAGATTTCTCTGCTTCACAAAATGAATTTTATTTCTCCATATATAGAATTACCAAAAAAACTCACAGTAAGACAAAATTTAGTGGTCTACGGAAAATTATATAATGTAAACAACTTAAATGAACAAATTGATTATTTATCCAACAAATTAAGATTAGATAAACTATTAGATAATGTTACAGGAGAACTTTCTTCAGGGCAAAAAAATAGAGTGAGTTTAGCGAAAGCATTAATTAATAATCCCTCTGTACTTTTGCTTGATGAACCTACTGCGTCTTTAGATCCTGAGACTGGAGATTTTGTTAGAACTTTTTTAGAAAATTATAAAAAAGAAAATAAAATATCAGTATTGCTTGCTTCACATAACATGGATGAGGTTAAGAGGCTATGTAATTCTGTTTTAATGATGAAAGGTGGCCAAATAGTAGATAGTGGAACCCCTGATCATTTAATAAAAAAACATGGAAGAAAAAATTTAGAAGAAGTTTTTTTAGAACTTGTGAGAAATAAATATGAATATAACTAGAATATATGGTCTTTTTTTAAGACACTTTTATTTAATCACAAGATCATTTCCAAGAATTTTAGATTTAATTTATTGGCCATCAATTCAAATTACACTTTGGGGCTTTATTTCAAATTTTTTTGCTGATCATAGCACCTATTATAATGGTGCTGTAGGAGTCATACTTTCTTGTGCAATTCTATATGATTTTTTATTTAGAACCAGTATTGGGTTTAACATGCTATTTTTAGAGGAAATTTGGAGTAGAAATTTTACTAACTTGTTTATTGCTCCAATGAAAATAAGCGAAATTATTATATCACTTGTTTTTACTGCTTTGATTAGAGCTTTAATTGGTTTGGTTCCAGCAATACTATTAACATCTCCTATATTTGGAATTTCTCTATTAGATTTAGGTTTGCCTCTAGCATTTCTTTTTTTAAGTTTATATGTTTTTGGAATAACCTTAGGTTTGTTTGTTTCTGCAGGATTGTTAAGATTTGGTCCATCTTTTGAAAATATTGCATGGTCAACTATGTTTTTGCTGGCACCCTTTGGATGCATCTATTACCCGGTTGAAACTCTACCAGAAATTTTTCAATCTATAGCTTATGCTCTTCCGTTAGTTTATATCTTTGAAGAAACAAGAAATATCTTGGTAAATCAGTCTGTTAACTATGAAAACATTCTACAAGCTTTTTATTTGAACGCCACTTATCTAATTGTATCAATATCAGTATTTTATTATTCTTTTGATAAAGCTAGAGAGAAAGGTACTTTAATTAATATTGGTGAATAAATTGGTGCGCCTGCTAGGAGTCGAACCCAGAACCTCCTGATCCGAAGTCAGGCGCTCTATCCAGTTGAGCTACAAGCGCATTTAGTATTAATATTACATTTTATGGAAAAAAACATTAATATTATAGTTGATGAGAATGAAAATAATCTAAGAGTTGATGTATTAATCAACAAAAGAGAGAAGTTGATTAGTAGAACAAGAATTAAAAACCTAATCATAAAAGAAAAACTAAAATTAAATGATGAAATTATTAAAAGTCCTTCAAAAAAAGTTTTAACTGGTGACGAATTAAGCCTTAATATTCCAGAGCCTGAAGAAGCCTCTCTAAAACCCTATGACTTTAAACTAGAAATAATTTATGAAGATGAAGATTTATTGGTAATAAATAAACCAGCTGGAATAATTATGCATCCAGGAGCTGGAAATTATGACAAAACAATAGTTAATGCCTTAATTCATTATAACAAGGACTCCCTTTCAACTGTCGGAGATGAGCTAAGACCTGGAATAGTACATAGAATTGATAAAAATACATCTGGTTTAGTGGTCATTGCAAAAAATAATGAAAGTCACGATAATTTATCAAAACAATTTAGTGATCACACAATTATAAGAGTGTACCAACTTCTAATTTGGGGCAAACTAAGGCCGTCATCTGGCAAAATTGATACTTTTATAACTCGAAGCTCAAAGAATAGACAATTAATGGAAGTTAGCCGCTCTAAAGGTAAACATGCAATAACCAATTATAAAACTATAGAAATTTTTGAAAATGATAAAACACCCACATTAAGTTTGGTTGAATGTAAATTAGAAACTGGAAGAACTCATCAAATTCGTGTTCACATGACTCATAAGGGAAATAGTATTGTTGGAGATGATAAATATAAAAAAAAATATAAGAAATTAAAAAATATTGACATGAGATTAGAAAATTTAATCTCCAAATTAAATAGACAATTTTTACATGCAAAAACTCTGGGTTTCATTCATCCTAAAACTAATGAAGAAATGATTTTTTCCTCAATTTTACCACAAGAACTAAATAATTTATTAAAAATGCTAAGAAATACTAACGAATAAATCATTGATAATTTAGGATAGTTAACTAAATAAATATAGTCATGAGCGCAACATTTAATAAAAACCTACCAGTCCTATCAAATGAAGGAGGTCTCTCTGCATACCTTGATCAGATTAAAAAATTTCCAATGCTTGCAGCGGAAGAAGAGTATATGCTAGCTAAAAATTGGAAAACTACTGGAAATATTAAAGCTGCAGAAAAATTGGTTACAAGTCACTTAAGATTAGTTGCTAAAATTGCGATGGGATACAAGGGTTATGGCTTACCTGTAAATGAGATGATCTCTGAAGGTAATGTTGGTCTTATGCAAGCAGTTAAAAAATTTGAACCAGAGAAAGGGTTTAGGTTAGCTACTTATGCAATGTGGTGGATTAAAGCATCTATTCAAGAATACATATTAAGATCGTGGAGTTTAGTAAAAATTGGGACAACGACAGCACAAAAGAAATTATTTTTTAATCTTAAAAAAATAAAAAATCAAATTGCACCCCAAACAGAAGGTGATTTAAGAGACGAACATGTAAATGAAATAGCTAGCAAATTGGATGTTAGCAAAGAGGAAGTTGTTTCTATGAATAGAAGACTTTCGGGAAAAGAGTTTTCATTAAATGCTCAAGTTGGTGAAGATGGAGACGAATGGCAAGATTGGTTGGTTGATAAAGAATTAGACCATGATTTAAAATTTGCTCATCAAGAGGAATTGGAACAAAGAAAAGATTTATTAAAAAATTCAATTAAAGTTCTAAACGATAGAGAAAGAGAAATTTTATACTCTAGAAGATTAAATGATAACCCAACAACTTTAGAAGATTTAAGTAAGAAGTACAAAATTAGCAGAGAAAGAGTTAGACAGATAGAAAATAAAGGCTTTGAAAAACTACAAAAGCATATGCTTCTTTTAGCAAAATCAAAAAATTTGTTACCTGTTAATTAAATATCAAAAGGATTCTCAACTAAAATGGTGTCATCTCTTTCAGGGCTAGTAGACACACTAGATACTTTTGCACCTATAAAATCTTCTACAGCATAGATATATTTTTTAGCATTTTCAGGCAACGATTCCATATTCTTTATTCCATTGGTAGAAGTTTTCCATCCTGGGAATGTTTTATAGACGGGTTTAATTTTTAGTTGATCCTCAACTGCTGCAGGCAAATAATCTATTTTTTTACCATCAAGCTCATACTCAATACACATCTTAATTTCATCTAGTGCATCAAGAACGTCTAATTTGGTAAGCGCTATCCCATCTATTCCTGAAATTTTTATTGTTTGTCTAACAAGAACTCCGTCAAACCAACCACATCTTCTCTTTCTACTAGTCACTGTTCCAAATTCTTTACCTCGTGTACCTAACTGTTCTCCGATATCATCAGTTAACTCTGTTGGAAAAGGACCTTCGCCAACTCTTGTGGTATAAGCTTTAGTAATACCTAAAACATAATTTATTGAATTTGGACCACATCCAGTGCCTGTTGCAGCACTTGATGCAACTGTATTAGATGAAGTTACATAGGGGTAAGTGCCATGATCTACATCTAACAAAATTCCTTGAGCACCTTCAAATAAAATTTTCTTTTTTTGTTTTTTAAATTCATCGATTTTGAGCCAAACTGGTTGTGAAAACTTTAATATTTCGGGAGCAATTTTTAATAAATCAGATTTTAATTGCTGTTTTTCAAAAACTTTTTTACCTAAGCCTTTTCTAATTGCATTGTGATGAACAAGAACAGCCTCTAATCTTTGATCTAAATTTTTTTCAGATCTTAAATCCATTACTCGAATTGATCTTCTTCCAACTTTATCTTCATATGCAGGACCAATCCCTCTTCTAGTTGTACCAATTTTACCTTTGCCAGCAGCATCTTCCCTAATCTCATCCATTTCCCTATGAAATGGTAATATTAAGTTTGCAGCTTCAGAAATAATAAAATTGTCCATATTTACATCAACACCTTTTGATTTTATTTCTTCAATTTCATCAAGTAAGGCCCAGGGATCAACCACAACACCATTTCCAATAATTGAAATTTTATTTTTCCTTACAATGCCTGATGGTAACAATCTTAATTTATATGTAACACCATCTATAACTAATGTATGGCCAGCATTATGACCACCTTGAAATCTAATTACAATATCAGCTTGCTCTGAAAGCCAATCAACAATTTTTCCTTTTCCCTCATCACCCCACTGAGATCCAACTACAACTATATTTTTCATAATTTAAATTTTCTATCTATAAATATTGTATTCAGGTGGTTAATTGGACCATGACCTTTTCCATAGTTT
Source organism: uncultured Pelagibacteraceae bacterium (assembly GCA_902511185.1). Taxonomy (GTDB): domain Bacteria; phylum Pseudomonadota; class Alphaproteobacteria; order Pelagibacterales; family Pelagibacteraceae; genus Pelagibacter. The sequence goes on along the minus strand of CABXEK010000002.1, from coordinate 43,837 downwards.
GGGTTTGTTTTAATGCCAGAATTTACATATTTAATTCCAAGCTCACAAGATTTCTTTATAGGTTTTCCACATGATACAAAGGTAGCTATTGCACTAGATAAAGTACATCCTGTCCCGTGAGTATTTTTTGTTTTGTGTCTATAACTATTAAAGATTTTTATGTCAGAATTTGTAACAAATATATCTTGAACTGTTTTAGACTTTAAATGCCCACCCTTAATTAAGACGTTTTTTGCACCAACTTCTAATAATTTATTTGCAGCAAAAATCATATCCTCTTTACTTTTAATTTTAGTTTTTGTTAAAATTTCAGCTTCAGGAATATTAGGAGTAATCAAAGTAACTCTTTTTATTAATTCATTTTTAAGCAATTTAATTGCTTTATTGTCTATTAATTTAGCTCCACCTTTGGCAACCATTACTGGGTCAAGTATTATCTTTTTTACTTTAATTTTATCTAAAGATTTGATCACAATCTCTATGACCTTAGAAGAATGCAGCATTCCAATTTTGATTGCATCAGGATTAATGTCATTTGATGTAAATATAATTTGATTTAAAATTTCTTTAGGATCAATCGCAACTATGGATTTGACTCCTGTAGTATTTTGTGAAGTTACAGCCGTGATTGCTGTCATTGCATAAGAGCCTAATGCTGTAACAGTTTTAATGTCAGCTTGAATTCCTGCTCCACCAGATGAATCGGAGCCTGCTATAATTAATATTTTTGATCTAGGTTTCAATTTATTTTATTTTTTTTGAGATGATATTAATACACTTTTTTAAAAGTTCCTTATTTTGACTTTCACCCATAACTCTTATTTTTGACTCAGTACCTGACTTCCTTACCAATATTCTTCCTTTTCCTTTTATTAATTTTTCAACAATTTTTATAGATTTTTTTATTTCTGGTTTCTTAATTATCGTTTTATCTTTTACTTGAATATTATTTAAGATTTGAGGTGTTTTTTTAAATTTATTAAAAAAATTACTAGCCTTCATTCCTTTTCTAATCGCATAAAGCACTTCTAATGCAACGAGCAAACCATCTCCAGTTGTTGCAAATTTTCCTAATATAATATGTCCAGATTGTTCGCCACCTAAATTAAAATTATTTTTTTGCATTTTTTCTTTAACATACCTATCTCCTACATTCGCTCTAATAAATTTTATCTTTTCAGATTTAAAAAACTTTTCTAAACCATAGTTTGACATTAGAGTTCCAACTACACCACCTTTTAACATTTTTTTATTTTTCCATCTTATTGCTAAAGATGCAATTATCTGATCACCATCGATTATATTGCTTTTTTCATCGCACATAATAATTCTATCAGCATCACCATCCAGGGAAATACCAATATGTGCTCGATATTTCTTTACAGCTAGCTTAATTTTATTTGGAAATGTTGATCCACAATTTTTATTAATATTGAGACCATCGGGATTTACACCTATTGAAATTACTTTTGCTCCAAGGGATTTAAGTAATTGTGGACCTACTTTGTAACCTGCTCCATTTGCACAATCTATAACAATTCTTAAACCTCTTAAATTAAATTCTTTTGGAAAATTATTTTTTAAAATTTTTATATAATCTTTTGTTCCAGTTTCTAATCTTTTTACTCTTCCTAATTTCTCAGGGTTTGATAAATTTTTTGAAATTTTTTTATCTATTAAACTTTCAATTTTCTTTTCAATTTTATCTGATAATTTCATACCATCAGGACCAAATAACTTTAATCCATTATCATAATGTGGATTATGAGAAGCAGTAATCATGATTCCCATATTTGCTTTCATCGTTTTTGTCAGCATAGCTAAGCCATTAGTTGGCAATGGTCCTAACGTATAAACATGCATTCCAGCTGATGCGAGTCCCGAGACTAATGCTGGTTCTAAAGTATATCCAGATAATCTAGTATCTTTTGCAATAATTGCTGTCTGCTTCTTTTTTTTTTGTGACTTGAAATATGTGCCTGACGCTAAACCAAATTTAAAAAACATGTCACCATTAATATTTTTGCTATTAATTGCTCCTCTTATTCCATCTGTGCCAAAATATTTTTTTGCCATTAGTTTTTTATCAATTCTTTAAAGACTTTTAATCCTTGAAGCAATTCATTAACATCATGAATTCTTAAAATTTGAACTCCTTGTGTCATTAAATAAATTGACGAAGCAACAGTTCCACCAATTCGTTTCTTCGTATCGTTGTTTCCAGATAACTCTTTAATAAATCTTTTTCTTGAATTACCCACAAGTATAGGAAAACCAAGTGTATGAAAAATAGAAATATTGCTAATTAGGCTCATATTATGTTTCAAATTTTTTCCAAATCCTATTCCTGGATCAATAATAATATTATTATGTTTTATGCCAGCTGATCTTAATGACTCAATCTTTTTTTCAAAAAAATCATAAATATCCAATAACTCATTTTTATAACTTGGTTTAATTTGCATATTTTCAGGCGTTCCTTTTGAATGATGAATCACAAATGGTATTTTGTATTTTTTTAAAATATTTTTAGTTTTTTGATCAAAGTTTAATCCTGAAATATCATTGATAACTTTAACACCAATCTTAATGCCTTTTTCCATAATTTCTGATTTTCGTGTATCTAATGACACAGGGAACTTGCTACAAATATATTTTAAGGTTTTATGAATTCTTTTCCATTCAAGATTTTTATTTACCATTTTAGAACCTGGCCTAGTGGACTCACCACCTACATCAATTATATTGGCACCTGATTTAAACATTTCAAGTCCATGTTTAATTCCTTTATTTTTAGCATTATATTTTCCACCATCTGAAAAACTATCTGGTGTAAGATTTAATACTCCCATAATGTTGGGTAATTTTTTGAAAATTTAAATTTGCAAAATTTTTTTTTTTTGATGTTATAATTCCTAAATCAAACTTTATATTCTTTTTTAATAATTTAGGTAATTTATCTAAATCTTTTATAAGAATTTTTCTTCTTGATTTTCTTGAAATTATTTCAACACTATCAAATGATATTTTCTTATTACCATTTAATGGTAGAGATTTTTTATTACTTATTAATATTTTTGACTCTTTGCCATAGTAGAAATTACACGCACGTGTGTAATATCTTCTCATAAATTTTTAATGAACTATTTTTGGTTTAAGTCCCATTGATCCTAAAGCTGAACTCTTCTCTTCTTCAGCAAGATCTTTTTCATCACTTCTTTCAATAGGTTTATTGCGCAATATTAAATCTCTTATTTCATCTCCAGTTAGCGTTTCATAAAGTAGTAATGTTTTTGCCAGTTTATGTAAGTCCTCAATCTTTTCATTTAATATTTTTTTTGCTCTATCATATCCCTCGTCTACTAACTTTTTCACTTCTGAATCTACTTTTTTTTGAGTATCTTCAGACATTTGTTGATTTCTTGCAACAGATCTGCCCAAGAATACTTCATCCTGATTATCTCCATAACTTAATGGGCCAAGCAACTCACTCATGCCTGCTTCTGTAACCATATGTTTAGCAGTTGATGTTGCTGCTTTAATATCAGACATTGCACCTGAGGTAACTTTATCATGTCCAAAAATAATTTCTTCAGCAACCCTTCCACCCATAGCTTTTGCTATTTGTGATTTCATATATTCTCTATTTTGTGAATATTTATCTCTTTCAGGTAAAGTCATAACCATACCTAAAGCTCTTCCTCTTGGTAGTATTGTAGCTTTGTGAATAGGATCATCGGCCTTTTCATTTAAAGACACAATCGCATGTCCAGCTTCATGATATGCAGTTAATTTTTTGTCATCTTCTGTTTGAACCATTGATCTTTTTTCAGCACCCATCATAACTTTATCTCTAGCTTCCTCAAACTCAGCCAATGTTACAATACGTTTACTTTTTCTAGCTGCAAGTAGCGCTGCTTCATTAACAATATTTGCTAAATCAGCGCCAGAGAAACCAGGAGTTCCTCTAGCAACAGTTCTTAAATTTACATCTGGAGCTATCTTAATTTTTTTAGCATGTACTTTTAAAATTTTCTCTCTTCCTATAATGTCTGGTAAACCAACAACAACCTGTCTATCAAATCTACCTGGTCTTAGTAATGCAGGGTCAAGTACATCTGGTCTATTCGTTGCTGCAATAATAATTACTCCTTCATTAGTATCAAAACCATCCATCTCTACTAATAATTGGTTTAAAGTTTGTTCTCTTTCATCATTTCCACCACCTAAACCAGCTCCTCTACTTCTGCCAACTGCATCTATTTCATCAATAAAAATTATGCACGGTGAATTTTTTTTTCCTTGTTCAAACATGTCTCTAACTCTTGATGCACCAACACCAACAAACATTTCAACAAAATCTGAACCTGATATGGTAAAAAATGGAACTCCAGCTTCACCTGCAATTGCTCTTGCTAATAAAGTTTTTCCAGTACCAGGGTTTCCGACTAAAAGTGCTCCTCTGGGAATTTTTCCACCCAGTCTACTAAATTTTTTTGGATCTTTTAAAAATTCTACAATTTCTTCAACTTCTTCTTTGGCTTCTTCAACACCAGCAACATCATTAAAAGTCACCTTACCTTTTAATTCATTCATCATTTTAGCCTTGGATTTCCCAAAACCCATAGCACCACCTTTGCCACCTTGCATTTGCCTCATAAAGAAAATCCAAACAGCAATTAATAATAACATTGGAAACCAAGAGAGAAGAACACCAAACAACGATGGCATCTTTTCATCTAGAGGAGCAGCAGAAATGCTGACACCTTTATCAGAAAGTTTTTCAATTAAGTTTGGGTCATTAGGTGAGTAAGTTGTAAATGAGTTACCATTTGAAAACACACCTTTGATGTTATTGCCTTGTATATCAACTTTTAAAACCTCTCCATTCTCTACTGAAGTTAAGAATTCTGAAAATATAATTTGATTACTACTTCTTATGTTGGACTGTGGATTTTTAAACATATTATAAAGTCCAATAGTCAAAAAAACTATAATTCCCCACATTGCGAGATTTTTTAGATTCATGACTATAAGATAAGAATTATTAAAAATATAACAAGTGACAAAATATCATTAAATTAGAGAATTTTATTATTCTTTTGATAATATTATAGTTTGATTAACTTTTTTTATTATACAACCACCTAAAGTAACTTTAAATGAAGCTTTGCTGTTTATTTCACTGATAATTTTATCAACTTTTTTTCCTCTTACAGGGTAATATTTTTTTCCAACCATTTTAATTACCTCGGTAAATGATCTAAAAATAACTTCTCTTGAATGATTAAAAAAATCTTGTTTTAAAATAATAGATTTTTTCTTTTCTAAAAATGATATATTATGTTTTAAGTTTTCTTTAATATAAAAATTAATAGATTCATTGGCAGATTTTAAATTTTTAATTGTTAAAAGAAATTTATATCTATCCAACCCTTCATTCTCTAATTGTTTTAAAAAATTTCTAATTCTTACTCTTTTGAATTTATCATTTTTATTTGATGGATCTTCAACAAATGAACCAAAGACATATTTGCTAATATATATCAAATCCTTTTTATCAAAATTTAATAGAGGTCTTAATAGATTAATTTTTGCAACCTTTGATTTTTGATCTAACGAAACTAATCCATTAAGACCACTTCCTCTTAAAATTCTTATAAAAAAATTTTCAAATAAATCATCTATATGATGACCTAACAAAATACTTTTCATTTTAAGTTTTTTGGTTTTGTCTATCAATAACTTATATCTTTTATCTCTTGCAATAGATTGAATGTTTTTTTTTGGTTTTGCGCCATTCCAAGTCAAAATATTTAGCTTTATTGAATACTTTTTTAATTGTTTCTGAACATATTTTGCTTCTGAAGAAGAATTGTTTCGAAGTTTATGATCTACAATTAAATATTTTACGTTTAAGAAATATTTAATTGAATAAATCTTTGCTAAAAAGGATAAAGCAAGACTGTCTGGACCTCCTGAGACAGCTACAATAAAATTTTCATTAATATTTAAATTATTTTCAAACTTTTTATAAATTTGAAGAATTCGCTTATCTTTTAGCTTATTTAATAAAAAACTATGAGTCCTGTTTGATGCATTCGAATTTTTTAGACTCATATTTTGCTTTTTGAATTATAGACTGATTGGCATTAGGATACTGAACCTCAACACCGTTAATCATTTTGCAACCTTGATCTTTTTCTCCAATCTGAACCATTGATACACCAAGTTTCAAAAGATTTATAGGAGCTTTCTTACCTTTAGGGTATTTTTGATAACCCTCTAAATAAGCTGAAGCAGCATCTGTATAAAGTTGTCTTATTCTGAAAGTTTCAGCATACCAATATTGAGCACTTCCTGCTAACTCATGCTCTGAATTAGTTATTACAAATTCCCTAAAAGCTCTTTCTGCAGTACTATAATCTCCGACTTTTAAAAAACTTGTTGCAAATTCATATTGTTTTTTTGGTGTTAGATCTTGTGGTAATATTTTTTCTTCTGCTTGAAAATTTTCAGTTACAACTGATGCAGTAGTATCTACAGATTGAATTTGTTGAGAAGTTTCAGAGGTCTCAGTATCTTTATATGAAATCGAACCAAGATCTTGAGGTTGAGAACTTCCTGGTAATACTTCATTAACATCTGATTTTGGTTTTAAGGACAATTGTGATGTATCTTCGCTAGAATTTATAGCCACCTCTATGTCTTGAAATCGCACCTGATTGTCAGCTTGAATCTTTGACAATCTGTTGGAAAGTTTATCTAGTTTAAAATTTATTTCTTCAAATTTATTGGTTAATTGTCTAAACTGATCTTCTACTTCAGATAGTTTTAACAAATGTCTTGTAAGCACGTCCTCTGAATTTGAGTCTAATTCAATATTTGAATTTTCGGTAGCTGAAGTTTTAACCTCAACTGAACCAGAATAAACAGCTCGTTCAAGAGTTTTAAGATCATTTTTAATAATTTCTAATGTTTCATAAATATCATGATTGTCTGCATGTGAAATATTCAAGAAACTTAGGTTAAATAAGAAAATAAATTTTAATATTATTAATTTATATATAAATTTCATTAATAAATTTATTTATGATTATAAAAATGGCAAAAAAAAAGACCCTAAAACTTTGCGCTTCAGGGTCTTTAAAATTTAAATTACTAATTTGCTTTAACCGTTACAGATCTTCTATTTTTTGACCAAGCTAATGGGTTTGAGCCAGCATCAACTGGTCTTTCTTTTCCATAACTTAGTACAGATATTCTGTCAGAAGATATACCGTAAGTCATTAAATAATCTTTTGCTGAGTTAGCTCTTCTCTCACCAAGAGCCAAGTTGTACTCTCTAGTACCTCTTTCATCTGCATGCCCTTCAAGTACTACATTTATATTTGAATTTTTTCTTAACCAGGTTGCTTGGGCTCTAAGAGTTTCTCGTGAAGCTGTGGTTAAAACAGTTTCATTTGTTGCAAAGAATACTCTGTCTGGAACACCATCAGCTAAATATTCAACTGTGTCTGTTCCTGTATAAACATCACTTTGCATTTGACCACCTACCGTATCAACTTTTTTTGTTGCACATGCAGTTAATACTAGGCACGATGCTAATACTAAAAGTGTGTTTTTAAAAATTTTGCTTAATATCATTAAATTGCTCCTTGCTGCTAATTTCCTTTACTTTACTTTTTCACAACTAACTAAATGTTTCAAGTTAAAAAATCAAGATATTTTACCGAATTATCTTATTAATTACTTAATAATGATGACCAAGATGGGTCGGATGCATCAGTCACAGTCTTTACTAATCTCTCATTGTAGCCAGTTAAATCAATTGACCATAGCTTTGCTGAAAAACCTTCTCCTTTGCTGTTTGTCTTAGTTTCTCTATAAAAAATTAATACTCTACCATTTGGTGACCAGGATGGAGCTTCTTGATAATAATTCTCAGTTAACAATCTTTCTCCAGTACCGTCTGTTCTCATAACACCAATATAAAATTTTCCCTTGTGTAATTTTGTAAAAGCAATCAAATCTCCTCTAGGTGACCAGACTGGTGTTCCATATATACCATTTCCAAATGAAATTCTTTTAACATTTTTGCCATCACTTTTCATAATATAAATTTGTTGATATCCACTTCTATCAGAATTAAAAGCTATAAACTTACCATTGGGAGAATAAGATGGAGAAGTGTCGATTGAAGGATGGTTAGTAATTCTTTCAACTATTCTATTTTCTAAATCCATTGTATAAATATCTGATTTACCATCTTTAGCAAAACTCATAATTATTTTTTTACCATTTGGTGAAAACCTTGGTGCAAATGTCATTCCAGGAAAATCACCAACAACTTCTTGTGTTCCTGTTTCAATATCTAACAAATAAACTCTAGGTAAGTTTTTAAAGTATGACAAATATGTAACCATCTGACTTGTTGGATTAAATCTAGGAGTTAATACAAGCTCATTACCAAGTGTTAAAAATTTATTATTGGCTCCATCTTGATCCATAATTGCCAACCTTTTTTTTCTTTGAGTTTTTGGACCTTCTTCAGCAACATAAATTATTCTTGTATCAAAATATCCTTTTTCTCCAGTTAATCTTTCATAAACTTTGTCTGATATAATATGTCCAACTCTTCTCCAATTATTTGGAACTGTAGTAAATGCTAGTGCCATCATTTCTTTAGCTGCAAGAACATCCCACAATCTAAACTCAACTCTCAATTTTTCATCAACATAAGTTACTTTACCAGTAATTAGTGCTTGAGCTTTAATTAAATTCCAATCTTCAAATCTTGGTTTTAAATTTGCAATCTCAGGTGCTTGTAAAAAAGCATCTTTGTTTAGAGGGTTAAAAAGACCTGAGGTTCTCAAATTATTTTCAACAATAGTTGAAATTTCAGATCCAATATTTTCTTTTTTAAGAATTTTTTCAAAACTTTTTTTAGATTTATTATCAATTGATAATGGTGACACAGCTAATGGAAGTGGGTTTAGATTTCCCCTTGTAATATCAACTTCAATTAAAGCGAATACTTTAATTGGAAGTATCAATAATAAAAATAAAATTATAAACTTCTTTTTCATACCTTATCTTAACCTTCTAACATCTCTCTTGCATCAAAATTTAATTGTAATTCTTTCCATCTTTCATAGCCTGTTGTTGGCACTCTTAGAGGTTGGCATAATTTGACTGCTCTCAAAGCACTTTCAGCTAACACTTTATAAAAACCCTGGCCAGGTTTATTCATTCTGGCATGATCTAGGATTTCAGTTTTTTTGACAGAGCCATCTGGCTCTAACATTAATTTTATTCTAACTAGTAAATCTTCATTATAAGGCAAACCTAACGGTATACTCCAACAACCAAAAATCTGTGCTTTTAACGCATCTTCTTCACTTAGAGTAAGCCCAGTATTTTCAATACTTCGGTCTTTATCTTGAGTAATATCATCATTTTTTTTAACCACTTCAGCACTATCGACCTTGGATTTATCAATTAAAGCAGCAATATTAGTTGGGTCAAATAATTCTTTTTTTTCAAATTCTGACACTTGTTTAACCTCTTCATCTACTTTGTCAGGGTTTTGTTTTTTTTCTTTTTTTGTTTTTATCTTTTTCACATTTTTTTCTGGTAATGGAATAGCGTCAGGTCTCTGATTTTCTATCTCACTATTTTGATCAAGAGCAACCACTGTTTTAGTTTTATTTTTTTTCACTTTTTTTGGTGGCGCTTGTTCTGATACTAATTTTTTTTCTTTCTCTTTAATTTTTTCTATAATTTTTTTTGCCTTAGGTGCAAAAGGTATATTGGTTTTTTCAGTAATTTGTATTAGTTCTACAGAAACAATTGGAGGTATGTCTAAAGGTTTTTTTGCAAGAAATGGTAAGCTCATAGCTGTAATAAAAATTAAAATACCATGTAACGCAGAAGAAATAATTATACTTCTATTCACTAAAATTACCTTTGTTTATAAGGTTCAGATATCAATGCGACTTTAGTAAAGCCTGAGCCAGATAATAAACCCATTATTTCCAATACTCTTCCATAGTTAATGGTCTTGTCTCCTCTTACATAAATTCTAGTATCTGTTCTATTTTTTGAAACTGCTAAAACTTTTGCTATGATATTATCGTATTCTACTTTAGCTTCTTGAATAAAAATTTCACCCTTTGCATTTATTGATAAAGTAAGTGGTTCAGTTTCTTCTGGAAGAGAGTCGGCAGAGCTTTCAGGTAAATCTACTTGAACACCTACTGTTAAAAGGGGAGCTGTAACCATAAAAATAATTAATAAAACTAACATAACATCAACAAAAGGAGTTACATTAATTTCGCTCATTGGTTCTTTTGATGAACGATTTAATTTAAAAGCCATCTTAAATTATAGTTAAAAATCTTTTTGAAAAATTTTCTAATTTCTGAGAATATTTTTTTGAGTCAGTATTAAATTTATTGTAAGCAACAACTGCTGGTATGGCAGCTAACAACCCTAATGCAGTAGCAAACAATGCTTCAGCAATACCCGGAGCAACAATAGCTAAACTAGTGTTTCTTGATATTGCTATTGATTGAAAAGAATTCATTATACCCCACACAGTTCCAAACAAACCAATAAAGGGTGCTGTTGATCCAACTGTTGCTAAAAATGTAAAACCTTTATCAATTTTAGACATTTGTCTTTCTATACCAACCTCTAGAAAGATGGTCATTCTTTCACTTAAATTATTTTTTGATTTTTTTTTCAACAAACTTTCCATGGCATCTTGAAAAACTATACCCATTGGGTCTTCAACATTTGCTGGTAAGTTATTATAAAAAGTTTCTGCAGATTTAGAGTTCCAAAATTTTTCCTCAAATTCCTCAGATGATTTGTTTATTTTTTTAAATAACCTAAACTTTTCAATAATAACTGCCCATGAATAAATTGAGCAAACTATTAAAATTATAATTACAGATTTTACAACAATGTCTGCTCTAAAAAATAAGCTCATTAGTGAAAAATCAGTATTTGTCCCTAAGCCTACTGCTTGAGATGCGATATCAGCTTCCATAATTACTATTCACACTTAAATGTGTCATGAATTTGTCTTGTAATTTTTTTGATTACTCTTCTTTTTGATAAGTTTCATAATAAAAACTAGCAATTAAAATTGCATCTGCTTTATTTGAATCTTTTTTTCTTGATAAATGCCCTGAAAAATAAGGAAAAATCTCAATTGCTCTTGTTCTGCTTGCATCTTTTTCTGAATTTATAAGGTTAAAATATTTTTTCCATTTTGTGGGTCTTACAAAATACATTGATAATTGCATTGCTGAACATATTCCTTTTAAAATTCCAAATGATTGACCAAAATTAAACATACTAGTAACACCTTGACCTGGCATAGCTGATACTTGCTCTATAATTACCTTGATATCTTTTTTATCTAACTTTTTAATTCTTTCAGAAATTTCGTTGAAAATTTGTGAACCATTAACTTGTTTTTTATTTTTTTTACCTTCAGTCATTGTTGGCATTTCTATTACGTCAATTATTTTTCCATCCTGAAAAAAACAAATCGATCCTGAGATACCTGGGTCAATTCCAATAACTAACATTAATTATTACCAAAATTAACATTTGAAAAAACATTTTGTACATCATCATCTTCTTCTAATGTTTCTAAAAATTCAATCACAGACTCTTCTCTATCTTTTTCAACATTAACACTATTTAATGGAACCCATTCAATCTCTGTTGAAATGAAGTTTGAAATTATTTTTTCTAATTTCTTTTTTACATTATAAATTTCACTCATTGCGCACTGAACCTCATGATATTCATCATGAGATATGCATTCTTCTGCTCCAGACTCAATAGATAGCTCAAATATATTTTCCTCAGAAATTTCTTTTTTATCAATCTTAATAATACCTAATTGCTTAAAATTATGTGACGCAGATCCTTGAGTTCCTAAACTACCTCCACTTTTTTGAAAAATAGTTCTAATATTTGATGCAGTTCTATTTTTATTATCTGTTAAGGTTTCTACAATTACAGCAATTTTATCTGGACCAAATCCTTCGTATCTTAAATTTTCAAAATTTGATTCTGTTGCTGTTGTAGATTTATCAATTGCTCTCTCTATATTATCTTTTGGCATATTAGCAGATCTTGCTGCTTGAATAGCAGATCTTAGTCTTGGATTCATACCTGGGTCTTTATCGCCAAGTTTTGCTGATACACTTATTTCTTTTGATAATTTAGAAAATATTTTAGATCTCTGCTTATCAGCTTTACCTTTTGAATGCTTTATACTTGCCCATTTTGAATGACCTGACATAATTTTTCTAAGTATTTTTTAACTGACCTCCACAAATATAACTTTCAATATTATTTGCTAACCCAGTTTCTATATTACAATCAACAATTACACCACACAAAGAAGCCTCACCTAAAGCAGGAAAATGCTTTGTTGAATTTTTCTTTAAAAATCTATTCAGTGAATTATCTGTATTCATACCTATTACAGAATTATAATCTCCACACATTCCAGCATCTGTTTGATAGCCAGTGCCACCATTTAATATTCTTGCGTCATTAGTTGGAATATGAGTATGAGTTCCGACAACTAAAGTGGCTTTACCATCAAAATAATGGCCAATTGCATTCTTTTCACTCGTTATTTCACCATGAAAATCGACTACTAATAAATCATAATTTTTTTTTAATTCATTTTGTGACATAAACTTTTTAGAAATCTCAAAAACGTCCTCACATTTTTTCATAAAGACATTTCCCATCAAGTTAAGTACTCCTATTTTTACATTTTTTTTTGTAGTATAAATGTTAAAGCCTCTTCCTGGGGCTGGTTCAAACAGGTTTTTTGGACGTAATAATCTATCTTCATTTTCTATAAATTCCATTATCTCTTTTTGATCCCAAACATGATTGCCAGTAGTAATTACGTCTACCCCGCAATTAAAAAAATCTTGGCATATTTCTTTTGTTAAACCTACCCCTTGCGATGCAGCATTTTCTCCATTAACAATAACAAAGTCTATTTTTTTTAGTTTAATTTCACTTAAAAGACTTTTCATTAATTTTGAACATCCTGAAACACCAACAACATCACCTAGAAATAATATTTTCATTTTAAAATTTCCTTTTCAGTAATTATATAGTCTAATTTTTTGTCATGTTGAGTTAATGGTATATTTTTTAATTTTTGATAAGAAAAAGCCAAACCAATTTTAATGATTTTTTTCTTTTTTTCAATTTTCTCAATATATCTGTCATAAAATCCACCTCCATAACCTAATCTATTTAAATTATTATCATAGCCAACCAATGGAATTAATAAAATATCTGGATTGAACTTTTTCGTTGATATGGGTTCAGGTATACCAAATTTATTAATCTTTAATGGATCGCTATTAGACCACCTAAAAAAATCCATCTGGTTATTCATTTTTATAATTGGCAATGATATTTTAAAACCTTTTTTTTCTAATAGTTCTAAAATTTCTAAATCATCAATTTCAAAATTATAAGGATAATATCCACCTAAATTCTTAAGGTTAAATTTATTTGTTTTTAAGAAAGAAAAAAATCTATCTAGACTAATTTTAAAGTTTTTGTTGGCATTATTTTTTCTTAATTTTATAATTTTACCTCTTATCTTAGATTTATTCACAAAAATTTATTGAGATATAGTTTCTAATTTTGCCTTTTCAACAAAGTTAGATATTTCATCTGCAGCTTCATCAATTAATTTTTCATACTTTTTGTGATTTGCTTCAATTTCATTTTTGAAATTTAGATGATTTGTGTTTATTTCTTTGATCTCTTCTTCCTTCTTGTCTCTGTAATCATAAATAAGTGATTTCAATTCTTTAAATTTATTTGAAAGATCTCTTAACTCATTTTTTTTTAAATCAACTTTTTTTTTTGTCTCATAGTATTCGTCCATGACTTTAACCGCTGTAATTAAAAGTAATTTATTTTCCCCCAAATTTCCTAGATTATTTTTTAATTCATTAAACTTTTGATTAATATGAATTAGAAGTTCTTCAAGATGCTCCTCTTGACCATCTTCACATGACAATAAAAACTCTTTATTGTTAAATTTAATAGTTACATTTGCCATTTATCAATCTCTTCTAATAAAGTATCTGTTTCCTGATTTAATTCATCAATTTTCTCAGAAAACTCTGTCTGTTTTTTTTTGCTCTAATTTTTCTTTGTTTTGGATATCTTCAAGTTTTTTACTTAAACTTTTATGCTCATCTATTAGTAATTTGTATTTATCTTCCAATTGATTTTTTTCAATTTCTAATTGAGTTTTTTGAGAACTTAAAGTTTTTATATTATTTTGTAGATCAGGATTACTTAAATCTATATTTTTTAATTTATCTAAAGCGTTATTTAATTTTTTTTCTTTTTCGTTTATAGAATTCATATATATATGTTTATATTATTAAATAGAATCTTCTTAGTCTAGTCAGGATAATTTTGAATAAACTACACAATGATTTGGCAAATTGCATCAGATTTTTATCAATTGATGCTGTGCAGCAGGCAAATTCTGGTCATCCAGGTATGCCAATGGGTATGGCTGATGTAGTAACAGTTCTGTTTAAAAATTTTTTAAGATTTAACCCAAAAAACCCAGACTGGTTAAACAGAGATAGGTTTGTATTGTCAGCAGGTCATGGCTCAATGCTTCTATACTCTTTGTTGTATTTAACTGGGTACAAAAGTATTTCTCTTAGCAGCATAAAAAAATTTAGACAACTTAATTCAATATGTGCAGGCCATCCAGAATATCATCCAAAAACTGGTATTGAAACTACAACTGGACCTCTTGGTCAAGGAATTGCAAATGCTGTTGGTTTTGCTTTAGCTGAAGAAATTCTAAAAAAAAAACTTAGTAAAGATATTATAGATCACAAAACTTATGTTTTAGCTGGAGATGGTTGTTTGATGGAGGGAATAAGTCATGAAGCAATGAGTTTAGCAGGACATTTAAAGCTTAAAAATTTAATAATGCTTTTTGATAACAATTCAATATCTATTGATGGACCAACTAGTCTAGCAGTATCAGATAATTTTAAGAAAAGATTTGAAAGTTATGGGTGGGACTATGTTATTACTGATGGTCATGATGAAAAGGAAATTTTTAGAGCTTTAAAAAAAGTTCAGCATGCAAAAAAACCAACTGTTATTTCATGTAAAACTAAAATTGGTTATGGCTCACCAAACAAATCAGGCAAATCCTCATCTCATGGAAGTCCTTTGGGCCTGGATGAAATAAAACTAGTTAGAGATAATCTGAATTGGAAACATAAGCCTTTTGAAATTCCAGATAAAATTTTAAATGAATGGAAAAAAATTGGTAAAAAGGGGCAACTAATTGAAAATAAATGGAATAAAATATATAAAAAAAGAAAGAGCTCAATAAATAAAATATTTAAGAATAATTTTACAAAAGTTTTAAAAGTAGAAAAACAAAATGCGGTAAAAGAATTAAAAAGTTTAGCCACTCGAAAGTCTTCAGAAAAAGTTTTGGTTGCACTAACTAAAGAAAATAATACTTTAATTGGAGGTTCTGCAGATTTAGCAGGATCAAATAACACTAAAACAAAACATCAAAAAATAACTAAGCCTGGTGACTTTAATAGTGACTATATTCACTATGGGGTAAGAGAGCATGCTATGAGTGGAATAATGAATGGTCTAGCTCTTCACAGCAATTTAATTCCATATGGTGGAACATTTTTAATTTTTTCAGATTATTGTAAACCATCAATACGATTGTCAGCGTTGATGGAACAAAGAGTAATTTATGTTATGACGCACGATTCTATTGGCCTTGGTGAAGATGGTCCAACTCACCAACCAATAGAACAATTGTCAGGCCTACGATCTATTCCAAATCTTAATGTTTTTAGACCTGCGGATAGAATGGAAACTATTGAATGTTGGGAGCACGCGTTAAAAAGTTCTAAAACTCCAAGTGTTTTATCTTTAACTAGACAAAATTTAGATGCCATTAGAAAAAAATATTCAAAAGTCAATAAATGTTCTTTGGGAGCTTATGAAGTTTTGCGAACTAACAAAAAAATTCATTTAACTATAATTGCAAGTGGTTCTGAAGTAAATTTAGCAATTGAAACTAGCCACAAATTAGCCAAACAAAAAATATATTCTAAAGTTATATCAATGCCATGTCAGGATCTTTTTGACTCTCAATCCAATAGATACAAGCAAAAAATTCTTAATGAAACTAAAATGAAAATCTCTATTGAAGCTGCGTCAACAAATAATTGGAAAAAATATGTGGGCAATAAAGGTTTGACTTTTGGTATTGATACTTTTGGCAAAAGTGCACCATATAAAGAAATTTACAAACATTTTGGTTTGACTGCAGTAAACATTGCCAGTAAATCAAAAAAATTGATAAAAGGGTAGAAATGACCATAAAAGTTGGAATTAATGGAATGGGAAGAATCGGTAGGATGGTAATTAGAGCAATAATTGAAAGCCAAAATAAAAATATTAAAATACAACATATCAATAATAGATCTAATTCAGAGGCAAGTTGTAAATTAATAAAATATGACTCTGTTCATGGAAAATTTAATGCTGAGTTAAATTTTGATGAAAATCATTTATTTATAAATAAAAATAAAATTACATTTACCCAAAAATCTAAAATTGAGGATATTGATTGGAAAAAATTTGATGTCGATTATGTTTTCGAATGTACAGGAAAATTCAATTCAAAAGAAAAACTAGTGGCACATATTAAAAATGGTGCAAAAAAAGTGATAGTTTCTGCTCCATGCAAAAATGCAGACAAAACTATTGTGTTTGGAGTAAACGAAGATGTGCTTACAAAAAATGATCAAATAATTTCAGCTGCTTCATGTACTACTAATTGTTTAGCTCCAGTTGCAAATGTAATTCATAAAAATTTTGAAATTGAAAGAGGTTTTATGACTACAATTCATGCTTTTACTAGTGATCAAAGAATATTAGATAATTCTCACAAAGATCCTAGAAGAGCAAGATCTGCAAGTCAGTCTATAGTGCCAACGTCTACTGGGGCCTCAAAAGCTATTGGAGAGATTATTCCTGATTTAAAAGGAAAGTTAGAAGGTGTTGCTATGAGAGTTCCAACTCCAAATGTTTCACTTATTGAATTAGTTTTCTGCACTAAAAAGGAAATAAGCAAAGAAAAAATTAATGACGCCTTTAAAGAAGTTTCAAAAAATCAGTTAAAAAAAATATTAGAAATAACATCTGAAAAACTAGTTTCTATTGACTTTAATCATAATTCTTCATCAGCAATTGTAGACTTGTCGCTTACTAGTGCAGTAGATAAAAATATGGGAAAAATTTCAGCATGGTATGATAATGAATGGGGATTTTCGAATAGAATGTGTGACATTGCAGAATACGTCCATAACATTTCTTAATGAAAAGTATAAAAGAAGAAATCAATCTTGAGAATAAAAAAATATTATTAAGATTAGATCTAAATGTTCCTTTGCTTGGTGACAAAATAACTGACACAACAAGAATTGATAAAATTTTACCTACTTTAAATTTTCTAATTTCTCAAAATGCAAAAATTATAATTATTTCTCACGTCGGAAGACCAAAAGGAAAAGTTGTAAACGACCTTTCGCTTAGGCCAATATGTAAAGATTTGGAGATGAAATTAAGTCAAAATATAAAACTCTTATCTAAAGATATTAAAGAAATTGTGTCTAATGATTTATTTCAGAATGATGATGAAAGAATAATAATGTTAGAAAATATAAGATTTTATCCTGAAGAAGAAAAAAATAATCAGTCATTTGCAAAAAAACTTTCAACTTTAGGTGATATTTATGTTAATGATGCCTTTTCATGTTCTCATAGAGCACACGCATCAATTCATGAGATAACAAATTTTTTACCTTCTTTTTCTGGATTGCAACTTGATTTAGAGATTAATGCTCTAAAAAAAATTACTTCTGAAATTAAAAAACCTATAACTTGTATAATTGGAGGATCAAAAGTCTCTACTAAAATTAATATAATTAAAAATTTAATACCTAGATTTGATAATATTATAATTGTGGGAGGAATGGCTAACAATATTATCAAATATATGGGTAATAATATTGGAAAATCATTACAAGAGGAAAACTCTGATCTAATTATTAAAGAAATTTTTTCACTTTCAGAAACGGAGAACTGTAAATTAATATATCCTCAAGACATTGTTGTTGGAAAAGATTTAAATGGAAAACCTCAAATAAAAGAATTGAATGACATTTCATCAGATGAAATGATTTTAGATATTGGTCCAAAAACTATAAATATGATTAGTAATATTATTGATGAAAGCAATACAATTTTATGGAATGGGCCTGCAGGATATTTTGAAAATCCAAGTTTTGCTAATGGTAGCATTAAAATTGCTAAAAAAATAATTGAGAATAATAAGTCTAATAAAATCTTTTCAGTTGCTGGAGGAGGAGATACAGTTTCATTGTTAAATAATTTAAATGCAATAAATGATTTTAATTTTATTTCAACTGCTGGTGGAGCTTTTTTAGAATATCTTGAAGGTAAAGAACTTCCTGGTATAAAAGCTTTAAATTAAATGTCAGAACTTAATAAAATTGCTTTAAAAATTCTTTCAAACGGTAAAGGTATACTTGCTGCAGACGAGAGTAATGGAACTATGACTAAAAGATTGGACTCAGTCAATATTCAATCATCACCAGAAAATAGACTTCTTTTTAGAGAAACACTTTTCACATCGAACAGTATGAGAGACTGTATTGGTGGTGTTATTTTATATGATGAAACAATCAATCAAATATCGAATGATAAAAAAACAATCCCATCTAAGATCTCAGAAACAGGAGCCATTCCAGGAATTAAAGTAGATACAGGTGCTAAAGATCTAGCAAATTCATCAGATGAAAAAGTTACTGAGGGTTTAGATGGACTAAGAGAAAGATTAAAAAGATATTATAAACTTGGAGCAAGATTTACAAAGTGGAGAGGTGTTTACAATATTGGAGAAAAATATCCCAGTAAACTTGCAATTAGCTCAAATGCTCATGCACTTGCAAGATATTCAGCTTTGGTACAGGAAATTGGAATGGTTCCAATTGTTGAACCAGAAGTGTTAATGGATGGTGAGCACTCTTCAGAAGATTGCTTAATTAAAACGTCAGAAGTAATTCAAAAGTGTTTCGAGGAACTTATAATTCATAAAATTGATCTCACAGGAATAATTTTGAAACCAAATATGATTCTATCAGGAAATAAATCAAAAAACAAAATCTCTAGTGAAGAAGTTTCCTCTAAAACACTTCAATGCTTAAAAAAGTCTGTTCCAAGTGAAGTTCCTGGAATTGCCTTTTTATCTGGTGGCCAATCTGAGGTAGAGGCTACTGAAAATTTAAATCTTATAAATATAAATAATGATACTAATTTTATAATGACCTATTCATACGGAAGAGCTCTTCAACAAAGTGCTTTAAAATTCTGGTCAAAAGATATTAAGAATATCAAAGGAACCCAAAATATTTTTAATCATAGAGCAAGAATGAATACTTTAGCAGCTCAAGGAAAATGGTCTAGCGAACTTGAAAATAAATAAAAAAAAATTTATTTATCTTATTTCGCCTAACAAAATATACACTCAATTCTATAAAGATTTAAAAGAAATACTTGAAACTGGAAAAATTGGGTTCTTTCAAATGAGACTTAAAAAATACTCTTTTGAGGAAAAAAATTTAATTGGAAAAAAAATTCGACGAATTTGTAAAAAAAATAATGTTAAATTTTTAGTAAATGATGATCCAATACTTTCAAAAAAGCTAAATGCTGATGGTTGTCATTTGGGACAAAAGGATATGGATATTAAAAATGCAAGAAAAATTATAGGAAATAAAATTATTGGAATTACATGTCACAACTCTATTGGACTAGCAAAAACTGCTATCAAAGAAAAAGCTAGTTATATTGCTATTGGGGCTTTTTTTTCTACTAAAACAAAAAAAGTGAAATTTAAGGCCACAACTAAAATTTTAAATAAAGTAAAAAAGTTAACCAAAGTCCCCCTAGTTGCTATTGGTGGAATAAATTTTGATAATTATAAAAAACTGTTATTGAACAATGCTAATTTATTAGCTATTTCAGGCTACGTTTGGAATAATAAAAAATATAAACCCATAGAAAGTATAAAAAAACTTAAATGAAAATTAATGCAGGAGAAATAAGAGTAGGAATGCTTTTAGAGTACAAAAATGATTTGTGGCAAGTCCTAAAAACTCAACATGTGAAACCAGGTAAAGGTGGAGCATTTGCTCAAGTAGAAATGAAAAGTGTAGGCAAAAACACAAAATTAAATGAAAGGTTTAGATCTAGTGAAACTGTTGAAAAAGCATCTCTAGAAGAAACAGATTTTAACTATCTATATGATGATGAAGTTAATTATATTTTTATGAACCCTAAAACATTTGACCAAATTGAAATTAAAAAAGATATTGTTGGAGAAAAAGGTAAACTAATGACTGAAAACCTTGAAGTCTCAGTAAGTTTTTATAATGATAGTCCAATTTCAGTTGAACTTCCTAATCAGGTGAAATGCAAAATTGAAACAACAGATGTTGCTCTCAAAGGACAAACAGTTTCTTCATCTTATAAACCTTCCACTCTTGATAATGGTTTGAATATTCAAGTACCACCATTTATAGAATCTGGTGATGAAGTAATTATTGATACAAGAACACTTGAATATATCAAAAAAATATAATTCTATGATCTCTATATCTGCAAATCTTAACATAATGATTAAAGCTGCTGAAAAAGCATCTAAATCAATAATAAGAGATTTTGGAGAAATTGAAAAGTTACAAGTATCAAAAAAAGGACCCCACGATTTCGTAACTAAAACAGATAAGCAAGTTGAAAAAATATTAATCGAAGAGTTGTCGAAAACAAAAAAAAATTATTCTTTCTTAACCGAAGAAACGGGTGTTATTAAGAATAAAGATAAAGAAAATACTTGGATAATTGACCCAATTGATGGAACGACTAATTTTCTTCATGGTATACCTCACTTTGCAATTTCTATTGCTCTTATGTCAAAAGAGAAATTATTAAGTGGTTTAATATTTGATCCAATTAAAGATGAGATGTTTTTTGCTGAAAAAGACAAAGGTGCTTTTTTAAATAATCAGAGATTAAGAGTTTCAAATAAAAATTCTTTGGATGACTGTTTGTTTTCAAGTAATAATGAAGGTGTAAAATTTAGTAATTTAAATATGAGATGTAGTGGTTCTGCCGCATTAGATTTAGCATATGTGGCCTCTGGTAGACTAGATGGATACTTTCAGAACAAGATCAACATATGGGATGTGGCTGCTGGAGCTCTAATGATAAACGAAGCAGGAGGAATAGTAAATGATATTCATAAATTTGAAGTAAATAAGATTGATATTAAAGCTTCAAGTGCTGCAATTAACAGTAAAATGTTAGAAAATTTAGTTAACTTTTAATTGTGTTATAAAATTCTTTTGCTATAAATCTCGATATGAAAAAAGATATACATCCTAACTACCATACAATTAAAGTCGAAATGACTGATGGAACTCAATTTGAAACAAAATCAACTTGGGGTGCTGAGGGTGATTTACTTAAGTTAGAAATTGATCCTAAGTCGCATTCTGCATGGACAGGTGGTAAACAAAAGTTAATGGATAAAGGCAGAATAAGTAAATTTAATAAAAAATTTCAAAACTTTAAATCAGATAAAAAAAATTAAATGTCAAATGCTCCTTTGATGCCAATGGCTACAGCTGTTTGGTTAGTTGAAAATACAACTCTTACCTTCAAACAAATCGCAAACTTTTGCAACCTTCACGAGGTTGAGATTCAAGGAATCGCAGATGGTGAAGTGGCAAAAGGAATTAAGGCTTATAATCCAATCATCTCTGGCCAACTTTCTAGAGAAGAAATTGAATTATCATCAAAAGATGAAAATAGACCCTTACTAATTAAAAATACTGATATTGAGATATCTAATACTGAAAAGAAGACTAAAAAATACATACCTTTATCCAAGAGACAAGATAAGCCCGATTCAGCATTATGGTTAATAAGGCAACACAATATGTTAAAAGACTCACAAATAGCAAAACTAGTTGGTATTACAAAAAATTCGGTTACCTCTATAAGAAATAAAAGCTATTGGAATTATAATAATTTAAATCCAAAAGATCCTGTTGCTTTAAACCTTTTTAGCCAGAAAGATCTTATAGAAGCTCTAGAAAAAGCTGAAAGAAGAATAAAAAGAGAAAAAAAAGAAAAAGAAAAAGCAAAACAAGCAAAAGAAATTTCAAACATTGATTAAATTTAATAGACATCAAAATTTTAAAGTGATAATTACTCACATTTAAAAATACTTATGAAAATAGAAGTTAAAGATAATAATATTGAACAAGCTTTGAGAGTTTTAAAAAGAAAACTTCAAAGAGATGGATTTTTTAAAGTAATAAAATTAAAGAATACTTACGAAAAACCTTCCGAGAAGAAAAAAAGAATATTGCAAGAAAATATCAAGAGAGTAAAAAAATTAAACAAACTTAAAAATAGAATTTAAGTATACCGCGGGGTGGAGCAGTCTGGTAGCTCGTCAGGCTCATAACCTGAAGGTCGGCGGTTCAAATCCGTCCCCCGCAACCAATTCCAGACTAGATTTTAAAATTAGATTTTTTACTATCAATCAAAAAAGCTTTAACTGTTTCTTTTGTAAGTAGATCAAATGATTTTCCAAATTTTTCTATTTTTTCAATAATAGCTGGAGGAACAGTAATAATGTGGCAACCCAATTGTTTTGCCTGTAAATAATTATAAGGCTCACGAACACTAGCCCATAATATCTCAACATTCTTAAATTTCTTAGCCAACTTTAAACTCTTAACAAATTCTGGAACTGGATCTTTACCAGTATCACCTGCTCTTCCTGCAAAAATAGAAATAATTACTTTAGTTCTTTTATTAATTAATTTTAAAATTTTTTCAGTTTGTTTAGAACTATAAACTGCTGTTATATTAATTTTTATATTTCGATTATTTAATTCTTTGATAATTCGACCCATAAATTTGCCCTTTGAATTAGCAACCGGTACTTTTACATAAACATTTTCCCCCCAAGTATTAATTTTCATTGCTTGAATTTTCATTTCTTTGTATTCATCAGCAAATACTTCAAGTGATACTGGCTTATTATTGCAAATTTTAAGAATTTTTTTTGAATAAGATTTGTAATCTTTTGCTCCAGCTTTTCTCATTAAGCTTGGATTAGTTGTAAATCCTTTAACAATCTTTTTTTTATTAAATTTTCTTATTTGATCTAATTCTGCAATGTCACAAAATATTTTAGTATTCAAATTTAAACCTATAGATTTTTAGTAATATCTTCTGTCATTTTCTTTGCATCTGCAAACAACATAAGAGTATTTTCTTTATAAAATAAATCATTGTCAATTCCAGCATAACCAGGTGATAAACTTCGTTTTACGAATAAGACGGATTTACATTTTTCAACATCTAAAACTGGCATTCCATAAATTGGACTTTGTGGGTCTGTTTTTGCAACTGGATTTGTTACATCATTGGCACCTATTACAAATGCAACATCTGCATTTGCAAAATCATTATTAATTTCTTCTAACTCAAATACTTCATCATAAGGCACATTTGCTTCTGCGAGCAATACATTCATATGACCTGGCATTCGTCCTGCTACAGGATGAATTGCATAAGAAACTTTAATGTCATTTTTTTTTAATGTATCAACCATCTCTCTTAATGCATGTTGTGCTTGAGCAACTGCCATTCCATAGCCTGGAACAATTATTACTGATGAAGCGTTTTTCATTAAAAAAGCAGCGTCATCTGCATTTCCACTTTTAACTGGTCTTTGTTCTTTATTTTTTGCTGAAGCTGATTGTTCTGTTGCACCAAATCCTCCTAAAATTACATTAAAGAATGATCTATTCATTCCTTTACACATTATATAAGATAAAATTGCCCCAGATGATCCAACTAATGCACCCGTAATTATTAATGCAGTATTTTCAAGAGTAAATCCAATACCAGCTGCAGCCCAACCTGAATAAGAATTTAACATTGAGATAACCACTGGCATATCTGCGCCACCAATTGGAATTATTAATAAAAAACCAATTAAAAAAGAAATTGCAAGCAATATCCAAAACAAATTGGAGGACTGAGTTGAGCAAAGCAGATAAGTAATGATGATAATTGAAATTAAAATTAAAGCATTAAGTGGATGCTGACCTTTAAAAGTTATAGGTGATCCTGACATTATTCCCTGTAGTTTTAAAAAAGCTATTATTGATCCTGAGAATGTTATTGCACCCACAGCTGCACCAATTGACATTTCAATTAAGCTTCCAAGTTTAATGTTGCCAGGAGACCCTAAGTTAAAAGCTTCTGGATTTAAAAAAGCTGCTATTGCAACAAATACTGCTGCAAGCCCAACTAAACTATGAAAACCAGCAACTAATTCTGGCATTGCTGTCATTGGAATTTTATAAGCGATAAAAGCGCCAATTAATCCTCCTATTAACAGAAAAATTAAAACAACTATAAATCCAGTTGAAAAATTTCCAATTGACAAAAAAGTAACTGTAACTGCAATAATCATTCCTAAGATTCCAAATAAATTTCCTTGTCTTGATGTTTCTGGTGATGACAGACCTCTTAATGCCAAAATAAACAATACTCCTGAAATTAAATAAAAAATTGCTGATAAATTTGCTGATAACATTATTTATCCTTTTTCTTTTTTTTATACATTGCAAGCATTCTTTGGGTCACTAGAAAACCTCCAAATATATTAATTGCTGCTAATGATATTGCTAAAAAACCAAAGATACTTGAAGTGCTGAATATAGTATTAGAATTTCCAGCCAATCCTGCAATAATTGCACCAACAATAATCACAGATGAAATAGCATTAGTAACAGACATCAAAGGTGTATGTAGCGACGGAGTTACACTCCAAACCACATAGTATCCAATGAAAATTGAAAGGATAAAAATACTTAATCTGAATATAAAAGGATCTATTTCCATAATCTTATTTTATTAAAGTTTTTTCAATTATTTCGTCATCTAAATTTATATTTATTTTTTTATTTTCCTTATCATATAAATTTGACACAAAATTAAATACATTTTTTGCATATAAATTTGATGCAGATGTTGGAAGTCTATTTAAAATATTGCTCTCCCCCATTATTTTAACACCATTTTTATCTACAACTTTATCAACTTTAGTAAGGGCTGTATTTCCACCTTGAATGGATGCAAGATCATAAATTATTGAACCAGACTTCATATTATTAATCATATCTTCTCGAATAATTACTGGTGCTTTTTTTCCTGGAATTAAGGCTGTACAAATCACAATGTCTATTTTTTTTAATGTTTCTGATAATAATTCTTCTTGTTTTTTTTTAAAATCATCTGATGCTTCCTTAGCATAGCCTCCCTCTGTCTCTAAATTCTCTACACCTTCAACTGTTAAAAATTTTCCTCCTAAACTTTCCACCTGTTCTTTAGAGGCCATCCTAACATCTGTTGCAAACACAATTGCTCCCATTCGTTTTGCTGTTGCAATTGCTTGTAATCCCGCAACCCCTGCGCCAACTACTAATACTTTTGCAGCTGGGATTGTGCCTGCCGCAGTCATCATCATTGGAATTGCTTTCTCAAAATTGGCAAACGACTCTACTACAGCTTTATAACCTGCAAGATTTGCCTGTGAAGACAATATATCCATAGACTGGGCTCTTGTTATTCTTGGAAGAAGTTCAAGTGAAAAAATATTAATATTCTTTTTAACCAAATTGCTTATTTTTTCTTTATTATCATATGGATTTAAAACCCCAATAAACGTTTGATTTTCTCTAAGTAAAGAACTTTTATCATCATCTAATAAACCTAATTGAACAATAATATCTGCGTTAGCTATTATTTCTTTTTCATCTCTTAAAATTGACACTCCTAATTCTTTGTATTCTTCATCTTTAATTCCAAGATGATCTCCATAATTTTCATATAAAGAAACTTCAAGACCAAGTGCTATATATTTTTTTGCAATCTCAGGAGTAATTGCTAATCTTTTTTCAATTTTTTGATTTTCTAAAATAGAAGCAATTCTCATACCCTAATCTTACAGTAAGAATATTGCCATTAAAACCAAAACACCAATAACTGCGACTGTTCCCCACAACACAAACTTTGTAAAATTATTCCAAGTATTTTTATGGTCTTCATTATCCATAAAAATTATTTCTGTCTTGCTTTAAATTTTGGATTAGTTTTATTGATTACGTAAACTCTACCTCTTCTTCTAACTAACTTGGAGTTCAGGTCTCTTTTTTTTATTGATTTTAATGAGCTTTTTATTTTCATAATAATTTAATTAATGCCGGCAACGTCCTACTCTTCCGTGTCTTAAGACAAAGTACCATTGGCGCTGCAGGTCTTGACTTCCGAGTTCGGAATGGGATCGGGTATAACACCTACGCAATAATCACCGGCTCGAGTGTTATACCTAAAAACGATTGAATGTAAACTAACTTTTAACTAGAAAGAAGAGGTTTTTATTAAGTTTTTTTTGAATTTTCTAATATAATCTGAGAGTTGAATTTTCCCAAAATTTTTATGAACCTTATTTGATAAACTCATATTGGTTAAAGCTGAAGCAAACCTCTCTCCCTTTCTAGCAGGAAAAAATCTAATTTTTGAACCAAATAACTTTGCAACGTCTAATATTGAATAACTTTTTTTATTAGTGATGCTATAGTATTTACACCCACCTTTTTTCCATGCTTTATAGCAAATTTGAATGGTATCCTCAATATGAGTAAATCTTCTAGATTGAGAGCCAGGCTTCACAATAGGCAATGGTTTTTTTTTAATATAACATTCCTCAAATATTCCAATTACAGTTGCCATTTTTCCAATACTTATTTGTCTTGGTCCATAAACATTATAAAAAAAAATTACATCATATTTAAAATTAAACCATCTTTTTAGGTTTTCTAAAAATTCAATATTCTTTGCTTTGGTAAAAGCATATGGAGATAAATTTTTGTCTTCTCCTTTATTTCCTAAAGATGCAGAGGTAGCAGAATAAATTACTTTTATTTTATTTTTTAAACAGAAATCAAAAACTGCATTTGTACCAATTGTATTTGACTGAATACATTTGTTCATTTGTAAAAAGCTTTGATAAATTCTAGAAAATTCTCCGAAGTGAAAAATTGCATCAATACTTTTCTTATATCTGTTTAAAATTTTGTTTATGTCTTTTGTATGACCATTTATGTATCTTATTCTTGTATTTTTAATATGATTTTTTTTTGAGCCTGAGGAATAATTGTCTAGGCTAATTATTTTAAAATTTGTTTTTTTAACTAAATACTCAATGAGGTTGGATCCAACAAATCCAGCACCACCAGTAACAATAAAATATTTATTCATTAAGTTAATTATTTTTTTTGAACCTTATTAATCTTTTAGAAGATAAAATTGAAAAAATATAATTTAAACTTTTTTACCTTTTAAAAATGGTTTATACAAAGATTTATTAATTGTAAATATTTCAATAAAAATATTTAAAGTAAAATATTAGAAAAATTAATTTTTATTAGGTTTTTAAATGAATGAAATAACTCTTATTATACCTGCTAAAGATGAACCAAATGCGCTTCCATTAGTTCTAAATGAGATTAAAAAAAAGAAATTACCTGTGAAGGTGTTAATTGTTATGCGTAAAGAAGACATAAAAACCTTAGAAGCTACAAATGGATATGATTGTGAAGTTCTTTTTCAATCAAAAAAAGGATACGGAAATGCAATTGTTGAAGGTATTAATAATGTTAAAACTAAATATTCTTGCATTTTTTATGCGGATGGCTCTACTGATCCAATCTATATAGAATTAATGCTGGAAAAATTGCAGAATCAAAATCTAGATTTAATATTTGGGTCACGATATGAAAAAAACGCTTATAGTTTTGATGATGATTTTATTACAAGATTGGGAAATCATGGATTTACATTTCTTGGAAATTTTTTTATGAATTTGAAGATTACAGATTTACTATTTACTTATATTTTTGCAAAAACAGAATGTTTAAAAAGTATGGAGCTAAGTTGTGATGATTACTGTTTGTGTATTGAGATACCATATAAAGCAAAATTAGCTAAATTTAATTATGCAACAATTCCATGCATAGAAAGAAAAAGGTTTGCTGATAAAAAAAAAGTTAAAGCTTTTAGCGATGGTCTTAAAATTTTATTATATTTTTTTTCAAAATATTTAAATACTATCAATAGATAATAAAACTTTTGTTAAAAAATTAATTCTCCTTTTATCAATATTTTTTGTATGAAGACCTATTACAAAACCTAGTTTCTGCACTTCGTCCGATCCTGGAAATTTATTATTAATCAGGTTTAACTTATATAGTTTGGATGAGGGCTGACTTGCAAAATTCCCACTTATTATTGGTCTAGTTTGCAGACCCTTAGACTCAATATAGTTTATAAATTTAATTTTTTTATTAGCATACCTAGCATTTAATAATATTGGAAAGACCATATAACTAGGTGATATTTCTTTTGGAATGTCCACAAAATAAAATTGATTATTCCATTTTGGATTAAGCTTTAGGCTATTAATTATTTTTTTTCTATTGCGTATTCTTATATTCTTAAATTTTTCTAATTTTTTAAATTGACTTAATCCAATTGCAGCCTGAATATCTGTTGGTCTTAAATTGAATCCAGAATTAATAAAAATATATCTTGGATCTAAATTTGGGTATTTTTTTGTAATTTTTTCATCCCGTGACCAACCATGTGATCTTAACGATTTTAAAATTTCATAATCTTCTTTATTTTTACAAATTATCATACCACCTTCTCCAGAAGTTATTTGATGAGAGTAAAAAAAAGAAAAAGTAGAAAAATCACCAAATGTTCCTAAATATTTATTATTATATTTAGATCCTAGTGCCTCACAATTATCTTCAATTAAAATAATTTTTTTTAATTTACAGAAGTCTCTTATTTTTTTTATATTAGGAGATAATCCTAAAACATTTATGATTAATACTACCTTAGTTTTTTTTGTAATTTTTTTTATTACTTCTTCAGCTTTTACATTTAAGGTTTTAGGATCAACATCAATAAAGTTTATTTTTAATCCTGTCTGTACCAAGGGCCACAAAGAAGTGGGCCAGCATAAAGATTGAATTAATGCATGGTCACCAGGTTGAAATCTATTTTTTCTCATTGGATTGCAGGAAGCGAATGTGGCTAAAAGATTAGCTGAAGATCCAGAATTTACCATTAAAGCAAATTTTGAATTAAATTTTTTTGCAAAGCTTTTTTCAAATAGCGTAGTTTTTTCACCCATTGTAATTTTTTTTGATTTAATAACTTTTATTCCAGCATTTAAATCATCCCTACCTAAGCTATCGTTTGACAAAGGATAAAGATAATTTTGTTTTTTTGGTAATAAAATTTTATGTATATATTTTTTTTTTGACTTCATATCTAAATGACGTAATAAAATTAAGCTGAATATTTATATGGAAATAACAAATAACTCAATTAAAACATTTTTTTTTATAATCTTATATTTTTCTCTATTGATTGGTTTCTATCTTGGTGAAAATAGTTCAGGTGGTGCACATCCAGATTTTTTAATGAGAACAGATTTGATTGAAAAATTTAACAAAGATTTTAAATATACATTTTTTAACTATGATAATTTTAGTGATAGACATTCTCCAATTTTAATAATGATTTTATCCTCATTCAATCTCTTAGGGTTGGATTTAGATTTCATAAGATTTATTCATTTAAATCTTTTGCCATTATTGGTTTTCGCCACATACAAATGTCTAGCTTTTAAATTTCCAGACATTAATAAAAATATCCTTTTTTTAATTTGTTGTGTTTTTTTTCTATCCCCTAACCTTAGATCAATTGCAATATGGCCAGATAGCAGGATTTCAGGTTTGGTATTATTTTTTTTTTCTATATATTTTTTTTTAAAATTTCAAAAAGATCAAAAATTTATAAATTGTCTCCTTAATAATTTTTTTTTAATTTTTTCCTCTTATTTAAGTCCTAATTTTTCAATTATTTTTTTTATTACTATTTTAGACACTTTGGTTTTTCTTTAAAACTAATTACATTTTTAATATCAAATTTTATTTTATCATTACCAATGATATTTTATTTATTTATTCTCGAAGTAAATTTTTTTAAAATTACTGCTGTTTCTGATGTTAATATCTATTCAAGGTTAAATCTATCAAATAAGATTTTTATAATTTCCACTTTAATTTTCTTTTATTTGATACCTTTTATTTTTAATAATTTTTTTATCAAAAATTTTTTAAAAAATTTTAGGATTAATCATTTTTATATTACATCAATTATATTTTTAGTTTCAATTTTTTATTTTAATTATTCAATCAGCTATACTGGGGGAGGATTTTTTTTTAAATTATCTTATTTTTTATTTAATAATTCTACTCTTTTTTTTATAACGTCATTCATTTCAATTCTTTTTATTTTTAATATTTTTAAATTAAATTTTAACAATTTTTTATTATTTTTAATTTTAATTTTATCAACACCACAATTAACAATTTATCATAAATACTTTGATGTATTATTAATCATGCTATTTTTTTTATTTTGTGAATTTAAATTTGATATAAAGAAAATTTTTAATAGTAAATTTATATTAAATATTTATTTTTTTTATCTATTTTTTTTAAGTGTAAACTTTGGAAGATTTCTGATTTAAATTAATTATTATTTTTTAAAAAATTTTTATATGTAATTTTTAAAGCTTTATCAAAATTGTTTTTTGGACTCCACCCATATTTCTTTGCTAAACTTATATCTAAACATTTTTTTGGCATTCCGTCTGGTTTTGATTTATCATATATAATTCTTAACTTAATATTAAATTTTTTCATTAATAAGTTTGCATACCATTTAATAGAGAAATCTTTTCCTGTACCAATATTCAAATATGGTTCTTTAATTTTTTTTTTCATAAAAAAAACTACAGCGTCAGCAAAATCATCAACAAACATTAATTCTCTTTTAGCCTTTCCACTCCCCCATATCTGTAAATTTTTTTTATTTTTAATTTTAGCTTCATGAATTTTTTTTATTAGTGCTGGATAAAAATGTGATTCATTTAAATTATAATTATCGTTTGGTCCATATAGATTCGGGGGCATTAAGCTTTTAAAGTTTAATCCATAAAACTTACTATAGTATTCACACATTTTAATACCTGCAATTTTTGCTATAGAGTATGCATCATTTGTTTCTTCTAACTTCCCTGTTAAGAGATATTCTTCTTTCATTGGTTGTTTGCAATACTTTGGGTATATGCAGCTTGAACCTAATAAGATTAAATTTTTTACTCCTGCTAAATAAGAACCATGAATTAAATTATTTTGAATTTGTAAATTTTCATAAATAAATTTGTTTTTATATTTAAGATTGGCAACAATCCCACCAACTTTTGCGGCAGCAATAATAACATATTGAGGTTTATATCTTTTTAAAAATTTAAAAGTTTTATCTTGATTTAGTAAATCCAATTCATTTTTATTTTTTGTTATTATATTGGTATAACCATTATTATCTAATTTTCTCTTTATTGATGAGCCAACCATACCATTATGGCCAGCTATAAAAATTTTTGATTTTTTATTTAATTGCATTAAGAGTTTGGTATTCAGAGTCTATCATTTCATCTATTAATGAGCTCAAATTTTGCTTAGGTTTCCATTTCAATTTTTTTCGAGCCTTGTTCGCATCTCCTAAAAGGGTATTTACATCTAAAGGTCTAAAATAATTTTTATCGCATTCGATTATAATTAATCCATTCTGATCCAAAGCTTTTTCTTTAATTCCTTTACCTTTCCATGTAATATTAATCTTAAGTTTTTTTGCTGTTAAGTTTATAAATTGTTTAATAGAATATTGCACCCCTGTCGCAATAACATAATCATCTGGTTTTTTTTGTTGTAGTATTTTCCACATTGCATAGCAATACTCTCTTGCATGTCCCCAATCTCTTTTAGCATTAAGATTTCCAAGAAATAATTTTTTTTGCTTACCTTCTTTTATTCTACATAAGGCATTAACTATTTTTTTTGTAACAAAAGTCTCTCCTCTCCTAGGACTTTCATGATTAAATAATATTCCATTACAAGCAAATATTTTATAAGCCTCTCTATAATTTTTTGTAATCCAGTGAGCATACAATTTAGCAACACCATAGGGACTTAAAGGGTAAAATTCAGTTTTTTCATTTTGTGGGATTCTTTGAACTCTACCATACATCTCTGATGTTCCAGCTTGATAAAATTTTGTTTTTTTTTCTAATTTATGAAATTTAATTGCTTCTAAAATTCTAAGCGCTCCTAATGCATCAGCATTCGCAGTGTATTCTGGAACTTCAAAAGATACAGCTACATGAGATTGAGCTGCTAAATTATATATTTCATGAGGTTTAGTTTTTTTTATGACTCTAGAAACAGATAGTGAGTCTGTTATATCGCCATAGTGCAATCTGAATTTATAATTTTTTTCATGGGGATCTTGGTAAATATGATCAATACGACCAGTGTTTATACTTGACGATCTTCTTTTCACTCCATGAACAACATAGTTTTTTTTAAGTAATAGCTCAGCTAAGTAAGAGCCATCTTGACCAGTAATTCCAAATATTAGTGCTATTTTCTTTTTCATTTTTAAATATATTTTGCAAATTATTTTACAATCTTTTTTTAATTTCGTTAAGTTAATTTTTAATGAAGATCTCTTCTAACATAGATATATTCAAACGTTTTTCTAAAAGGCATTTTATACTTATAAATTTGAATAAAATTATTAACTCTCAATAAATTATTAATGTCACGAAATTTATAGTTTTTAACTATCATGTCATTAAAATGATGCTCAAACATAATAATAGATATTCTTTTAAATTCTTTTTCAAGACCAAGTAAAACTTTCATCTCATAACCTTCAGTATCTATTTTTAAAAAGTCAATTTTGGAAATATTATTATCCAAAATATAATCACATAATTTTTTTTGGATTGTATTTTCTTCTTTATAAAATTTATTGTCTTGATTATTGTATAATAAAAAAGATTTTTTTCTAAAATATTTTGAGTTAGTATCTATTTCATTAATAGTCGAAGATGAACTTTCATTTAAATGCTTGATTTTGACATCATTATTTTTGTCTCCAAAGGCAAAATTCTCTGTAATAATTTGGACATTTTTTTTTGTTTTACTAAAATTTAATGAATTTTTTTTTAAATAATCAAAATTAATTTTACTTGGCTCAAATGAATAAATTTTTTCAATTTCGAAGTTTTTTGTAAATAATTTAATTGTTTCTCCTCTATGTGCGCCTACATCAAAAAATATTTCAAATTTCGAAAAACCTTTTTTCTTTAAAAACTTAAACATTTTTAATTGATAAAACAAATCAAAATATTTTAATATGTTGAGTATAATAATTTTAATCATCTTTAGTTAAGTAAAAATCAGTTATAAAAATATATCTACCAGGATAAACTTCTCTAACATATTTTGATCTTTTTAAATCACATGTTTTCAATTTATCCTTGCAATCTTTGTAATTTTTTATTAAGCCTTCAAAATTGGATGCTATTCTAAAGTGGCCTTCATGCATACGATAAAATGAATTTGAAATAGGTTTATAATTATATTGTTCAATTTCATTATTTATTCGGACTGCATTTCTTGAAATAAAAACTATAATTGTAATTGAAATTAAAATTTTCAATTTTAGCTTCAATTTATCAATTGAAATTTGATTTTTCTCTAAAAAAATTGAAAATGGAATAAACAATAATAAACTAACTAAGATATAGCCACCATAACGGAGTGCAGGATGATTTACAAACCACTCAAAAAATAAAATCAATACTATACTATAGATTAAAATAATATTTTTTTTTGAATAATTTAAGTTTAATTTTTTATTTTTTTTATAATTAAAAATAACAAAGGTAATTATAACCAGTGCTAGTAAGCCAATTAAAAAATCCGAGACCTTATTAAAAAAATATATATTTATCCAATTTGAAACCCAATTAAAATTTTGTAAATAAGTTTCTGGATCACTTACTTTAAAATTTGGTGTATGTCCTCCTTTAGACCAAAGATTATAATGATTATTCATTTTTAGTGCTACCTCTGCTCCTAATGACCATTCAAAATTATTAAAACAACTTACTGACAGCGGATAAATCAAACACCCTGTGTTGAAAAAATATACCAACAAAGTAAGTAAAACTAGCAACAGAAACAGATAAAAATACTTATTTTTTAATAGATACCAAATTGATGTATTTAATTTTTTTTCTTTATAAAAAATCCAAATCAATGGCAAAAGTACGACTAAATAGAGAATATAAAATGCTTTTAACGAAACAATGATACCAAGTAAAACTAGTATATTACTTATCTGAGTTTTGTAACTTTTGTCAAAATTTATTAATGTTAGAATTTGAATAAATAAAATTGAAATAAGAATTTGTGCTGAGCGGTCAGTTCCGTGTTCTTGTATTCTATAAAAAAAAATATTTAAAAAAGCAAGAAACAATAAATTTAAATAAAAAATATAGTTAAATTTTTTACGTTCAAAATATTCTTTTATATTAAAAAATAAAATTAAGTTTGAAAAACCTAAGATCAATAATGCTGGTATCTCAAATGAAAAATATTTTATAAATGGTAAATAAAATAGAGAGTTTAAATATAAAATTGAAGATGGTGTTCTAAAACCATGATTATATTGGCCAACACCAATTATCATTGGTTCTTGTGTAAGATAGTAACTATAACCAAA
The DNA here is from genome assembly GCA_902511185.1 of uncultured Pelagibacteraceae bacterium. Classification (GTDB taxonomy): domain Bacteria; phylum Pseudomonadota; class Alphaproteobacteria; order Pelagibacterales; family Pelagibacteraceae; genus Pelagibacter. The sequence continues at coordinate 8,794 of CABXEK010000002.1, read as the reverse complement.
ATGATAATATGGAAAATCATCATGTGTTTTAAAAATAAGTAAAGCAATAAAAAGAATTATAAATGAAATAGTTAAAATAAAAAAATTTTTCTTATCAAATTCTTTATTAAAATTTAAAATAAAAATCAAAATTCCAATCAAAAGAATAACAACATTGTGCTTTAGATTATGTGAGATAAAATAATGTGATAAGTAAGAGTAGATAATTAAAAAAAATATACCATATATTCCTTTAAATCCAATATTAATAGAAATAGAGCTTTGATGTAATCTAGATAAAAATGATCCATAGCCTAATATTGAAAATAAAATTAAAAAATAAGAAATAAATAGTATGAAAAAATTTGACATTATTATTTTTATTCCTTGATCAATTTAAATAGAGTTAATGATAGCCATAAATACTGTTTTAAAAAAAAATTACTACATTATTATTAATATAATACTTATTTAAAGCTTAGTATTTTACATTTCTCTATATTTAGTACATATAACCAATTATATAATAATTAAATGATAAATGATTTAACACTAGTAATTCCTGCCAAAAGAGAAAAGGAATCTCTTCCTACAGTTCTTGAAGAGTTAAAAAAATATAATTTAAAAATAATTATAGTATTAGAAAGAACAGATATAGAAACTATAAATTCTATAAGAAATTATAATTGTAAAATAATTTATCAAAAAAACCAAGGATATGGTGCTGCTTTAATTGAAGGTATTAACAGTGTAACAACCAAATATTTTTCTATCTTTAATGCAGATGGTTCTTTTAATCCAATTGAATTAAAACAAATGTATGAAATCATTAAAGATGATAAAATTAAATTGGTCTTTGCTAGTAGATATGAAGATAATTGTAGTAGTGAAGATGATAATATTATCACTTACGTAGGTAATTTTTTTTTTACCAAATTAGGAAAAGTATTATTTGGATTAAAGGTTACAGATATACTTTATACTTATGTAGTTGGTTCAACTGAGATATTTAAAAAACTAGATATTAAAAATAAGGATTTCACATTCTGTGTTGAGCTACCAATTAAAGCTCATAAAAAAAACTATTTACTCGCTACAACAAAATCGAACGAAAGAGCTAGATTTGGAGGCAAAAAAAAAGTGAATGCTTTTAAAGATGGTTTTCTTATACTCATATCAATGCTTAAACTATTCTTTAAGTGAAATAATTAAATTTTTTAAATATATTTTAATAATTAAATAAATAATAACATAGAAAAATATAGCCATTAAAAATAAGCTTAATTGAAACTTGGTGTTATAAGGATTTGTTGATCCCCAATATAATAATATAAAATTAAAAAAGTTTATTAATAACCCTGAAAGTATGTTGGCAAATAAGTTGTGTGAGGTAAATTTATTTTTGATTAAAATAAATATTAATTGATGCAAATGTTCATTATCAGGTTTTAATACAGATCTTTTTTTTATTAGTTTTCTAAGAATTGAAAAAAGATTTTCAAAGCATGGGTACCAAAGCAATAAAATGATAAAGTATGGTGATAATTCTTTATGCATACTATAAATTTCAATTAATATAAATCCGGTAAAAAAACTTAAAAAGTATGCTCCACTATCACCTAAAAAAAATTGATTACTTAAATTAAAAATTAATATTATAAAACAAATATAAATTAAAAAAGTTATTTGGTCAGTAGAAATATTAATGTGATTAAATAAATTTAGTTTATAAATAATAAATAATATAATTAACAAATATCCTAACAATAAACCATTTAAACCATCAATAAAGTTTGAGCCATTTATTAATATCATTAAACAAAATACTGTGAAAAAATAGCTCCAATAAGTATTTAAAAATATTGTATCAAGATAATCTATTCTAGTTGGCAAAACTTCTATCTTTTTTAAAAAAACAAACACTAAAACTAATATCAACTGAATAAAAAATCTTTTTTTAGGTGAAGATAAAATATTTAAATCAGAAAAAACTCCCAATAAAAAAATAAAAATAGATATTGTAGAGAAGAAAATATTATCTTTATAAAAAAAAACAATTATTGGAATTATTAAAAAGTAGCCCCCTACAGATGGTACGTGAATATTTGTTAATTTTTGGTGACTTAATTGTACATTATTTAATAATATTTTATTTCTTTTAATAATTAAATTAACTACGAGAGCTAGCAATGGAAATAAAAGATAGTAAAACATTTTAAACTATTTTTTTAATAATTGAATTAATAGACAATAAAAATAAATAATATATTGATTTTACAAAGTTCATCTTTAAATATTTATTATAAATAGTAAATCCATCTAAAAGCCTTTGTAGAACTGATGATGAAAGAGAATTATTTAATTTTCTCCATTTTGTTAAATATATTTGAATTCCATATATTTTAAAATTTTTACTCAATAATTTAAGCCAAAAAACAAAATCTTCTTTTGTTTTCATGCTTGAAAAGCAATCACTTTTTTTTAATATTGACTTTTTAATTACTACGGTTGATAGTCCAATATCACAAGATCTCATGAGAGAGTCAACATTATCAAAAGTTCTGGCTGCCCTATAGCCAATAATTTTATTATTTTTTTCAATAATTTCATAAGATGTATGAGTAATACTTAAATTTTTTCTTTTCATAATTCTCAATTGTTTTTTTAATTTATCTTTTTTCCATAAATCATCTGAGTCTAAAAAAGAAATATATTTACCTTTTGCTATTTGAATTCCTCTATTTCTTGACTTTCCAGCACCAATATTTTTATTATTTACAATTAATTTTATTCTTGAGTCTAAAATTTTTAACTTTTTGATATAATTCAATTCTGCATCAGTTTCATTATCATAAATTATTATAATCTCTATATTTTTATATGATTGAACAATTACGGATTTTATAGTTTTGGCTATATATTTTTTTTTTTTATAATACGGAATTATAACAGTTACTAAATCCATCTAATTTTTTATTTTTTGTTTATTTAAATAAGAAATATATTTTTACTAGATCCCGTTGGTATTGCATCAGAAAAATCTTGAATATCATGAATTTCTTTTTTGGTAGATACCTCAAAGTATTTATAACCAAATTGCTTAAAAAAATTAAATAATTGAGAGGATTTATAACCATTCTCAGGATATAAATATGGTGCAAGTTCCATAATAATTCTAGGTTTAAATTTACTTATGAAATTAATTCCACTGTCAAATACAAATAGTTCATTTCCATCTACATCACATTTAATAATTGATTTTTCAATTTTATTTTTTTCAGCTAAGGAATCTAATGTAATTAAAGTACAATTTTCTAAAGATTTTTTAACTCCTAAGTGTTCAGAATGTTTTTTTTCATCAGAATTCAGCTTCCAACTTGTATAAACACTATCTGGTTTATTCACTTTAGATGTCACAAAAGATTGGATTGGAATTATTTGATTTTTGATGCCAGGATTTAACTCAATATTTTTTAAAAGTTTGTTAAAAGAATAATCTGTAGGCTCAATTGCATATATTTTGGATTTAGTAAATTTTTGAGCTAGATACAAGCTGTGAGCTCCATTATTAGCACCAATATCTATATAGTCATAATTTTTGTTTTCAGACAATGTTTTTATAATGTTAAAAATTGAGGGCTCAAAACGTCCAGTTAAATAAATTGATAAATCTATTGCTTCATTTAAATCTAGACTCCAATTTAATCCATTTCTTTTAAGGCAAATCTTTTTTTTTTTAAAAAAGAAGATAACTAATCTTGATATTAATTTTGCTATATTAATTTTTGAAGATGTTCTCATAAGATTAATTTAATAAATTTTTTAATTGTATTTGATGTCTATACATGGTGAATTTTGAAGAATTTTTTTTTGCACTAATTTTTTTTTTTAAAATTTCTTTTTCATTTGTGTTCATAAATAATAAGAGTGAATTACATAAGTCTTGTTTTTTGTTGCTATTAAACAAAAAGCCTCCTTCCCCATAAGACAAAAACTCTTTTGGTCCATTTTTACAATCACTTGATATTATTGGTAAGTTTGATACTGCGGCTTCCACTATCACAAATCCTACCTCTTCCCATAAAGAGGACAATATAAATGCGCTAGCTCTTTTCATAAAATAATAAACATTATTTGTATGTCCAATAAGAAATACGTTATTTGTTAAATCCAATTGTTTAATTGATTTCTCTATTTTTGTTCTCAATTCGCCATCACCTATAATCAAAAGTTTTTGACTAGGATATTTGTTACAAAATACTTTGAACTCATCCAAAAGATAAAAATAATTTTTTTGTTCTGTTAATCTACCAACAGATAAAAAAAAATTATCTGGCATTAAATGAGCTTGGGAGAAATTATTATTATTTATTTTTTTATTAAAATCATTAATATTTAAAATAGCGTCATAAAGTACAGAAATCTTGTCTTTTTTGAAAATATTTTTATCTTGTAAGTCGTTCATTAATTCAATTGTTGGACATGTTATATTTGAAATTTTTTTTGATGAAAATTGCCAAAATTTTTTTCTTAGATAATTTAGTTTTGGATATCCAGATATTCTTAAAATTAGTTTTGTATTAAAAGAAAAAAGATTAAATAATAAAATTGGAAGTGAAGTAATAAGATGGACAATTATGTAATTAGGTTTTTCTTTTTTCAAAAGTATTAGTAGAGGTATAAACGAAATTAAGGAAATTAAAATATAAGAAAATCTACTTTGAATAAATCCATATTTTGGAAGTAAATTTTTAAAACTAAAAGTTAAATTTTTAACTTTTACACCATTTTTATTTAAGTATTCTTTGTGTGTATTCCATTCTCCAAAAACGTTTAACAATATTACTTCATAATTTGAATTATATTTTGCTAGCGCTATTGAAGAATTTAAAGTTGACTTAATTGTGCCTACATGTGTTAAACATGGTGACCAATAATAAATAGTTTTTTTCATATTTTTGAAAATAATTACTTATATTTTACCTTGTTAAAATAAAGAATTTTTTTATTGTTAAATTTTTTATACCAATTTAAAGTTTTTTTAATTCCATTTTCTATAGTAGTAAATTTATTAAAATTGATTGTTTTTTTTAGTAATTTATTATCACCATAAGTTTTTTTCATTTCACCATTACGATACGGTTTCAGAACAATATTAGGTTTATAAGTTATTTTTTTGTTTATTATGTTAATTAATTTCTTAACTTTTATTGGTTTAGAAGAGCAAATGTTAAAAATTTTATTTTTAAGTTTTTTTACTCTTAGAAACTTAGATAAAATTTTAGCTAAATCTTCAACATAAGTAAAATCTCTAATATAATTACCATAATTATATAAAAAAAATATTTCATCACTCATAACTTTTTTTAAATAAGTTATAAAAATCATATCTGGACGCGCATAAGGTCCATATACAGTAAAAGGTCTAAATATTTTTAAGTCAACACCACTATTCTTAAATTTTTTTAATAAAATTTTTTCACACTGTTGTTTAGTTTTAGCGTAAGTATTTATTGGTTCAAGAGAACTTTTTTCAGTAATTGGAAATTTTTTTTTATTCCCATAAACTGAACTTGAAGATGTAAAATAAAACTTTTCAATTTTATTTTTAAGAGATTGTTCAATTAAATTTTTGGTAACATCTATATTATTTGTAACGTAAGTTTTAGGATTTTTAAAAGAATACATTATCCCTGGTTGTGAAGCTAGATGGAAAATTACCTTAGGCTTAAATTTTTTAAAAACTAAATCTAAATCCTTTTTTTTTTTTAAATCAATTTTTAAAAATTTAAATTTTTTTTTTCTTCTTAATAAATTTAGCCTCTGATTTTTATATTTTGGAGAATAATAATCATTTAAATTATCAAGACCTATTATATTATATCTTTTTTTTAACAATTCAGATGCTAGGTGAAATCCAATAAATCCTGCAACACCAGTAATTAAAATATTCATAATTTAATTTTTATATTATATTAATACAATTAAGTTCTTAATTCTTCTAATTATATTTTAAGACAAATAATGATAAATGATATAAATGAATTCCCAGTTTAATATAATTATCAAATGAAAAAAAAATTAATAATTTTTATACCTTCAATAGAAGGAGGTGGTGTTGAAAAAAACATGTTTATAATTTCTAATTATCTTTCAAGAAAAATAAAGGTAAGCGTACTCACTATTTCTAAAAAGTTTCAAAAGAAACTATCAAATAATATTAATTTTATTACATTAAAATCAAATTTATGGGATAAAAAATCCAGAAAAATTAAATATTTCTTGTCAATAATTTTATTGTTATATGAAATATTAAAGAACAAAAACTTAGTGGTATTTGCTTTTCAGGCAAATATTTATTGCATAATTTTGTGTAAAATATTTAATATTAAAATAATTGTCAGGTCTAATTCTGCTCCAATTGGTTGGACTAAAAATTTGCTCAAAAAAAAAATATTTAAATTTTTTATTAATAAAGCAGACAGAGTTATGGTTAACAGTTTTGAATTCAAAAAAGACCTTAAAAAAGAATTTAACGTTAACTCAAAGTGTATATATAATCCTCTTGATCTAGAAAATATTATTAAAAAATCAAAAAAAAAGTCGAAAAAATATTTTAAAAATAAAAAAAAGAAAATTTTAAAAATTTTAAATATAGGAAGATTTACAGATCAAAAGGATCAAATTACTTTAATTAAATCATTAAATATCATTAAATCAGTTATTGATTTTGAAGCAATTATAGTTGGAAGAGGAGTTTTAAAATCAAATCTAAAAGAATATATTAATAGATATAAACTCTCTAAAAAAATAAAAATTATAAATTTTTTAGAGAATCCCTACCCCTTAATAAAACAAACAGAATTATTTATTTTAACTTCAAAGTTCGAAGGTCTTCCTAATGTTTTGTTAGAAAGCTTAGCTTTAAGAAAGTTTGTCATTTCTAGTAATTGTAGAACTGGTCCAAAAGAAATTTTGTTAAATGGTAAAGGGGGCTTACTATTTAAGGTTGGGGATTATAGAGAATTATCTAAAAAAATTATTTATTATCATAAAAATAAAAAGAATTGTGTCAAATTATTAAAACATTCAATAAATAAATTAGATAGATTTGATTATCATAAAAATTTAAAAGAATATTATAATTTAGTGACATCTATTAAATAATACTTTCTTTTTAAAATTAACCTATTATTTATTTATATAGTAAATTAAACATTAAAATAAATTTTTTAACCCAGTTTATATTTGTGTTAATTGCATACTTAAAAAAGTAATTTTATTATCTAATTTTTGAAAGTTTTTAATTATCTTATTGTTTTCTTTTCTACACAGATTACACCAGGATACAGCTGTTTTATAATAAATTTATCAAAATCTTTTTTCGAAAACTGTTTTATTAAATCAACAACCTCTTCTAAAATTATCCCATCAATTTTTTGTGAATTTCTTTTCATATCTTTCTTACTGTGTAAAAAGTTATAAATTTTACTTTTTAAATAATTTCTAATCATAAAATAGTAAAAATAATACCAGTTAGTCTTTTTATCTTTATTATAATCAATAAAGTTTTTATTTTTTGATAAAATATTAATCATATTTTGAACTGCACATGTATTGCTTTTGATATTACAGAAGGTTTCATTAAGTTTTTTTAAGATTAATTTTCGATTAATTTTTTTATTAATTTCTTTATTTGATAATTTTAATAAGTTGATTGCTTCCTTATTTTTTTTTACATTTATTGAACACATTAATACTTCCTTAAGTTCCAAATGTTTGTCATTATAATGCATCAAATTAATAGATGGTTTGTTCATTATAAAAGCTTCAACTTGAGCAGTACAATTGCATGATATAACTTTTTCACTTGCTAAGATCCATGCATTTGTACTTGAATAATCAAAGCAAATTTTTATTTTTTTGAAGTTTTTAATCATATCCATGTAAACTTGTATATTTTCTGCAGGATGTGGTCTTATAATTAAAGGTATATTTAATTCACTATTTTCATAAGATCTAAAAAATTCTATTGTTTTTTCAAAGTTCTTTTTTTGTATTTCTATAACTCTTTTTCTTATTTTAATAATTTCTTTTTTATTATGTTTGTTAAATAAATTTCTAACTTCTAATTTATTATTTTTTAAAATAGAGATGTTGTCATTTATTGAGTTATATCGATGAAAAGAAGTTAAATATAAGTTAAATTTTTTATACTGATCTTTAATTTTATTTATTTGAGGCTTGTAAATATAAAGATTTTTTTTTTTCAATAACTCAATTCTTGTATTTCCAGTAATTTCTATGTTTTTTGATTTGATTTTTTTTTTTCTATTTTTGATAAAAAGAAACTCTTTTTTTCCCCAACAAAAATAATTTTTTAAACTTTCTACACTATTGTTAGTTACTCTTTCGCTTGTATCAAGCACATTAATTAATAATGCACCCTCTTCATCACATGCATATACTTTATGATCAAATTTTTTTAAAAATTTTATCGTTTTTTCTGGCCCAATTGATGCTGATTTTAAAATAACATGGCCTTTTTGAAGATTACCCTTCAAATTTTCGTATAATCTTGATTTTTTTGAAATAACTACGGAAAAATTTTTTTTTGCTGCTTTAATTGCAAAATAGATTCTTGAATATAATTCACGTCTTTTTGACTCAATTTCTAAGTAAATTCGTTTTTTATTATTCATTTGATGAAAGAAAAATTTATATATTATGATTTAAATAAGTAAAACAATATATTGTTTAAATTTTTATTTATAATTAAAGAACAAAAAAATGTTAATAAATAATTTAAGTAAAT
>CABXEK010000001.1 GCA_902511185.1 uncultured Pelagibacteraceae bacterium | reverse complement strand
TCTTCTTTTGTGGCATTATCGATGATCCAGTAACAACTTTATCAGATAAATTGATCAAGTTAAAACCATCAGAACTCCAAATAATTAACTCTTCAGCAATTCTAGAAATATGCATAGCACACACAGATGAAGCGTATAAAAAATCTAAAACAAAATCTCTATCTGAAACTGTATCAATAGAATTGTTTGTAGGGATTTTAAAACCAAGTTTTTTGGTTGTATAATTTCTATCTATATTAAATGATGTTCCTGCTAAAGCTGCAACACCTAGGGGATTTTCATTTAAACTCTTTAAATTATTAGAAAATCTATTTTTGTCTCTATTAAACATTTCTACATAAGACATTAAATAATGTGCGAAAGAGATAGCTTGGGCATTTTTAAGATGTGTAAATCCAGGCATGATAGTCTCAACATTTTTTTCAGCTAACTTGATTGTGCTCTTAATAACTTTATTAATATTATTATTTATTTCTTTGGTTGAATTTTTCATCCAAATTTTAAAATCAGTAATTACTTGATCATTTCTTGATCTTGCAGTGTGAACATAACCAGCTTCTTCACCTATAATTTGAAATAGTCTCTTTTCGATATTCATATGAATATCTTCATATTTTTTATTAAACTCAAATTTATTTTTTGTGATTTCCTTATCAATTTTTGTTAGTCCATAAATAATTTTATTTTTTATTTTAAATGAAATTATTTTTTGTTTAAAAAGCATTTCAACATGAGCAATTGATCCCTGGATATCTTCTTTATAGAGTCTTTTATCAATATCTATTGAATTACCGACTTTTTGAAACAAACTTGATGCATTTTTTTTTATCCGCGTGTTCCAGATTGCTTGGTTGTTTTTATTTTTTACCATGATATTTAATTATACCTATTTAACATGAGATTTTTAATAATATTTATTTTTTTGATAACAAATGTTGTAGCTGAAGAACTGCCTGGTATTAAAAATATTGTAATCCATAAAACACCAAAAACATATGATAATGTTATTTTTTTAGACAAAAATGATCAAAAAATTAATATCAATGAATATACTGGCAACTTATTAATATTGAATTTTTGGGCGACCTGGTGTGAACCTTGTAAAGAAGAAATGCCATCTTTAGATAAACTTCAAGCTAATGCAGAATTGTATAAAATAAAAATTTTTCCAATTAATATTGGGAAAGAAACTTTAAACAAAGTTAATAAATTTTTTATAGATCTTAACATTAAAAATTTTGAACCTTATTTTGATCCACCTAGTACATTAGCAAAAATGTTTACTTTAAGAGGTGTCCCTACAACAATTCTAATTAATAAAGAGGGTCAAGAATTTGCTAGAATAATAGGTTCAATTGATTTTGAAGATAAAAATTTTGTTAATTGGATAAAAAAATATAACTAATTTTTAAAAAAGTAAGCAAAGCCAACCAGAGCAAGAATAGCTATAAATTGCAGAAGAATTCTTAATTGCATCAATTTGTTTGAATATTTTTTACTAGTTTCTCCACCTTTAAAAAGAGTACCTATGCCTAAAATTAAAACTATTGCCACAGCAATCAAAAGAGCTATTGATAAAACTTTTACAAATATTCCTGAAATCATATTTTTATTTTAGATTGTTTTTTGAAATAAAAAACATAATTTATCAACTATGACATTTTGCCTAGATTCAATAATTATTAAACCAGAAAACGGTGTTGAAATTAAAAATGCTATTGTTTTGCTTCATGGTTATGGAGGTGATGGAAAGGATATAAGCATGCTATCTTTAAACTGGAAAAGACATATGCCTAATACAGTCTTTGTTTGTCCGAATGGTCATGAGCCATGCGCTATAAATCCTTCTGGTTATCAATGGTTTGATTTAACAAAAGAGGATACTGATTACATATTAGAACAATCTATCAAAGCTGAAGAAGTTTTAAAAAAATTTATTAATGAAATAAAACAAGAGTTCAAGTTATCAAATAATCAAATCTGTTTATCAGGATTCAGTCAGGGATGCATGATGTCTTTAAATGTTGGTCTTACATTTAAAGAAAAATTTTCATGTATAGTTGGCTTTTCTGGAAAAATAATAAATCAAAAAGATTTAAAAAGTAGAATCAAAAATAATACCGAAACATTACTCATTCATGGTGAAGTTGATCAAATTGTCCCATCAACACATTTATTGGAAGCAAAAGATTTTTTAATTAGAAACAACGTTAAAGTTGATACATTATTAATAAAAAATTGTGATCATCATATTCCTATTGAAGCATCAAGTACAGCTTTAAATTTTATTTTAAAAAAATTTAACATCTCTTATTATTGATAAAGTTGTTTAACTAAGTTAAAATTAGTTAATGAACAATTTTATTGAACAAAATGTTTCATTAGAAAAGTGCCCTGCGCTAGTACTCAATGCAGACTATAGACCTTTGAGCTACTACCCTTTGTCTTTATGGTCATGGCAGGATACTGTTAAATCAGTTTTTCTTGATCGAGTTATTATTGTTAGTAATTATGATAGAACTATAAGGAGCCCATCATTTAATATGAAATTACCAAGTGTCATCGCATTAAAGGATTATATTGTTCCTCAAAGCAAACCAAGTTTTACTAGATTTAATGTGTTTTTAAGAGATAAATTTTCCTGTCAATATTGTGGAAGCAATGAAGAGTTAACTTTTGATCATCTATTACCTAGATCAAAAGGAGGCGAAACTAATTGGGATAATGTTGTAACAGCTTGTTCTGCATGCAATGTGAAAAAGGGTGGAAAACTATTAAAACATTCAGATATGAAGTTGCATCAGCACCCTTATCGACCATCAACAGAGGATCTACACAAAAATGGTAAAAATTTTCCACCAAATTTTTTACATAAAAGCTGGATGGATTACTTATATTGGGATGTAGAGTTAGAGTCTTAAATTTTCTCAGAAATATTTATTGCAATTTTTGACCCAGTTTTAATAATTTTATCTAATATAGAGTATGGGCCTTCTTTTGTAGCGCCCTTTTCATAGGCGATATCTTTATGACTTAATTCATCTTCTCTAAATTTAATTATTTTTTTTTTAAGTTTTGGTTCACTATTATCAAGTTGTTTTATTTGGTTTAAATAATGCTCATCTATCACTTCTTCAACAGAAGCAGTGCAAAGCATAGCCGCTTTCTTACCAAGTAAAGTTGAACCAAAACCTAATCCTAAACCTAATAAATCCCATAAGGGTAAAAATTTTGTCGGTTTTATATTTCTTTTTTTAATTTCTTCTTCAAAAAAATCAGAATGCTCTTTTTCATGAACTTTCATTTCTTCAATTGTTTTTTTTAAAGTTTCATCTTTAACTAATGTGTTTAGAGCAAGCAACTGTCCTTCATAAATTTTAACAGCACCGCGCTCCCCAGCATGATCAACTCTAATAAATTCTTCTATTTTCTTTTTATTTATTGTTGCCATAACTTAAATAAGCTCTTGTTGTAAAATAAACTATTAATATTGATATTATAATATTGTAACTTGTAAGCGATAATCCTAAAATTTTAAATGTAACATCTTTGCAGCTTACATTCTTTTCTTGTAACTGTCTTAATATGTCTTCTTTTGATAGTAAATTGGAGCCATTTTTTAAATCGCAAACCAATGATTCTTCAATAAAACCTTGCTCAATACCTAAATGATATAAAGATAAAATAGTAGCAGCTAAAAAAATTAAAATAAGAGAAAGAATGAAATATTTTTCAAGATTAATAAATTTATAATTTAATACAATAATTATTAATGCTAATAGGTATGGAATTCTTTCCAGTACACATAAGTTACAAGGTTGATGACCTAAAACATATTCAATAAAAAATGCTGAAGATAAAGCTATAATGCTAATTAAAAAAATTAACTTTAATGTAATTGTTTTGTTAATCTCAAACATTAAATTTTAAAAATAAATAAATAATAATAAATATTATAACTATAATAATTCCAATTATGGTGAACCATTTTGATCCATGTTTTTCCATGTACTCTGTAAATAATTCTCCAAATTTATAAGACAAATAGGCAACTATAAAAAATCTCAGACTTCTTGAAATTAAGCTAACAATTATAAAAATAGGAAGATTAAAACCAATTAAACCACTTGAAATCGTAAAAGCTTTATAAGGTAATGGAGTAAAGCCAGCTAAAAAAAGAATACTCAGCCATGCGAGGAAACCACTCCCTTGAGACATGCTTAATTTTAAATTTTCAACTTTATCTTGATAACCATAAAATTCGATTACATACATTGCTAAATCAAAAAATAAATAACCTATCAAATATCCAAAGATTCCTCCCAGAACTGAAAATATTGACGCTATTAAAAATATTTTCAAATATTCGTTTTTTTTTGCAATAACCATTGGGATTATCATTGCATCTGGAGGTATAGGAAAAAAAGAACTTTCTACAAAAGATACAAGCCCTAAATAAAAATTAGAACTTTTATGTGCGGCTAATTTTAAACATTTTTTGTAAAGTGTTTGAAACATTTTTTGGTTTTAATATAAATTTAGTTCTTATACTATTTAAATATAATTTAATTGAATAACTAGGGCGAGTGGCGGAACTGGTAGACGCGCACGACTCAAAATCGTGTTTCGCAAGAAGTGAGAGTTCGATTCTCTCTTCGCCCACCAAGTAACTATGAATTTAAATAATTTAAATAATTTGATCGAATTATTTGTTAATCAAGCAAATAAACAAAATAAAAAAGATATTTTTTTAGAATGGCTAAACCCAAGCAATAAAAAAATATACACATGGGAACAAACTGAAAAGAATATTTTAAAATTATCAAAAGTTATTAAAAAAAATATAAAAGAAGGAGATAGATGTCTTTTAGTTTCGGAGAACAGACCAGAGTGGTTTATTTCTGATTTAGCTATTATGGTAGCTGGTGGAATTACAGTTCCAGCTTACACAACTTATACAGAAGATGATTATAAGTACTTGATAGAAGATTGTGAACCTAGCTTAGTTGTTGTTTCAAATAATGAAATGTTAAAAAAATTAAATAATTCAATTAATAAAAAAGACTTTATCAAAAAAGTTATTACTTTGGATGAAAAAGCCAAGGTAACAAATAGTTTAAATATAATTAACAAAGAAAAATATTTAGATTTTAATTCAATTATAATGAATAATTTATTAGCAGAAGACAAAATTGAAAATAATAAATTAAAAAGAAATTCTCCTGCATGTATTATTTATACTTCTGGGACTGGAGGTAATCCTAAAGGAGTAATTTTAAGTCATGGTGGAATTTTAAATAATCTCGAAGGAGCATGCGAAATTATGAAACCATTATTTAACTCGAGACCAGTATTCTTAACGTGGCTTCCTCTTTCACACTCTTATGAGCATTGTGTTCAATTTGCACAGATAGCAGTAGGTGCAAAAGTATTCTATGCAGAAAAAATAGAAAAACTTTTAGAAAATATCTCTGAAGCAAAACCCACAATTATGACAGCTGTTCCAAGGTTCTACCAAAACCTTTACAATAAAATAAACATGAATTTAAAAAAGCAGACAGGTTTTAAAGCAAAATTAATTGAAGCAACTCTTCGTTTAGGAAGAAAAAAACTATTAAATCAAAAAATGACATTTTTTGAAAAATTACTTAATTTCGTAGTTGATAAATTAGTTAGAAAAAAAATAAAAAAACAGTTCGGCGGAAATTTAAAAGCTTTCGTTTCAGGCGGTGGAGCTCTAGACAAAGAAATAGGAGAATTTTTGAATTCTGTAGGATTACCCACTCTCCAAGGTTATGGCTTAACAGAAACATCACCAGTAGTAAGTTGCAATCCTATACATAAAATAAAAGTAGAAACAGTTGGCCCTCCTTTTAAAGGAAACCAAGTTAAAATTGCTGATGATGGAGAAATCTTAGTTAAAGGTGAAAATGTAATGTTGGGTTATTGGAATAATAAAGAAGAAACGGATAAAGCAATTAATGATGGATGGCTTTATACAGGAGACATAGGAGAAATAGATCCAGAAGACGGTTATTTAAAAATTACTGATAGAAAAAAAGATATTATTGTTACTGCAGGAGGAGACAATATTTCACCAGCTAAAATTGAAAATTTGATTACTAATGAACCAGAAATTGATCAATGTATGGTTTATGGAGATAAAAAAAACTATTTGGTTGCTTTAATTGTGCCTAGTAAAGATTTTTTAAACGATAAGGAGAAAATAAATAATGTAATTGAAAAAATAAATGAAAAATTAACTTTGTTAGAAAAAATAAAAAGAATTCAATTAATAAATGAAAATTTTTCTATAGAAAATGGTTTGATGACACCGACAATGAAAGTAAAAAGAAAAAAAGTTATAGAAAAATATAAAAATCAGTTAGAAAAACTTTATTAAATTATATTTTATAAAACGTATATTATCCGCATAAACATTAACAAAATTAAATAAATAAAAATAAAACAAAAATAAAAAAGAAAATAAATTTTTTAAATTTAAGTTTTAATTAAAGAATTGACATAACTTGTATAAAAAAATAAAAATATAGTAATAACGAATCAATTTGATTCGTTTAACTTAAACAGGGAGCTAAAGATGCCTAAGAAAAGAAAAAAAGCTGCTAAAAAAACTAAAAGAAAAGCAGCAAAGAAAACTAAGAAAAAAGCTAAAAAGGCTAAAAAAGCTAAAAGAAGAAAAAGATAGTAAATATCTTATCTTTATAAAAAACGCTTCTCATTACAATTCTTATGAGAGGCGTTTTTTTTATTCGTCTAAATTTTCATCTGTATCGCTAACAGGCTCTTCAACAGGCAAATCTGTTGTAGGTGTTTTTTGAGCTGTTGATATTGGCTGAGCTTGCCCTCCAAGATTTCTCTTTAGAGCTTTATCAAGTTTTTTTTGAGTATCTTCTAATGATGTATTAAGTATGATTTGAAATTCAGATAAAATTCTTTCATAAGCTTTTTCAAATAATTGTCTTTCACTATAAGATTGGTCAACCATAAGATCATCTCCTTTATTTAAATCTCTTACAACTTCTGCTAATTCATAAATTTTACCTGATGAAATTTTTGCTTCATATTCTTGTGCTCTTCTACTCCACATAGATCTTTTAATTTTAGGCTTACTTTTAAGAATAGATATACATTTATTCACTTGATTAATTGTTGCTAAAGGTCTTAGGTGCGATTGCTTGTTAACTGGAACCATACCGTTAGCTTTATCTTTTTCAAATTTTATTACATAGGTTTCCACATCTATTCCACCAATATTAATCTTCTTGAATTCAGTTATCTGACCCACGCCATGTTTAGGGTAAACAATATAATCTTTAATTTTGTATTCTCTTTTTTCAGTTTCTTGTTTTTTTACTTTTTTGATTTCAGGTTTTATCTCGTTACCTTTTGAAATTCTAAGATTATCCGATTTTACTTCTTCTTTTGAAATTATCTTATCAGTTTTTTTAATTTTAATGTTTTTAGCAGGAATCTTTTTTGCAACAACTTTAGTTTTTTTTGTAGTTACTTTTTTTGTTTTTTTGATTTTAGTTTTTATAATTTTTTTATTTTTAGATACTTTTTTTTTAGCTACTTTTTTTTTCACTTTTTTTTCAGCCTTACCTTTAAAGATTTTCTTTAAAATATTTTTCGTACTTATTTTGCTCATTTTTAAATTTTTCATGATCCGTAAGCGGATCTTTTTTTTCGTTTATATTAGGCCAGATTTCTGAAAACTTTTTATTAATTTCTAACCATTTTTCACTACCAGGCTCAGTGTCTGCTTTTATGGCATCTACTGGGCATTCTGGCTCGCAAACGCCACAATCTATACACTCATCCGGTTTAATTACAAGCATATTTTTACCTTCATAAAAACAATCAACTGGACAAACATCAACACAGTCAGTCAATTTACACTTAATACATTTATCGTTTACAATATAAGTCACTATAAATTTTGATTTTTTATTTTGTCTTTAATATTACCCATAGTTTTATTGTCAATATATAAGAGACCAGCAAGACGTCTCATTAAATTTGTTTCATACATATCCGCATCTTTATTTGAATAAATAATTGACCATAAAGCCTCGACAATTTTTATTTTATCATCTTCTGTCATATTCTTAACTTCTTTTGTAAAATCTAAAATTTGATTTGAATTTTCTTCAATAGTTTTTGCATCTTTGATTGTTTTGTACAGATCGTCCTCAGAACAGCCTAGTTCTAAAAGGGTTTTTTTGATAATTGTTTCCTCATTTTCTGTATAATTTTCGTCTATTTTAGCTGCATGAATTAATAATGCACAAACTTTGGTTAAAAAATTAGTATCAACTTTGTTATTTTTTTTATTAAAAAACATTGAGATTATCTTAGGTTTAAATTTTTTAAAACATTGAATGGGTTTTCAACTGAGGTTTTTTGTTTTAATATTTTTTTATATTTTTTATTAGGATTATATTTAAAAAATGTCTCTTCATTCTTGTCAAATACCTTATATCCCATTTTCTCTAAAAGTTTTTTAAAATTTTCTTTACTGCAGCCTAATAGATTAAGCATTTCTGGTGTCATCTTTATTTCCTTATTTTCTTTTGAGTTTGAAGAATTTATTATTAACATAAATAGTCTTTCTAAAATATCTATTCTTACAAATAAAGTATCAAATTTTTCAAAGCCACAAAGAAGCATAAAATTTTTATTTTTAGATTCTTTGTCATCAAAAAAATTTAAGCCAAAAGTTGGTGGTTTTAAATTAAAATATTTTTGATGAAAATTTTTCCACAGTAATGTTCTTAATGACACTGCTTCAGGTTTAATCAACTGATATAAAAAAATATGATATCGTCCAAATTTTACACCAATTTCTCTCAAAATTTTTCTTTCGTTTTGTCCAAGAATTTTCAGATATTCTGACACTTGTTCTCTTTTAAGCACACCATTATTTTCATATAGCTGATAGGCCAAAGCTTTAATTGAAGAATTATTTTCATTAAGATTTTTTAAATCAATTAAATTCTTAAGAACTGTATTAATTTTATTTTGTATCCATTTATTAATGTATTCACCTAGCTTTTTTTTTTGATTTGTTTCAACAATTTCATCAATTAAAAGATCAAAATTGGGATTTAAATAATTATTTCCGGTAGATAGTTTTGCTATCGGAAAGTTATTCCAGTAAATTTTGAAATCATCATTTAATTCAATTAAACCTGTGTCAATAATAGTTTGAATTCTTTTTTCAAGTTCTGGTCCGATTGATTGTCTTGCAGCTTTCTTTAATGACTT
Source organism: uncultured Pelagibacteraceae bacterium (assembly GCA_902511185.1). Classification (GTDB taxonomy): domain Bacteria; phylum Pseudomonadota; class Alphaproteobacteria; order Pelagibacterales; family Pelagibacteraceae; genus Pelagibacter. The sequence goes on along the minus strand of CABXEK010000001.1, from coordinate 69,399 downwards.
AATATCTGTCTCTAGTGCTCCTTTTTTTAAATCTAATTCTAATTTCAGACCATTTATTTTTCCTATAAACTGATCATCAATCATAACATTATTATTTTCTAAAATTTCTGTTTTAAATTCCATATCTTGTTTTAAACCTCTTGCAAGAACACTGGCTCTTTTATCAATAAATGTTTTTGTAAGTTCCTCATGAAGTCTGTCTGAAAGCCTATCTTCTAAATGTTTTGTTTTTTCAATCCAATAGTCTTGATTTTCTATCCAATTATTTTTATTTGAAACATAAGACCATGTCCTAACATTTGCAATTCTATTTGATAAAGAATCGACATTTCCCTCTAATTTATCTAACTTTATTAACTGCAATCTCATAAATTCATCAGTTATTCTTCCCTTTTTGCTGTTTAACAATTTAAAAACACTGCCAATAACCTCATAATGATTTCCATAAGTTTTTTTTACAAAATCTGGTATTTGACAGCATTCCCATAGAAGACTGAGTATTTTTTTATCAAATTTTAAATTAATTAAATTCTTATCTTTTAAAAAATATTTAAGAGCCCTTTCATCCTCACATTCATGAATTTTTCTTAACCATCCCATTTGAGGTTTTTCTTCTAAAGACTTAATTAAGCTAAATGGATTATTAAAATTTAGAATTGGGTTTCTCCAAAATAAAGTTTTTATTTCTTCAAAATTATGATTTTCTAATAGCTCTACATCCTCAGCTGTAATTTCTTTGCATTCACCAGTAACTCCAAAACTTCCATCATTTAGATATCTTCCAGCTCTACCCGCAATTTGGCCAATTTCTGATATGTTAAGTTTTCTTAATTTTTTACCATCAAATTTTTTGAGATTAGAAAAATATACATAATCTAAATCCATATTGATTCCCATTCCTATAGCATCAGTTGCTACTAAAAAATCAACATCACCAGACTGATATAGCTCTACTTGAGCATTCCTTGTTTTAGGACTTAGTGATCCCATTACAATTGCAGCGCCACCCTTTTGCCGCCTTATAAGCTCTGCTATCGCATAAACCTCTTCTGCTGAAAAAGCAATTATAGCTGTTTTTCTATTTATTCTTGAAATTTTTTTATGACCTGAATATGTAAGTTTTGATAAACGCTCTCTGTTTATAAATTCTATGTCTCCATCTAATTTTGAAATTATATTTTTAATAGTATTGGAACCCATAAGCATTGTAAGTTTTTCACCTCTCATGTTTAGTAACCTATCAGTAAAAATATGTCCTCTTTCATGATCGGCACACATTTGAATTTCATCAACCCCAACAAATTCTAAATGTTTATCAATAGGCATTGATTCAACTGTGCACAAAAAATATTTTGCATTAGTTGGAATAATTTTTTCTTCACCTGTAATTAGAGCAACTTTATCTAGACTAATTTTCTTAATTACTTTGTCATAAACTTCTCTAGCTAATAATCTAAGTGGAAAACCAATCATGCCAGAGTCAAAGGAGAGCATTGTTTCTATAGCAAGGTGAGTTTTACCTGTATTAGTAGGTCCCAGAACAGCTGTAATTTTGTGTTTAAGCATTTCTATCTTTGGTATATCTTTTTTTTTACCTACCAGATATTGTTGGTGTTAAAGAACAAAAATAGACTAAAACATGACCGAATCGGAGGATAAAAAGTTCTCATTTTACTTATTAATTATAGCTAGATTAGCATAATTAAGATTAATTCTATAATAGTAATTTACAAAAAAAAAATGTTAAAAAACCTAGTCAAAAATTTAAAGCCTTCCTCTACACTTTTAATTAATGAAACCTCTAGCAAACTAGAAGAACAAGGTAAAAAAATCTTTAAATTCGGATTTGGACAATCACCATTCAAGGTACCAGAAGATGTTGTAGATGAGTTAAAAAAGAATGCGCATCAAAATAAATATTTACCAATGCAAGGCTTGTCTGAACTTAGAGAGGTAGTTGCAAACTATACATCAAATAAAAAAAATTATAATTATAAATCTGAAAATGTGATTATTGGACCTGGTTCTAAAGAATTAATGTTTTTGCTGCATGTAGTTTTTGATGGAGAAATTATTTTGCCTGCACCTAGTTGGGTTTCATATGCACCTCAGGCAATACTAGGTAGAAATAAAATACAAATTTTACAAACAAAAAGAGAGAATAATTGGTTTCCAACAGGTATAGAAATTGAAAAAATTATTTCAAAAGATAAAAGTAAAAATTATTTATTATTCTTAAATTCACCAAATAATCCATCTGGTCAAATCTGTGAAAATTTAGAAGAAATATCTATCATTGCTAAAAAATATAATCTTATTATTTTATCTGATGAAATATATTCAGAGTTAAGTTTTAAAGAAAATTATCAATCTATTTCTAATTTTTGTCCTGAAAAAACAATTGTGAGTACGGGATTAAGTAAATGGTGTGGGGCTGGTGGATGGAGATTGGGTTATTTTTTAGTTCCAAACTCTTTAATGGAAATAAAAAATATGATTAATGTGTTAGCAAGCGAGACCTTTTCTGCTGTTAGCGCACCTATTCAATACGCAGCAATAAAAGCTTACAAGAATGATCACTCACAATATATTAATAAATCAAAAAATATTTTAAGTGCTGTTGGTAACTATGTTTATAATAATTTAAGATCTAATAAAGTTTTAATTAATGAGCCTCAAGGAGGGTTTTATTTAATGCCAGAGTTTTTAAATAAAAAATTTAATTCTTCAGCCGACATGTGTGATAGTATATTAAACGATACAGGTGTAGCTCTGTTACCAGGATCTGATTTTGGTTTTGATCAAAATAAAATGCTAGCAAGATTGAGCTTTACTGATTTTGATGGCCAAAAATTTATGAATAAAATTGATGACAACAAAAAAATTGATAACGATACTATAAACGAATTTGCACCTAAAATTATTGAAGGTGTTGATAAGTTAAAAAAGTGGTCTGAATCAGTATAAAATCTCGCTATACATACCCAATTAATTACTATTAAATTAGGATATAAAAAAAACGATATAGAGGGGGAAAATAAATGAAAAAAATAATTACATCTCTGTCTAGTGCTTTACTGATTTTAGTTGCATCACTATCTTTAACTAATGTAGCGAAATCAGCAGAGTTCTTTACGATAGGAACTGGTGGACCTACTGGGGTTTATTTCCAAACAGGTAACGCTATTTGTAAAATGTTACACAAATCAGCAATAAGTGCTGAGCATGGACGAAAAAAAGGTACAGCTAAAGCTTACAGATGTACAGCACCATCAACTGGCGGATCAAACTACAACATTGGTCAAATAGCAGCTGGTGAATTTCAATTTGGTGTTGCACAATCTGACTGGCAGTATCATGCGGTAAACGGTTCTAGTAAATGGGAAGGAAAACAATACAGTGATTTAAGAGCTGTATTCTCAGTTCACAACGAACCTTTTCAAATTTGGGCTAGAAAAAAAGCTAAAGTTAAAAACTTTTCAGATTTAGAAGGAAAAGTTGTTAATATTGGTAACCCAGGTTCTGGTCAAAGAGGGACAATGGAAGAGCTTATGAAAGCAATGGGAGTTGATAATAGTTTCTTTAAATCAACTACTGAATTAACTTCATCAGAACAAGTAAAAGCTTTGTGTGATGGTAAAATTGATGCTTTTGGTTATTCTGTAGGATTTCCTAATGGAGCCATGGAACAAGCTGCAACTTGTGCAGCAAAAGCATCACCGATCAACTTAACAGGGCCAGAAGTTCAAGGTTTAATAGATGGTGCTGATTATTATGCACAAGCTGTAATTCCTAAAGGGACTTATACAAAACAAAAAAAAGATGCAACTACATTTGGTGTAAAAGCTACCGTAGTAACCTCTGCTGATGTTTCTGAGGAGCTTGTTTATCTAGTTGTAAAAGCTGTAATGGAAAATTTTGATGATTTCAAAAAACAACATCCAGCTTTTGGATTTTTGGAAAAGAAAAATATGATTAAAGATGGTTTATCTGCTCCACTACATCCAGGTGCAATCAAATACTATAAAGAAGCTGGATTAATGTAATCTAAGCTCTTAATTATTTAAAAGGCCTGATTTTTAATCGGGCCTTTTTTTTATAATAAGGTATCATCTTCTTTATGACCCAAAGCTTAAGTGAAAAAGTCAAAGATAAAATTAATGAAGATTTATCTCCTACAAAAAATCTTAAAGGGTTACATTTAAAGATTGTTGCAGCAATAGCAATTATCTGGTCGTTATTTCAGCTTTGGTATGCGTCTCCATTTCCTTTTATTTTTAATTTTGGAATGTTTAAAGGATTACCAGCTAGAGCAATCCATTTAGGTTTTGCATTAACTTTAGCATTTTTAATTTACCCAATTTCAAAAGGAAAAAAAATTTCTGTAATTGATATTTTCATCAGTATTATGGGAGCATTTTCATGTTTTTATATCTATTTTTTTTATGATCAATTAGTTGATCGAGGGGGTGTTCTTTTAGCTATTTTAATAGGAGATAGTTTTAAATTACCAGTAGAGTTAATTATTGGTAGCCTTGGTATTTTGATTTTGCTCGAAGCAACTAGAAGAGCAATAGGTTTACCACTTGTTATCATCGCTGTTTGTTTTTTGTTATTTTCTTATTTTGGAAGATATGCTCCAGAAATTATTTCACATGGGGGTCTTTCGCTAAATAGATTAGTTGGCTTTCAATGGCTTGATCAAGAAGCTATATTTGGAATTCCAATTGGTGTTTCTGTAGATTTTATTTTTTTATTTGTTCTGTTTGGTGCCCTATTAGAAACAGCAGGAGGGGGAAAATATTTCCTAGACTTAGCTTTTGCAATGGTGGGAAAAATGAGAGGTGGACCAGCTAAAGCAGCAATTCTAGGCTCAGGAATGACAGGTTTAATTTCTGGCTCATCCATAGCTAACACAGTTACCACAGGAACCTTCACTATTCCAATTATGAAGCAAACTGGTTTTTCAAAAGAAAAAGCTGGTGCTATTGAGGTTTCATCTTCTGTTAATGGTCAATTGATGCCACCTGTAATGGGAGCTGCAGCTTTTGTAATGGCAAGTTTTATTGGGGTTACCTATTTTGAAATTGTGAAGCATGCTTTTTTACCTGCTATAATTTCATACGTAGCACTTTTTTATATTTCTCACTTAGAAGCTTTAAAATTAAATTTAAAAGGAATGGAAGAAAAAGATGTGCCAAATTTGAAAAAAACATTTTTTTCTGGTCTTCATTTTTTGATACCTATTTTTGTATTAATTTATATGCTGGTTTACCTTAGGTTTACCGCCTCTTATTCTATTTTTTACGCAACTATTTCACTTATTTTTGTTAATTTAATTTATTTAACTATTAAAGGTGAGAATTTAAAAAACTCACTTAAAGTTTGGTTTAATCAAACTATTGTAGGTTTTGAAAAAGGTGCTTTAAATATGGTTGGTGTTGGAATTGCTATAGCAACAGCTGGTATAATAGTTGGAGCTGTTGGATCAACAGGACTAAGTACAAACTTAATTATAGTTATCGAGTCAATTGCAAAAGACAATGTTTCAATATTATTATTTTTAACAATAATACTATGTTTATTATTAGGAATGGGTTTACCAACAACAGCAAACTATGTGGTTGTTGCCTCCTTAATGGCAACAGTTTTAGTTGATGTTGGTAATGCGTCAGGATTTATTTTTCCATTAATAGCAGTTCATTTATTTGTGTTTTATTTTGGTTTAATGGCAGACGTAACACCTCCTGTGGGTCTTGCATCTTATGCCGCTGCCGCTATTTCAGGAGGCGATCCTTTAAAAACTGGTCTCCAAGCATTTTGGTATAGCTTGAGAACAGGAATACTACCAATTGTTTTTTTATTTAATCATGAATTACTTTTAATAGGAGTAGAAAATATTTGGCATGCATTAGTTGTTATTATCACTTCTTTAGCTGGAATATTAGTATTTACTTCAGCAACGCAAGGCTGGTTCATTAATAAATTAAAATGGTATGAAATAGTTATTTTTTTAATAATTTCTCTCTCATTATTATCCCCTGAGTTTGTTCTTAATAAATTTTATCCTAAATATAATTATCAAAATATTAGTGCAATTAATTCGGTTATATTAGATCCAAAAAAGGAAGTGCGATTTAAAATTACAAGACCCAGTCCATATGGAGAAAGATACAAATTATTTGTAATTAATAAAAATACATTTGAAAAAGAATATAATTTAGAAGATTATGGAATTAGTTTAGTAAAAAAAGAAAATAAAATTATCGTTGATAATTTAAAATGGAATGGAGAAGCTAAAAAAAGTGGGTTTGAAATGGGTGACTTCATAAGCGAATTAAAAATAGAAAATTCAAACAGACCAAATAAGGGTGTTATTTATCCTATTGCAATTTTGCTTTTAATAATTTTTGGTTACTTGAATTACAGAAGAAAAGAATAATTAACCACCTGGACCTAAATTTGAAGGTTTAACTTTTAAAATTTTCCAAACTCCAGAGGCGGAAGTAATGATTTTGTCATTACATCTTAATTCACAAAATAAGAATACAAGTGTGTTTGTTTTTTTTAATATCTTTGTGAACCCTGTAACTTCATCACCTACTTTGGAAGCACCAATAAATTTTAAATCTAAAGAAATTGTTACACAGGGTGCATTACCAGAAGCTCTGTGGGCTGCGGTTCCCGCCCCAGCATCAATTAAAGCCGATAAATAACCACCGTGAGTTATTCCAGCAGCATTTAAATGATTGTTATTAATTGTAGATTTAAATTCATATTCTGTATCAGATATTGTTCTGAATAAAACACCTCCATTGTGTTTCATAAAACCGGGTTTAATACTTATTTGTTCAAATTCTTTGGTCATAGTTTTATTATAATATTAAGGTTAAAAATATTAAGATTATAACTACGATTATAAAGAAATAAATCACAGATTTTTGCAAAGAAGATTTAAAAAACCAATTAAACATATTTACCTTTATTAGTGGTGCGCCTGCTAGGAGTTGAACCCAGAACCTCCTGGTCCGTAGCCAAGCGCTCTATCCAATTGAGCTACAGGCGCTTGATTTAAATTTTATTAATAAATTAATTTTTTATATTATCACTAGAATAATTAATATCACTAAATTTTTTTTATAATCTTTTTAAGTTTTGAGATATTCATAGAAGGGTTAGCAGGAAATAGTTTTATTCCAGATATTTTTTTCACATTCACATTTGTTTTTCTTGCAAAATTATAGACAGATTGTGTTTTACCTCCAACATTTAAAATCCCCTTTTTATTTAATATTTTGGGAATAAATTTTACCACCTCGTCATGAAAAATAAAATTTGTGTTAACATCATAAAAAGCACTTTCATGTATGAATGGTTTCTCACACATTGTAATTCTTAAAATCAATGAATTTTTATAAAGTTTTACAGCACATTCTCCACCTAATTTTGACCAAGCATAGTTATTTACAGGAAGTATGGGATCCTCTTCTTTATAATTACCAGTTTTGCCTTCATATACATATCCAGTAGAAAAATATATTAATTTAATTTTTAATTGAGAACATACTTTTACAATGTTGCAGGTACCAATAATATTTAAATCAATACTTTTTGAAATTTGACTATCGTGAAGTTTCATTGGTCTTGATAATGCCGCAGCATGAATAAGATATTTGGGCTTAGTTTTTTTTAAGTAATCGGTAATTGATTTAATTTTTAATATGTTAAGATTTTTTTTGTTAGGATAAAGAATATTTAATTTTAGTTTTGATTTTTTAAGAACTTGAGCAAATCTTCCATCGCCACCTGTAATTACAATCCTTTGTTTTGTATCTTTAAATCTCATAACTTATAAATTACATTTATTGGTAATCTAGAATAATGTTAATTTAAGCTTTGTTAATTATTAAACATTACAAAGATTCTTGATTATTTGTATTAATTTATAATATATAACACCAACAAATAAAATTTAAATTATTAACTATAATGAAAAAAAAATTTTTAGACTTATTAAATCAACCAATTACAAACTCATATTTAAGCTCGATTAACAAAAAAGATATAAGACAAGAATATTTCTACAACTTATCTGTAATGTTTAACACTGAAAATTATCTTGTGTCCCTATCAGAACCAGTTGATCCTAAAAAACAATATACAGATAAATATGCTCATAGAGCTTCTCAATCAATTACAATGAATGAGTCGTTTAAGACTGTTGCTAATAAATTAAAATCAAGATTTAAACCAAATCTATCGATGGAAATAGGAAGTAATGATGGTGTTTTTTTAAAAAATTTTAAAAAAAATAAAATTATTGCTGTTGAGCCTTGTCTAAATTTAGCAAAAATTACAAAAAAAATGGGATACTTAACATATCCAAAATTTTGGAATAAAAATCTTGCAAATAAAATTTTAAAAAAAAAATCAAAATTTGATTTGATTTATTCTGCTAATACAATTTCTCATATTCCAGATTTAAAAGAAACATTTGATGCAGTTTATAAATCTTTAAGTAATGATGGAGTTTTTGTATTTGAAGATCCATATTTGGGTTCTGTAATTCAAATGAATTCATATGATCAGTTCTATGATGAGCACGTACATGTTTTTTCTTTAATAGCAATTTCAAATCTATTAAAAAAATCAAAACTCAAAGTTTTTGATGTAGAATTACTGAATACACACGGTGGATCTGTAAGATTTTATGTTTGCAAAGATAATGCTAAATATTTAATTAAAAATAAGGTTAAAATTTTAAGAGCTAAAGAGTTAAAACAAGGCTTACATAAATTTTTAACTTATAAAAATTTTGCAAAAAGAGTAAAAAATTCAAAAATTAAACTGAAGTTATTACTAAAAAGGCTTAAAAAAAATAGAAAAAATGTTATTAGCTTTGGAGCAACTTATAAATCAGCAACAATATTTAATTTTTGTAATATAGGAAGTGATTTAATTAAATATGTGCTTGACTCCACAAAAAATAAACAAGGAAAATATACACCAGGAAAACATATTTTAATTAAACCCTCAAATCAAGGAATACCCAAAGATATAGATTATGCATTTTTAGGTGCATGGAATTTTCTTAAAGAAATTAAAAAAAAAGAAATTAAATTCCTCAAGAGAGGTGGTAAATTTATTACGCACGTTCCAAAAGTAAGAATTATTGGCTTAAAATGAAATTAGCAGATCTTAATAGATGGATTTTAGTTCAAAAAAAAAAAAATTTAATGAAGTCATCCAAGATAAATATTGCAGATATTGTAAATTGGAAAATAGAAAATAAGAAAATTTATAATTATAATAGGAGTTTTTTTTCTATTGTCCCATTTAGATTTCAGCAAAATAAAAATAAGTTTTGGTTCCAACCATTAATAGTTCAAAAGGAAGTAGGCATATTAGGAATAATAAAAAAAGTTTATAAATCAATCGATTATTACCTTTTACAAGCTAAAGTAGAGCCTGGAAATATAAAAGGAATACAACTATCTCCTACAGTACAAGCAACTAAAAGCAATTATTTGCAAAAACATGGTGGAAAAAAAACTAAGTACCTAAATTTTTTTATCAATAATAAATTAAATACCAAAATTATTACAAATTTGAGGTTGTCTGAACAAGGTACAAGATATTATGATAAATCAAATAATAATATATTGATTGATTTAAAAAATAAAAAAATAAAGAAATTAAATAACTTTATTTGGGTTACAAAAAAAAATCTTGAATATTTGTTAAAAAAAAAAAATTTATTGAATATGGATACGATTTCTGTTCTTTCAAGCTCAATACAAAAAAATATTTTAGATACTCCCATTAATAACAGCTCATCTATAATTGATATTTTAAAAGATTTAAAAAAAAGAATTCAAATTAAAAAAAAAGCTATTTCTTTCAAAGATTTAAAAAATTGGAGAATTTTTAAAAATAAAATTTCAGATAACAAAAAAAAGTTTTTTTCTATCTTTTTTTTAAGAATTAAAACTAATTCTAGAGAGGTAAAAGAATGGCATCAACCAATTATTAGTGATCATTCTATTTCTTTTAATGGTTTTCTGATTAAAAAAAAAAATAATACAAATCATTATCTATTAAAAGCTGTACAAGAACCAGGCTTAGTCTTGCCTAGATTTACTACTACAATTTCTATTAAAAATTTTAACTATAAGACGAGAAACAGCAATATAAGATTTTATAATTTTTTTAAAAATCAAAAAGATATAATAAAATATGTTAATTCTGATGAAGGTGGCAGATTTTATAAAAATGAAACTCATAACTTAATACGTGTTTTAAAAGAAAATGATAAAGTTTTTCTTGCAAAAAATTTTATATGGGTGTCACACAATCAAATAATTGACCTTATAAAAAGAGATCTTCTCACTATAGAAGCTAGAAACCTTTTTGCTAGCTTTAATATTGATAAAGTAATTTAAAAATGTAATTTATATGCTTCATGATTAAAGTTTGGGATTATCTTAAAGAATACGAACTATTAAGAGACGATATTTTAAATGCAGTTGACGATGTTTTTAAAAATGGAACTCTCATTTTTGGACCAAAACTAGATGAGTTTGAAACAAAATTTTCTAGCTATCATGACTCCAAGTATGGAATAGGAGTTGGAAACTGTACTGATGCAATTACAATAGCATTAAAGGCTCTTGATATTGGTCCTGGTGATGAGGTTTTAACAACATCAAACACTGCAGTGCCAACGGTAACAGCAATTGTAAATGCGGGTGCGTCTGTAAAATTTGTAGATATAAATAAGTACTCACTAATCGATGTTACAAAAATAGAAAATTTTATTAATAATAAAACCAAAGCAATAGTCCCTGTTCATCTTTATGGTCAAATGTGTGAAATGGATGAAATAATGAACATTGCAAAAAAAAATAAATTAAAAATAATTGAAGATTGTGCTCAATCTCATGGGGCAACATATAAAAATAAAAAAGCAGGATCTATAGGTGATGTTGGTTGTTTTTCTTTTTATCCTACAAAGATATTTGGAGCGTATGGTGATGGTGGTTTCATTACAACCAATGATGAAAAATTATATGATCGAATGAAACGTATAAGATTTTTAGGAATGGAAAAAAAGAAAATGTCATCAGGTCATTGGAATGGTAAATATTATGCAGTAGAACATGGAACTAATTCAAGATTAGACGAAGTTCATGCAGCAATAATGTTGAAAAAATTACCTTATTTAAATGAATGGATTGATCGTAGGAGAGAAATAGCAAATAGATATAATAGGGAATTAAAAGATTTTGAAATTGAACTGCCAATTGAGCATCCGGACAACAAACATGCTTACTATATTTATGTTGTGTCACATCCAGAGAGAGAAAGAATAATGTCGGGCTTACTAAAAAAAGATATTCACCTTAATATCAGTTATCCTTGGCCTATCCACATAATGGATGCGTATAAACATTTTGTTTGTTCATCATGCACATGTTTGAAAAAGACAGAGGAGAATTCAAAAAAAATATTTTCACTACCTATGTATCCAACCTTAACAGATGAAGAACAAGGAATTGTAATTAAAGAATTAAAACAATTAATTTAAATGGTTAAATCGTTTAAAACAAAATTTAAAGATTTAATAATATTTGAACGACAAAAACATAAAGATAAAAGAGGCCATTTAATTGAAATACTTCGTGAAAATAAAATAGGTAAAAAATTTAAATTTCAAATTCTTTCAAAATCAAAGAAACATGTTTTAAGAGGATTACATTTTCAACTTAGGAAACCACAAGCAAAATATATAAGTGTAATTAAAGGGAAAATTCTAGATATTGCTGTTGATTTAAGAAAAAAATCAAAAACGTTTGGTCAAGTATTTTCAATTATTTTGACAGATAAAAATTGTAAATCAATTTTTATTCCATCTGGTTTTGCACATGGATTTCTAACTTTAGAAAAAGAAAATATTGTTTACTATAATTGTACAGAATATAGATCAATAGGTAATGAATATAGCCTTTCTTATAAAGATCCATATCTTAAGATAAAATTGCCTAAAACAAGATTAATTGTATCAAAAAAAGATGCAAATGCAAAAAATCTTAAGGAATTAATTAAAGAAAAAATTATATAAATCTGATGAATAAAATAGATTCTTTTCAAAATCAAATTACTATTTTAATGATTTTATATCAAGAGGACCATGAAATGGTTAGTAATTGTCTTAAAAATATTAAAAATTTTAAAATAATAATTATTGATAATGCAAATGATGATATTTTAAAAAAAAAAATTACTAAAGAATTTAAAATTTATAAATACATCTTAAATAATAAAAATATTGGATTTGCAAGTGCTGCAAATCAAGGTATTAATCAATGTGACACTACTCACATGCTTTTTTTAAATGCTGACTGTCTTTTAACTGAGAACAATATTTATCTTCTCTATGAGGCAAAAAATAAATATCAAGATTGTTTAATAGTGGCACCTACTCTTTATGATGAGAATAATAATTTAACTTACAATGGAGGTTTGCTACCTGAAAGTGGACATAAATCTTTACCACTTAATTTAGACGGAGATAGTTGTGTAGAAACAGTTATAACTACGGCTATTTTATTTAAAATAAGTGAATTAAAAGAAATAGGGTCAATAGATACAAACTTCTTCATATATTTTGTAGATGATGAATTATGTAGAAGAGCTAAAGCTCATAAAAAAGCAATAATTCAAGTATTTAATTCAAAAGCAACACATAATCATGGAGACTTAAAAGTTAAAGGAAAATATAATAAAATTTTTATTAGAAATTTTCATTTTACTTTTGATGAATTGTATTATTATTATAAAAACAATGCACACACAAAAAAATTACAAACTTTAAAAAAAAAAATTTATAAATATTTTATTAAAACAATTTTAAATTTATTTTTATTTAGATTTAGCAAATGTGTTTATTATTTTTCAAAAATTCTTGCTTATCTTAAATTTGTATTAAAGTTTGTAATTTTTAAAAAATAAATTATTGAAAGATTAATTTTATATGCAAAAGAATTTTAAAGATGTTGTTATTATAGAGGGCATAAGAACACCAATTGGTAGTTATAAGGGTGCACTTAAAAATTTAAGTGCTGACAAACTTGGCTCAAAAGTAATCAAAGATTTAATCAGTAAGACAAACATCAATATAGAGGAAATTGATGAGGTTATTATGGGTCAAGTTTTGACTGCTGGTAATGGACAAAATCCAGCAAGACAAGCAGCTATAAACGCTGGCATACCAGTTCATACTCCAGCACATTTAGTTAATCAGGTTTGCGGATCAGGTCTAAGAGCAGTGATTTCAGGTTATCAATTATTAAAACTTGGGGAAGCAACAAAAGTAATTTCAGGTGGACAAGAAAATATGTCAATTGCCCCACATTCAATTTTATATAGATACGAAAAAAAATTTTTAGAGGAAAAATTGATAGACACTATGATAAATGATGGTTTGATGGACTCCTTTAACAACTATCATATGGGTGTAACAGCTGAAAACATTGCAAAAAAATTTAATATATCAAGAGAGGAACAAGATAATTTTGCATTAAATTCTCAAAAAAAAACTCAAAAAGCAATTCAGGAAGATAGATTTAAAGATGAGCTGACTAGTATAAATCAAGATGGGAATATCTTAAATATAGATGAACATCCAAGGTTAAATATAAAGCTATCTGATCTCCAAAAATTAAGAACTGTATTTAAAGAAAATGGTACAGTCACACCTGGTAATTCAGCGGGAATAAACGATGGTGCTGCTGCTCTTTTATTAATGACATTAGATGAAGCTAAAAAAAAATCGATACAGCCTTTAGCAAAAATAGTATCTTGGGCTTCTGTTGGAGTTGAGCCTTCAATGATGGGGCTAGGACCGATTAAAGCAATTCATGAAGCGCTAAAAAAAGCAAATTGGAGTCTAGAAGATGTTGATTTATTTGAAATTAATGAAGCATTTTCTGCTCAGTGTATTGCTGTAATTAATCAATTAAATATTGATCACAATAAAGTTAATGTAAATGGTGGAGCTATTGCCTTAGGTCACCCTATTGGAGCATCTGGGGCAAGAATATTAGTAACACTTATTCATGAAATGAAAAAACAAAATAAAAAAAAAGGTTGTGCCGCACTCTGTATTGGAGGTGGAATGGGTATCGCAATGTGTGTTGAAAAAACCTAAAAAGCTATAATTTTATTTGTTTTTACAACTTTTTGTTCAATAAAAATACATGTTTTCAAAAAAACCTTAATTAATGTGATAAAATAAAATTAAATAAATCTTTTTTAGGTATATAAAGCATCTTAAAATAATGAGCGAAAAACTACTTGTTCCTGATATTGGTGAATTTGAAAATGTAGAGATAATCGAACTACTTGTAAAACCTGGAGATCAAATAAAAACAAATGATCCAGTGGTTACAATTGAGAGTGATAAATCAAGTGTTGAAATACCATCAACAATTTCTGGAAAAATTGAGTCGGTAGAAGTCAAGGTAGGTGATAAGGTTTCAAAGGGAGATTTACTTTTAAATTTTACTTCATCTGAAAAACCAATTCCTAAAGATACTGAAAGTATTATTAAGCAAGCTGAAGTTGCAATAGAGAAAAAAAAAAAAGAAATTACAACTACTCAAAAACCATCTCAAGAAAAACAACAATCAATTATTCAAGTAACTAATAATAATGACATAGATCCGCTTGAAACTCAAGATTGGTTAGAATCTTTATCAGCAGTAGTTGCGAAAGATGGAAATGAAAGAGCTCATTTTTTAATTAAGGAATTAATTAATAAAGCATATCGTGAAGGTGCTAATATTCCTTACACACAGAACACACCATATATAAATACAATTCCTCCAGAGGCAGAAGTTAAATCAAATGGAGATCAAAATATTGAGAGAAGAATTAGATCATTAATTAGATGGAATGCTGCTGCAATGGTAGTTAGAGCGAACAAAAAATTTCCAGAACTTGGTGGTCACATAGGAACGTTTGCATCTGCAGCTACATTATATGATGTAGGAATGAACCATTTTTGGAGAGCCAAAAATAATAGATTTGGTGGAGATTTAGTTTATTTTCAAGGTCACAGTGCTCCAGGAATGTATGCAAGAGCTTTTTTAGAAGGAAGATTAAATGAAACACAACTTGATAGTTTTAGACAAGAAGTAAAACCTGGTGGATTATCTTCATATCCACACCCGTGGTTAATGCCTAAGTTTTGGCAATTTCCAACAGTTTCAATGGGCTTAGGTCCTATGCTTGCAATTTACCAAGCTAGATACATGAAATATCTTATTAATAGAGGACTTATAAAAGATGAAGGTCGAAAAGTTTGGGCTTTTTTGGGTGATGGAGAAATGGATGAACCTGAATCGATGGGTGCCATTGGACTAGCAGCGAGAGAAAAGTTAGATAATTTAATATTTGTAGTAAATTGCAATCTTCAAAGACTTGATGGACCTGTAAGAGGAAATGGAAAAATTATTCAAGAACTAGAGGGTAGCTTCCGTGGAGCTGGCTGGAATGTAATCAAAGTAATTTGGGGTTCATATTGGGACTCGTTGATAGCCAATGATAAAACAGGTCATTTAGTTAAAATAATGAATGAAACAGTTGATGGTGAGTACCAAGCAATGAAAGCTAGAGATGGAGCTTATGTTAGAGAAAAGTTTTTTGGTAAATATCCTGAAACACAAGAGCTAGTATCAAGCTTATCAGATAAAGATATTTGGAGATTAAATAGAGGTGGTCACGATCCCCACAAGGTGTATGCCGCTTATGAAAAAGCTACAAAAAACCAAGGAAGCCCCACAGTAATTATTGCAAAGACTATTAAGGGGTATGGGATGGGTAAGACTGGTGAGAGTGTGAACACAACACATCAAACAAAAAAATTAGATGTTGATGATTTACTATACTACAGAGATCGATTTGATGTTCCTTTAACAGATGAGCAAGTTAGAAATATTGAATATTTCAAACCTGATGAAAAATCTCCTGAAATTAAATATTTAAAAGAAAGAAGATTAAATTTAGGTGGTTATTTACCTGAAAGAACAACCTATGCAAAACCAATTAAGGCTCCATCAAAAGATATTTTTGATTTTATGAAAGTTTCGACTGGTGAAAAAGAAATGTCAACAACTATGGCAATGGTTAGAATGTTTACAAATTTGTTAAGAGACAAAAATATTTCACCAAGGTTAGTTCCAATAATTCCTGATGAAGCAAGAACATTTGGAATGGAAGGTTTTTTTCAAAAAATAGGAATTTACGCTCATGAAGGTCAGAAATATGAGCCAGAAGATTCTGCACAGTTAAGCTCATATCGAGAAGATAAGAGTGGTCAGGTATTAGAAGAAGGAATTAATGAAGCTGGAGCAATGTCATCTTGGATAGCGGCTGCTACAGCTTACACAAACCATGATATAGAAATGATACCAATTTATATTTTTTATTCTATGTTTGGTTTTCAAAGAATTGGAGATCTTGCTTGGGCTGCAGGGGATAGTCAAGCAAGAGGATTTTTAATTGGGGCCACAGCAGGAAGAACTACTTTAGCTGGAGAAGGGCTTCAACACCAAGATGGACATAGCCACTTAATTGCTTCTACGATACCCAATTGTGTAACTTATGATCCAACTTTTCATTACGAGTTAGCTGTAATTTTTAGAGAAGGCCTAAGAAGAATGCATGAAAAAAAAGAAAATGTTTTTTACTATATTACCACAATGAATGAAAATTACTCTCATCCTGAAATGCCAAAAGATAAAAACTGTGAAGAGGGTATTCTTAAAGGGATGTATAAGATTAAAGAATGTAATAAGTTTAAGAAGATAAAAATTCAGCTTTTAGGATCGGGCACTATCCTACGTGAAATGATTGCTGCAGCCGATGTTCTTCAAGATGAGTATAAAATTGATAGTGAAATTTGGAGTGTAACAAGTTTTAATGAGTTAAGAAAAGATGGAATGGAAGTCGAAAGATATAATCTTTTAAACCCTGATAAAGATCAAAAAATTTCATTTGTTGAAAAATGCTTGGGAAAATCTGAAGGTCCAATAATGGCTGCATCAGATTATATGAGAATGAACTCAGATCAAATAAGACCATATACTAATAAAAGTTTTTACTCCTTAGGAACAGATGGTTTTGGTAGAAGTGATACTAGAAAAAATTTAAGAAAGTTCTTTGAAGTAGATAAAGAACATTTAGTTGCTTATAGTTTGAGTATTTTAGCTAAAGAGCAGTTAATAGCTTCAAAATATGCAAAAGAAGCTATAAAAAAATATAAAATTGATGGTGAAAAACCAATGCCTACTAAATTGTAATGTCAGAAACAGAAATTAAAGTACCAAATATTGGAGATTTTAAAGATGTTGAAGTAATAGAAGTGCTAGTTTCTGAAGGCCAAACCCTAAAAAAAAACGATCCATTGATCACTATTGAAAGTGATAAATCCAGCGTAGAAATCCCATCTAACTTTGAGGGTAAAATCAAATCTTTAAAAATAAAAGTAGGAGATAAAGTTTCTGAAGGTGATTTGATAATAATTTTAGAGGAAAGAATTGCAGCAAAGAAAAATGCCGAAGAAAAGCCAAATATTGAAAAAGAGTTCAAAAAAATCAAAGTAATAA
The DNA here is from genome assembly GCA_902511185.1 of uncultured Pelagibacteraceae bacterium. Classification (GTDB taxonomy): domain Bacteria; phylum Pseudomonadota; class Alphaproteobacteria; order Pelagibacterales; family Pelagibacteraceae; genus Pelagibacter. The sequence continues at coordinate 51,730 of CABXEK010000001.1, read as the reverse complement.
AACCAGAGACAGAACAAACTTCAATTAATCAAGTTAAAAATTTATCTAATGAAATAGCATCTGCAAGCCCAAAAGCTCGAAAATTTGCAAGAGAACTTGGAGTAGATATTACCCAAGTTATAGGAAGTGAAAAAGATGGAAGGGTTGTTGAGGAAGATATTAAAAGATTTGTTTCATCTACAACAAAAAATATTCATGAAATTAAGGAAGGTAAAATAAATAAAATCAAAAATGAATTTGAACATTCTGATTTTGGTGAAATTGAAATTAAAGATATTCCAAGAGTAAAAAAACTATCTTCTAATTATTTAACTAATTCTTGGTCAACTATACCACATGTCACAAATCATGATGAAGCAGATATAACAGAGATGGAAAACTTTAGAAGTTCTCTGACAGACATGTATACTGGAGAGAAAATCAAAATTACTCCTTTGGTATTTATAATTAAAGCTTTAGTAGCTTCTTTAAAAAAGTTCCCAAGCTTTAATTCTTCTATAGATGAAATTGAAAGTGGAAAAATGACATTAAAAAAATATTTTCATATAGGTATTGCAGTTGACACACCTAATGGTTTAATGGTTCCTAAAATTAGAAATGCTGATAACAAAAAAATTTCACTTCTTAGTAAAGAATTGAAAGAAGTAAGTGAACTTTGTAGAAATCTAAAAATTGATAAAAAAGAATTATTTGGAGGCTCTATGACTATTACTAGTTTAGGTGGAATAGGAGGATCGTTTTTTACTCCAATTATAAATTTTCCAGAAGTTGCAATCTTGGGAGTGGGTAAATCTCAAAAAAAACAAATATTTATTAACGGAAAGTTTCAAACAAGAACAATGCTACCTATATCATTGTCTTATGATCACAGAATTATTGATGGAGCAGAAGCTGCAAGATTTAATAACGATTTAAAAGAAAATCTAGGCAAAAATTTTGCTTATAAGTTAGCTGTTTAATTTAAGTTATGTCAAAAACTATCTCTTTATTAAGTGCTTTGCTGTGTACTTTTATTTGGGGCACAACTTTTATTGCTCAAGACACTGGCATGGACAATATTGGTCCATTCACATTCAATGCTGTAAGATTTTTCATAGGTTTTTTGGCTATTACACCATTAGTTTTATTGTTTGAAATAAAAAAATTCAAATCTGAGTTTAAAAATGACAGCAAAACTTTCCTTAATCTCTCATTTTTAATTGGTTTATCTTTATTTTTAGGTTCAGCTTTGCAACAAGTTGCTCTTCTTTATACAGATGTTGCTAATGCTGCGTTTTTTACAATTTTTTATGTTCCCCTAGTACCAATTATTATTTTTTTATTTAAACGAACATCAATTCATTGGAGTATTTGGCCATCTGTAGTTTTATGTTTAATCGGTGGGTATTTATTAACAAATTTTTATGATGCAACCGTAAGACTTGGAGATAGTTTGGTAATACTTGGTGCTTTATTTTGGAGCACTCACATAATTTTTACAGGAATAATTGTAAATAAGTATGATCTTCCACTCACCCTAGGAGCTGCCCAAACTTTTATAGTTGCTTTATTTTCTTTTGTAATAGCACTTATTTATGAGGAGTTTGTTTACTTAGAAATTATGAAAGAAATAAATTCTATTTTGTATGCTGGAATTTTATCAGGAGGCTTTGCATTTGTGCTACAAATTTATGCCCAAAAAAATATAACCCCTGCCCCTGCAGCAATAATTTTTTCATTAGAAGGAGTATTTGCAACTATTGCGGCTTGGTATATTTTAAATCAGATCTTAGATATTAATAATTTACTTGGATGCTTATTTATTCTATGTGGTGTTTTGTTATCTCAATTGTTACCATTAATTCAAAAAAAAATTTCTTAATAAATTATAGCAAATAAAATCAAAGCTATTAATATTCTATAAATAACAAACGCATTCATTGAAAATTTATTTATATAAATTAAAAAAAATTTTACGGTCATAAAAGAAAAAATAAATGATGATATAATTGCAATAACTACTAAATAGTTAAAATCAACCGATTGAGAAAACACATCTTTTAATCCTAAAAAACTTGCGCCCCCTAAAGCTGGAATAGAAAGTAAAAATGATATTTTACTCGAGTCTGATCTATTAAATCTTAATATTCTTGCAGCTGTAATAGTTATACCTGCCCTACTTACTCCTGGCACCAAAGAAAGAATCTGAAATAAACTTATAAATAGAATTGATCGAAGATCTAAATTTGAAGAAATTTTTTTATCAAATTGATTCCTATCTGCAATAAATAGTACAACACCAAAAATTAGAGTTGTCCACGCTATAATTTTAATATTTCTAAGTTCATAAATGATTCCAGTTGAATACAATATATATCCAATAATTATTAATGGAATTGACCCAAGAATAATTAGGCTTAAAAGTCTTTTATTATTTTTGATATTTAATAAGTCCACTCTAAAAAAATAGATAATTGCAAATAAGGAACCAAGGTGAAGACTTATATCTATTAATAATGAGCTAGATTTAAATTCATATAAGCTTGAAACTAATATTAAGTGTGCTGAAGAACTTATTGGTAAAAATTCTGATATGCCTTGAATAGCCGAGAGTATTAAAACTTCTATAACATTTTGAAACATCTTATCTAACTAGCTTAAAAAATATTCATTTAAAACAATTCGATTTAAGCATATTAGGTATGCAATTATTAAAAATGTCATAAATTACAAACTTATATGGTTAAATAAGGTCATAATAACTGACCTATTTTAAGCTTTATTTAATAAAAACAATATATAGTTTGCCATTAATTACAAAAAATTATGACTGATAAAATGCTAAAATTTGTAAAAATAGGTCAACAAACCCCACCTAAAAGAGAGATTGATGTTAGAAAAAAAGACTTTAATGAAATTTATGATGAATTTATTGGTGATAAAGCAAAAGAACAATCTAGCAGATGTTCTCAGTGTGGTGTTCCTTTTTGCCAAGTACATTGTCCATTAAGTAATAATATTCCTGATTGGCTAAAGCTAACTGCTGAGGGAAGACTTAAGGAAGCTTACGAATTATCTCAAAGTACAAATAATATGCCAGAAGTCTGTGGAAGAATATGCCCACAAGATAGGTTGTGCGAAGGAAATTGTGTTATAGAACAGTCTGGCCATGGAACAGTAACCATTGGTTCAATGGAAAAATATATTACCGATAATGCTTGGGAGCAAGGTTGGGTAAAACCTATAAATGTTTCTAATGAAAAAAATCAAAGTGTAGGAATAATAGGCGCTGGACCAGCTGGCTTAGCTGCAGCTGAAGAACTAAGAAAAAATGGATACAAAATCACAGTTTATGACAGATATGATAGGGCTGGTGGATTATTAATTTATGGAATACCAAATTTTAAGCTTGAAAAAGAAATTGTTGAGAGAAGAACTAAACTTTTAAAAGATGGAGGAATAGAGTTTATTCAAAATTTTGAAGTAGGAAAAGATGCAAGCTTAGAACAATTAAGAAAAAAACATGACGCAATTTTAATTGCAACAGGAGTTTATAAAGCTCGAGAGGTAGAACTTCCAGGTAATGACCTAAACAATATTTTCCCTGCAATGGATTTTTTAACAGCATCAAATAAAAAAGGATTAGGCGATAAAGTAGAATTATTTGATAAAGGAATTTTAAATGCAGAAGGAAAAGATATTGTTGTAATTGGTGGTGGTGATACTGCAATGGACTGCGTAAGAACATCAATAAGACAAAAAGCAAAATCAGTTAAATGTTTATATAGAAGAGATAAAGAGAATATGCCTGGATCAGCAAGAGAGGTTGCTAATGCTGAAGAGGAAGGTGTTGAATTTGTTTGGCTATCAAGCCCTAAAGAATTTAAGGGAACTAACAAAGTTGAAAAATTAATTGTTGACCAGATAAAATTAGGTGATTCTGATGAAAGTGGAAGAAGAAAACCTGAGGTTCAGCAAGACTCAAGTTTTGAGATTAAAACAGATATGGTTATTAAGGCTTTAGGCTTTGATCCTGAAGATTTGCCTACTTTGTTTGACTCTAATGAATTACAAGTGACAAAATGGGGAACTGTGAAAACAGATTTTGATACAATGGAAACAAATCTGAACGGAGTTTTTGCTGCAGGAGACATAGTTAGAGGAGCATCTTTAGTTGTTTGGGCGATAAAAGATGGAAGAGATGCAGCAGCTTCGATTAAAAAATACCTAGAAAATAAAGAATTAAAACATTCAAAAGTAGCTTAATGGAAAATTATAAAAAAAATTTAGAAATATTAAAAAAAAACTATGTCTATTCTGAAGAGATGGAACACGATGCTTGTGGTGTTGGTTTAATTGCGTCTACAGAGGGAAAAAAATCTCGTAAAGTTGTTGAATATGGAATTGAAGCTTTAAAAGCAGTTTGGCACAGAGGAGCAGTTGATGCTGATGGAAAAACAGGTGATGGTGCTGGAATACATGTAGAAATTCCAAAAGATTTCTTTATAGAAAAAATAGAAGTCACAGGTCACACCTATGATAATTCAGAAATCTGTGTTGGAATGATTTTCTTACCGAGAAATGATTATGCGGCACAAGAAAGCTGCAAAACAATAGTTGAGAGCGAATTAACAAAAAATGATTTTAGTATTTATGGTTGGAGACAAGTTCCAGTCAACCCAAAGGTCTTAGGTGAAAAAGCATATCAGACAATGCCTGAAATTATTCAAGTACTTTTTAAATCAAATAATCCAGAATTATTGAATAAAGATCTTGAGAGAAAAATTTATGAAACAAGAAGAATAATTGAAAATAAAGCCTTTAAGATTTCTTTAAATAATTTTTATATTTGTTCTCTTAGTTCAAAATCAATCATTTATAAGGGAATGTTTTTAGCAGAAGCTATTTCAGATTTCTTTTTAGATTTAAAAGATGAGAGATTTGTTTCTAGATATGCAATTTTTCACCAAAGATTTTCTACAAATACAGCACCTAGCTGGAATCTAGCTCAACCTTTTAGAGCCATTGCCCATAATGGAGAAATCAATACATATCGTGGTAATAAAAATTGGATGAAGGTTCATGAACAAGAAATGAACAGTCCACTTTTTGATAATATTGAAAATTTAAAACCAGTAATTCAACAGGGGGTATCAGACTCAGCCGCATTAGATAATGTTTTTGAATTATTAAATATTTCAGGTCAACCAGCACCTTTAGCAAAATTAATGTTAGTACCAGATGCTTGGTCTAAAAAAAATAAAACTTTATCTAGAGATCATCAACAATTGTTTAATTTTCTAAATAGTACTATGGAACCTTGGGATGGGCCTGCGGCTATTGCTGGAACAGATAATGAATGGGTAATCGCTGCAAATGATAGAAATGGATTGAGACCATTAAGATATGCAATCACTAAAGATAATTTATTATTTGCAGGTTCAGAAACAGGAATGATTGAACTTAACGAAAAGAAAATTTTAACTAAGGGAAGATTAGGCCCAGGAGAAATAATTGGGGTTAGAATTGAAAAGGGGAAAGTATTTACTAATAGTAAAATCAAAGATTATTTAGCTAAAGAATACAAACACTTTAATTCTCAAATTATTGATTTAGATGAAAAAATTACTATTTCTGGAGAAAAGCATTCATTTTCTGGAGATGATTTAAGAAGAAGACAGTACACATTTGGAATGAGTCTTGAAGACTTAGAGCTAATTTTACACCCAATGGCTGAAGATGCAAAGGAGGCGATTGGCTCTATGGGTGACGATACCCCTCTTGCAGTACTATCTGATAAATATAGACCTCTTTATCATTTTTTTAGACAAAATTTTAGCCAAGTAACTAATCCTCCAATTGACTCGCTTAGAGAAAATAAGGTTATGAGTCTAAAAACAAGATTTGGAAATTTAGGTAATATTTTGGATTTTGATAATCTAACTAAGCAAAATATTTATGTTTTAAATAGCCCAATTTTATCAAACTCCCAATTTGATAAATTTATTAATTTTTTTGGTAAAAATTCTTTAGTTATAGATTGTACTTTTTCTAAAGATCAGTCTTTATTTGAGGCAATAAAACAAGTCCAAAAAGATGCTGAAATCGCTGTAAGACAAGGCATTACCCAATTAATTTTGAGTGATAAAGGATTATCAGAATCTAATTTACCTATTCCTATGCTGTTATGCGTAGGTGCAATCAATTCATTCTTAATAGAAAAAAAATTAAGAGGATATGTTTCTATAAATGCTCAATCTGGAGAAGCATTAGATACACACTCATTCGCTACTTTAATTGGTGTGGGTGCAACTACGGTAAACCCATACCTTGCTTTTGACAGCTTATATCAAAGACATGAAAAAAAACTTTTTGGAAAATTTAGTTTTGATGAATGTGTGGAAAGATACATTAAATCTGTAAATGCAGGTCTATTAAAAATTATGTCTAAAATGGGAATTTCTGTTTTGAGCTCATATAGAGGTGGATGTAATTTTGAAACTGTTGGATTAAGTAGAACAATTGTTGCTGATTATTTTCCAGGTGTGGTATCTAAAATTTCTGGAATTGGGTTAACAGGAATAGAAAAAAAAATTAGATCTATTCATAAAGAAGCGTTTGAAAGTTCTGAAACTATTTTGCCAATAGGTGGAATATATAGATATCGTAAGAACGGAGAGACGCATCAATATCAAGGAAAATTAATTCATTTATTACAAAGCGCTGTAGGATCAAATTCTTATGAGGCATACAAAAGATACGCAGAAGGAATATATAATTTGCCACCAATAAATTTGAGGGATTTAATTGATTTCAGATCAAAAAAATTGAAAGGATCGATTGATATCTCTGAAGTTGAGCCGATACAAAATATTCTTAAAAGATTTGGAAGCGGAAGTATGTCACATGGAGCACTTTCAAAAGAAGCTCACGAAACCCTAGCTACTGGAATGAATAGAATTAAAGGTGCCTCTTGTAGTGGTGAAGGTGGAGAAGATGAGCGTAGGTTTAAAGTTCTAGAAAATGGCGACAGTGCAAATTCTAGAGTAAAACAAATAGCTTCAGCAAGATTTGGGGTAACAGTTAATTATTTAAATAATTGTAATGAAATTGAAATTAAAATAGCTCAAGGAGCAAAACCCGGAGAAGGTGGGCAACTACCAGGTTTTAAAGTTACTGATGAGATTGCAAAACTAAGACATTCAACACCTGGAGTTACTTTAATATCACCTCCACCACATCACGATATTTATTCAATAGAAGATCTTGCTCAGCTTATTTATGATTTAAAACAAATAAATCCTAAAGCAAGAATTGGGGTTAAACTTGTCGCTTCATCAGGTGTAGGAACAATCGCAGCTGGTGTTGCTAAAGCAAAAGCAGATATAATATTGATATCAGGACACAATGGTGGGACAGGTGCAACACCACAAACTAGTGTTAAGTACGTAGGAATACCATGGGAAATGGGCTTAACAGAGGCCAATCAAGTTTTAACCTTAAACAATCTTAGACACAAAGTTACTTTAAGAACTGATGGAGGAATTAAAACGGGAAGAGATGTTGTTATTGCAGCAATGATGGGAGCTGAAGAGTATGGTGTAGCAACCACGGCTTTAGTTGCGATGGGATGTATCATGGTTAGACAATGTCATTCAAATACATGTCCCGTTGGTGTTTGTACTCAAGATGAAAAACTTAGAGAAAAATTTACAGGCACTCCGGATAAAGTAGTTAACTTATTCACTTTTATAGCATCTGAAGTGAGAGAAATTTTAGCAAACCTCGGTTTTAAATCATTGAATGATATTATTGGAAGAACAGATCTATTAAGGCAGATTAGTAAAGCTTCTCCAAATCTTGATGATTTAGATTTAAATCCACTTTTCGTACAGGCAGATAATGGAAACAATAAAAGATATTGTGAAAGTCAGGAAATAAATTATGTGCCTGATACACTTGACCAAGAAATTTGGCCGGAGATTGAAAAAATTTTAGATAATTCTGAAAAGGTTGAAAAAGAATACGTTATTAAAAATACTAATAGAGCTGTTGGAACAAGAATATCTCATCATCTTTATAAAAAATATGGTTATGAAAAGCTTAATGAAAACTTTTTAGTATTAAATTTCAAAGGATCAGCAGGACAGTCATTCGGTGCTTTTTCTGCAAAAGGATTAAAACTTGTTCTTAAAGGAGATGCTAATGATTATGTAGGTAAAGGATTATCAGGTGCAACAATTTCAATTAAATTATCTGATGAAAGTAATTTAATTTCAAATGAAAACACCATTATAGGTAATACTGTTTTATACGGCGCTACTTCAGGAAAATTATTTGCAGCTGGACAAGCAGGTGAAAGATTTGCTGTTCGAAATTCTGGAGCAACTACCGTAATTGAAGGATGTGATTCTAATGGTTGTGAATATATGACAGGAGGAACGGTAGTAATTTTAGGCGATGTTGGTGATAATTTTGCAGCTGGTATGACTGGAGGAATGGCGTTTATTTATGACAAATCAAGAGAATTTCAAAAAAAAGTAAACAATGAATCTGTTGTATGGCAAAATGTAGAAACAGATTATTGGAAAGCCTATCTTAACAATTTAATTAAAGAGCATTCTGAGGAAACAGGATCTAATTTATCAAAATTATTAATTGAAAATTATGAAGAAGAGCTAAAGAATTTTGTACAAGTTTGTCCAAAAGAAATGCTAGATAAGCTTAGTAACCCAATAAGTCTCAAATCAGTTATTAAAGAAGTTAGTTAAATAATCAATTTAAGTTCTTTTATTATTATTCTAAGCCATTTTTGACTTGATAAACTGTGGTCACCACTTTTAACAATAACTAATTTTTTTTTCGCTTTTGGAAAAAGTTTTAAAACTTTTCTTGAATAATTAACTGGCACTACTTCATCTTTCTGACCGTGGACCATAGTTACATATATTTTGGAATTTATTTTTTTATTTAAAACTTTATTTTTTCGACCATCTTTTAATAATTGAAGAGTAATTGGATATTCATAGTTGCCATGTTTTAATTGTATAATTCCTTTTTGAATAACTTCAGACTTCATTTTTTTTGTGAATTTTTTCCACATCAAATTTTCTAAAAACTCAGGCGCAGAACCAATACCCAAAAATCCTTTTATTTGAAATTTAAATTTCTGAAATTGTTTAAGGGCTAACCATGAGCCCATACTTGAGCCAACAATAATAAAGTTATTCTTTTTAACAAACTTTTTTATGATAGCCGATGTTTCATTGCTCCATTTTGTAATATTACCATTTATAAATTTTCCTGATGATTTTCCATGTCCTGAATATTCAAGAGCTAAAAGACTTAATTTATTTTTTTTTGCAAATTTTAAAAAAGCATTTGGTTTTTTACCTTCTAAATCAGACATGAAGCCATGTAAAAAAACTAAAAATGGTGTATTTTTATATGAGCTATAAATATATCTTATTTTCTTTGTTTTTGAGATTTGATGATATTTAAAATTACTCATAATCGTTTATATGTTTTGTCTAATAATATATAATCATATCAAATGTCTTCTAATTTAAAAGTTTTACAAGTTATACCTAAATTAGGATATGGAGGAGCAGAAACAGGCTGTTATGATATTGCTCATTATCTATCAGAAAATAACTGCGGGTCCTTTATTGTTACTAGTGGAGGAGAATTACTAAAATTTGTTAATAAAAAAAAAGTTAAAGTTTTTAGACTACCTGTTCATAGCAAAAATCCATTACTAGTAATAATGAATTTTATTTTATTGGTTGGAATTATTTTGCTACACAATATTTCTATAGTACATGCTAGAAGCCGTGCTCCTGCATGGTCATGTTTTTTAGCAACTAAAGTTACAGGTCGGAAATTTGTTACAACATTCCATGGAACCTATAATTTTCAAAATAATCTTAAAAAATTCTATAATTCTGTCATGGTTAGAGCGCATCTAATTATTGCTGGATCTAATTTTATTTTTTCTCACATTAAAGAAAATTATACAAAATATCTTGATGCTAAAAAAAAACTTTTAGTTATTTTTAGAGGTATCAACGTTGATTATTTTGATCCAACTACCAAATTAGATAATGATGAAAAAAAACTATTAAAAGAATGGCAAATAGAAAAAGACAAAAAAATAATTCTTTTACCTGGAAGACTAACAGGATGGAAGGGGCAAGAAGTTTTTATAGAGGCAATTAATTTAGTGAATACTGAACTTGGATACGAGGCTTTTTATGCAGTAATACTTGGAAGTGATCAAGGTAGAGATTTATATAAAAAAAAACTTATCAGACTTACAGAGCAGTATAGATTAATTAATCAGGTAAAATTTATTGATCATTGTAAAGATATGGCCTTAGCCTATAAAGTTTCGGATATTGTGGTATCGGCTTCAATTGAGCCTGAAGCTTTTGGAAGAGTAGCGGTTGAAGCTCAATCAATGGAAAGACCAATAATTGCAAGCAATATAGGTGGGTCTAATGAAACTATAATTGACGAAAAAACTGGATTTTTATTTGAGTCTAACAACGCAAAATCATTAAGTGTAAAAATTTTAAAAGTACTTTCTATGGATGAACCATCACTACAATCGATAGGTAAAGAAGGAAGAAAAAACATAATTCAAAAATTTAATGTTGAAAAAATGTGCTTTTCTACTTATTCAGAGTATAAAAGAATATTAAATTAATGCCTATAATTACATTACCAGATGGAAATAATTTAACATTTCCAGACAAAGTTACAGGTCTAGATGTAGCTGAAAAAATTAGTAAGTCTCTTGCTAAACAAGCTATGATCATAAGTGTTGATGGTGATTTAAAAGATCTAGATCATATAATTGAAAAAGATTGTTCTATTAAAATATTCACATCAAAAAATCCTGAGGGCTTAGAAACTATAAGACACGATACTGCTCATATATTAGCTATGGCTGTTCAAGAACTATTCCCTGGAACACAAGTAACTATTGGGCCAGTTATTGAAAATGGTTTTTACTATGATTTTGCAAGAAAAGAACCTTTTACCGAAGATGATCTAAAAAAAATTGAAAATAAAATGAAAGAAATTGTGGATAGAAATGAAATCACCAAAAGAGAAGTTTGGGAGAGAAATAAAGCTATTTCGCATTTTAAAAAAAAAGGAGAAATTTACAAAGCAGAATTAATCGAAGCAATTCCAGAAAATGAGGATGTATCTATCTATTTTCATGGTGACTGGCATGATCTTTGTAGAGGGCCACACCTTTCTTCAACGGGTAAAATTGGAAAATTTTTTAAACTAACTAAAGTTTCAGGAGCCTATTGGAGAGGTGACTCTAATAATGAAATGCTGCAAAGAATATATGGTACAAGCTGGGCAACCCAAAAAGATCTAGATGAATATTTAAAAAGAATTGAAGAAGCTGAGAAAAGAGATCATCGAAAACTTGGAAAAGAAATGGATTTATTTCATTTTAGAGAAGAAAGTCCAGGTTCGGTATTTTGGCACGAAAGAGGATGGTCTTTATTTCAAAAATTAATTAATTATATGAGAACTAGACAGGATGCTGCTGGTTACCAAGAAGTAAATACACCAGAGATATTAGATAGACAGTTGTGGGAAAAATCTGGTCATTGGGAAAAGTATGGTGAAAACATGTATACATCAGAAACACCGGACGAAAAAGTATTTGCTATAAAACCTATGAATTGTCCCGGGCATATTCAAGTGTTTAATCAAGGTTTAAAAAGTTATAGAGATCTTCCTTTACGTATTACAGAATTTGGCAAAGTACATCGTTATGAACCTTCAGGCGCACTGCATGGACTATTAAGAGTGAGAGCATTCACACAAGATGATGCACACATATTTTGTTCTGAAGATCAAATTACAAGTGAATGTCTAGAAGTAACTAATTTAATATTAGATATATATAAAGATTTAGGTTTTGAAAATGTGATTCTTAAATATGCAGATAGACCTGAAGTTAGAGTCGGTGAAGATGAAGTTTGGGATAAAGCAGAAACATCCTTGCTTAAAGCAGTTAAAGCTTCTAAGTTAGAATATAGCATTAACAAAGGTGAAGGAGCATTTTATGGTCCAAAAATTGAATTTGTATTAAGAGATGCAATTGGAAGAGATTGGCAGTGTGGAACTTTGCAAGTTGATTTAAACTTACCAGGTAGATTAGATGCTTCTTATGTTGATAAAGATGGAACTAAAAAAGTACCTGTTATGCTTCATCGAGCATTATTTGGTTCTCTAGAGAGGTTTATTGGAATTCTTATTGAAAATTATGCGGGTAAATTTCCTTTTTGGATTTCTCCACTACAAACAGCTGTGATACCGATTTCAGAAGAATTTGATGATTATGCTATTGAAGTCTCAAAAAAAATTAAACAAGCTGGTATAAGTTCAATTGTTGATTTAAAAAAACATAATTTAAATTATAAAATAAGAGATCATTCATTAGCTAAAATACCCCTTTTATTAATTTGTGGTAAAAAAGAAGTTGACTCCAATTCTGTAACGATTAGAAGGTTAGACACTAATAAACAAGAAAATATGGATTTAAATTTATTCCTAAAAACTTTCTCTGCTTTAAACAAAGCATCATCTAATTAAGTGGCAGATTTTAAACAAAATTACTTTCAAAGAAGAACTAAAGATCGAGGTCCAAGATCTAATAATAGAATTTCATCTCCAGATGTTCAGGTTATTGCAAGTGATGGTGAAAATCTTGGAACTATGAATACTAATGAAGCGATATCAATGGCAAAAAACCAAGGGTTAGACTTAATTGAAATAGCAGCTAACGCAAATCCACCTGTTTGTAAAATTATGGATATGGGTAAGTTTAAATATGATGCCCAAAAGAAAGCGAATATCGCAAAGAAAAAACAAAAAATTGTTCTTTTAAAAGAAATTAAAATGAGACCAGTTACAGAGACTCATGACTATGATTTTAAAGTAAAAAATGCTAAAAAATTTATTGCAAAAGGAGATAAGGTCAAATTTACAGTAAGATTTAAAGGTCGTGAGCTTCAACACTCTCATCTAGGAAAAGAGCTAATGGATAAGATTAAAGAAGACATGAAGGATATTGGTAAGGTAGAATTGCATCCTAAGTTTGATGGCAAGCAAATGATCATGGTAATTCAACCTTTATAGGCCTTAATATAGGTTGTAAATTTATATCAATCTTTGTATAACACCGCAGAATTATGCCAAAATTAAAAACTAAAAGCTCAGCAAAAAAAAGATTTAAAATATCAGCAACCGGCAAAGTAATGACAGCCCAAGCTGGTAAGAGACATGGTATGATCAAAAGAACGAATTCTCAAATAAGAAAATTAAGAGGCACAACAACAATGTCCAAACAAGATGGAAAAATTGTCAAATCGTTTATGCCTTACAGTTTAAGAGGTTAAAAATGGCTAGAGTTAAAAGAGGCGTAACTAGTAAAGCAAAACATAAAAAAGTTTTAAAAGCTGTCAAAGGTCAATGGGGCAGAAGAAAAAATACTATAAGAGTTGCAAAGCAAGCAATGGAAAAAGCGATGCAATACGCATACAGAGATAGAAGAAATAAAAAAAGAGATTTCAAATCCTTATGGATACAAAGAATTAATGCTGGTGTCAGATCTGAAGGATTAACTTATTCAAAATTTATCAATGGTCTTGGTAAATGTGGTATTACAATAGATAGAAAAATTCTTGCTGAAATTGCTTACGATAGCCCAGAAGCATTTAAAACAATTGTACAAAAAGCTCAATCCGCTTTAAATTAATCTTCTCTATTGTTTTTATTTCTTAAGGAAATAATCTATCAATATGTCAGACTTAAAAAATATTCAAAATGACTATTTAACTAAACTTAACAATAATTTAAGTTTAGAAGAAATCAACCAAATTAAAACAGAGCTGTTTGGAAAAAATGGTCTAATTTCTTCTCAATTTAAAAACATTGGATCTATACCAGAGTCAGATAGAAAAAAATTTGCATCAGATCTTAATCAAATTAAGGATGAGTTACAAAACTTAATAACAAATAAAATTAATGAGATTGAGTCAAAAAAAATAAATGAAAAATTAGAAAAAGAAAAAATTGATGTAACTCTTCCTGAAAGATCATTTGTTAAAGGTAAAATTCATCCAGTTTCACAAACTATAGATGAAATTTCATCAATCTTTTCTGAGATAGGTTTTAGTGTTGAAGAGGGTCCAGATATTGAAAATGAATATAATAATTTTACAGCTTTAAATACCCCTGACAATCATCCAGCAAGAGATATGCATGACACATTTTATCTTGATGAGAACAAAGAAACTTTATTAAGAACCCATACATCTCCAGTTCAAATTAGGACAATGTTAAAAGACAAACCTCCATTTAAGATTATTGCACCTGGAAGAACCTACAGGTCTGATAGCGACCAAACACATGCACCTATGTTCCATCAAGTAGAGGGTTTACATATAGATAAAGAAATAAATATGGGACACTTAAAGGGTTGTTTAAATTATTTTATTAAAGAGTTTTTTGAAGTTGAAAAAATTAAAATGCGATTTAGACCAAGTCACTTCCCGTTTACTGAACCATCAGCTGAAGTAGATATTGGTTATGAAATTAAAAATGGAAAAATTGTTATTGGGGAAGGTGATCAATGGCTTGAAATTTTAGGTTGTGGAATGGTTCATCCAAATGTATTAAAAAATGTTAAAGTTGATCCATCAAAATATCAAGGATATGCATTTGGAATAGGAATTGATCGATTGGCGATGCTTAAATATGGTATAAATGATTTAAGAGCTTTTTTTGATTGTGATTATAGATGGTTAAATCATTTTGGTTTTGATCCTTTAGATGTACCATCAAATTATAGAGGCTTAAGTCGATGAAAATCACATTTAATTGGATAAAAGATCACTTAGATACAAAATTTAAAGAGGATAAGCTTTTAGAGCAGTTAACAAATGTTGGACTTGAGGTTGAAGCCGTAGAAAATTTATCAGCTGGACTTGATTTGTTTAAAGTAGCAAAAATTTTAAAAACAGAAAAACATCCAAACGCAGATCGACTTAAAGTTTGTGATGTTGATGTTGGAGAAAAAGAGATAAAAAAAAGTTGTATGTGGTGCACCAAATGCCAGAGAAGGGTTGATTACAGTATATGCTCCTCCTGGAGCCATTGTTCCTAAAAGCAAAGTAAAACTTGTAGTAGCTAAAATTAGAGATGTTACTTCTTATGGAATGCTCTGTTCTGAGTCTGAATTAAATTTATCTGATGAAAGTGATGGAATAACTGAATTATCTTTAAAAAAATATGGAAAGAGTATTGGAAAAAGCTATTTTCCAAAATCAAACTCTAATCTTATAGATCTATCAATTACTCCTAATAGACCAGATTGTCTTGGTGTTCGAGGGATAGCGAGAGACCTTGCTGCTTCAGGTTTTGGAAAATTAAAAGATTTAAAAGAAAAAAAAATTAAATCAAAAAACAAGCAAACTGTAAAAGTAAAAATTAATAAAGAAAAAGGTCAAGCATGCAGATCTTTTGGCAGCTGTTTAATTACTAATGTAAAAAATACTGAAAGTCCCAAATGGTTAAAAGATAAACTAGTTTCAATTGGACAAAAGCCAATTTCAGCAATAGTTGATATTACTAATTATGTAATGCTTGATATTAATCGACCATTGCACGCTTATGATGCTGATAAAATTGAAAAAGGTATTGTAGTCAGAAATTCAAAATCTGGAGAAGAATTCACAGCTCTAGATAACAAGAATTATAAATTAGATGATGGGATGTGTGTAATTAGTGACAGCAAAGGCGTATTAGGATTAGGAGGAATTATTGGAGGAACAAGATCTGGTACAGAATTTGATACTAAAAATATATTATTAGAGTCAGCTTATTTTGAACCAAGATCTATTAGAAGCACATCAAAAAAACTAAACTTAGATACAGATGCAAAATTTAGGTTTGAGAGAGGTATTGATCCATTATCTATTGAAGATGGATTAAATAAAGCAGCATTATTAATTAAAGAGATTTGTGGTGGAGAAATTAGTAAAATTGATATTCAAAGAATTGAAACAGGCAAAATTAAAACTATTAAATTTGATACTAATCTATTTGAAAAAATAACAGGTTTTAAAATTCCTACAAAGGAGATTTTAAAAATCCTTGAGGATCTTGGTTTTAAAATTAAAAAAGAAAAAAAATATTTAAGATTATCAATTCCAACCTGGAGACCAGATATTTCACAGGAAATAGATATTGTTGAAGAGTTAGTGAGAATAACTGGTTATGATAAGATAAAAATTTTAGATCCTATTAAAGAGAGAACCAAATCTACTCTAACTCAGTCTCAAAAGTTATTTCATTTTTTGCAAAGAGCAATTGCTTCAAAAGGATATTTAGAAGCAATAACCTGGTCATTTACTGACTCAAATTATAATGATCATTTCAAAGATAAGAATAAAGAAATTAAAATTGTAAACCCGATAAGTTCAGATTTAGGAGTTTTGAGAAACTCAATATTTTCAAATTTAATTATGTATATGAGTAAAAATTTGGATAGAGGTTTTAAAGATTTATCAATATTTGAAATAGGCCCAGTTTTTACTGGTTCAAATCCAGGCGAACAAAACACAGTAGTCTGTGGTTTATCAGCAGGTAAAAAATCAAGATTATCGTGGATTGAAAAAGAGAGAAATGTTGATGTATTTGATGTTAAAAGAGATGTAGTTCAAACTCTAGTTGAGGCAGGATACAATTCAGATAAATTTTTTATAGATAGCGAAACACCAAATTACTATCATCCAGGTAAGTCAGGAAGATTATTTCTAAATAGAGGGAAAGATCAAATAGCAGCTTATTTTGGTGAGATACATCCAAATATTTTAAAAAAGATTGATATTAAAACAGAGTCTTTAGTTGGTTTTGAAATTTTTATAGATAATTTAAAATTACCAAAAAAAACTTTAAAAGACCAAAAAACTAAATTTGAAGTATCAGATTATCAAAAATCTGAGAGAGATTTTGCTTTTATAGTTAATAAAGAAATTAAAGCTCAAGATTTAATAAATGCTGTTTCAAGTGTTGATCAAAAATTAATTAGTAATATTAAAGTATTTGATGTTTATGAAGGTGAAAATATTCCAGAAAATCAAAAATCAATAGCAATTAATGTAACTATACAATCATCTGAAAAAACATTGAATGATAATGATTTAGAAAAAATTAATAATTCTATAATTAAAGCAGTTGAAGACAAAACTGGTGCTAAGATACGTTCTTAAAGAAAAATGAGT
This sequence comes from uncultured Pelagibacteraceae bacterium, assembly GCA_902511185.1. Taxonomy (GTDB): domain Bacteria; phylum Pseudomonadota; class Alphaproteobacteria; order Pelagibacterales; family Pelagibacteraceae; genus Pelagibacter. Next base: position 34,433 of record CABXEK010000001.1, on the reverse strand, counting down.
AATATCGAAAATATTAGAAATTTCGCGATTATTGCTCATATTGATCATGGTAAATCTACAATAGCAGATAGAATTATTCACAGTTGTGGTGGGCTTACAGAAAGAGAAATGAAAGCTCAAGTTTTAGACTCAATGGATATTGAGCGTGAAAGAGGAATTACAATCAAGGCTCAGACAGTAAAACTTAATTATAAATCAAAAGATGGCAAAGATTATATTTTAAACATTATTGATACCCCAGGTCATGTAGATTTTAGTTATGAGGTTAGCAGATCTCTTTATGCTTGTGAGGGGTCAATTTTAATTGTTGATAGTACTCAAGGAGTGGAAGCACAAACACTTGCAAATGTTTATCAAGCTTTAGATATTGATCATGAAATTGTACCAGTTTTAAACAAGGTAGATCTTCCAGCCTCAGATTTAGATAGAACAAAAAAACAAATCGAAGAAGTGATAGGTATTGACACAGAGAGTGCAATTCCATGTTCTGGAAAAACAGGTGAAGGTATAGAAGATATTTTAGAAAAAATTATTACAACTCTACCAAGTCCTAAAGGCGAAAGCTCAGGAGATTTAAAATGTTTATTAGTAGATAGTTGGTACGACACATATCTTGGCGTTGTTATTTTAGTTAGAGTTATAGATGGTAAAATTTCAAAAAATATGAAAATTAAAATGATGTCGACTGATCAAGAATATATTGTAGAAAAAGTTGGTGTATTTACTCCAAAAGCTACAGATATCAATGAATTAAATTCTGGAGAAATAGGTTTTATAACAACTGGAATAAAAATTTTATCAGAAACAAAAGTTGGTGATACAATTTGTGATGCTGCAAAACCTCTAAAAGAAGCGCTTCCTGGTTTTAAACCAAGTAAGCCAGTAGTTTTTTGCGGATTATTTCCTGTAGATAGTTCTGAATATCAAAAATTAAAAGATGGTTTAGCCAAACTACAATTGAACGATGCAAGTTTTTCATTTGAGCCCGAGTCATCTTCTGCGCTAGGATTAGGTTTTAGATGTGGGTTTTTAGGATTGCTTCATTTAGAAATTGTTACAGAAAGATTAGAAAGAGAATTTGATGTAAACTTATTAACAACAACTCCAGGAGTAGTATATAAAGTTCATTTGAATAGTGGAGATATAATTGATCTCCATAATCCTTCAAGTTTACCAGATCCAACTTTAATCAAGTTAATTGAAGAGCCATGGATAAAAGCAACAATAATTACTCCAGATGAATATTTAGGTTCGATAATAAAAATGTGTCAGGATAAAAGAGGGGTACAAACTAATTTAAGTTACTCAGGGAATAGAGCTGTTATAAATTATGAGCTACCATTAAACGAAGTAGTTTTTGATTTTAATGATCGTTTAAAATCAATGACTAGCGGATATGCTAGTTTTGATTATGAAATTATTGAACACAGAGAGGGTGATTTAGTAAAACTAGGAATTTTAGTTAATGGAGAACAAGTGGATGCTCTAGCAATGATGATCCATAAAGACTTTGCTCAGAGAACAGGAAGAGAGGTATGTGAAAAATTAAAGGACCTAATACCAAGACATAATTTTATGATACCAGTTCAAGCAGCAATCGGAGGAAAGATTATTGCTAGAGAAACTATTAAGGGCTTTAAAAAAGATGTTTTGACAAAAATTCATGGTGGTGGAGCAACAGATAGAAAAAGAAAGCTTCTAGAAAAACAAAAAAAAGGAAAGGCAAGATCAAAGCAATTTGGTAGAGTAGAAATACCTCAAGAGGCATTTATTGGAGTTTTAAAGATTAGTAAGGAAAAGTAATGAGAATTTATGATTGTTTTTCATATTGGGACGAAGATTTACTGTTAGAGTTCAGACTTAATATATTAAATGATTATGTAGATTACTTCGTAATAGTTGAAGGAAATAAAACTTGGCAAAATAATTTTAAAAATCTAAATTTTAATATTAATAAATTTTCAAAATTTAAAGATAAAATTATTTATATACCAGTAGAAGATTTACCAGATGGTGACGATCCTTATAAAAGAGAAAATCATCAGAGAAATGCTATTATTAGAGGATTAACAAATGCATCAAAAAATGATCTAATTGTAATTTCTGATTTAGATGAAATTCCTAATCCAGATAAAATGATTAATTTTAATCCAAGTAAAAGATTTGCAGTTTTTAAACAAATGCATTTTTACTATAAATTTAATTTATTAAATCAATTAAATCCTTTTTGGCATGGAAGTAGAATCTGTTTAAAAAAATATCTCAAATCTCCTCAATGGTTAAGAGAACTAAAGTTTAAAAGAAGACCATTTTGGAGAATAGATAAATTAAGATTGAACAATATTATTTTGGAAGGTGGATGGCATTTTTGTAATCTTAAAAAACCAGAACAACTATTACATAAATACAAAAATTTGTGTGAAACTAATGATCCGTATCATTTTAAAGAAAAAATTGATCCTAAATATTTAACCGTAGATTCAATAAAAAATTTTATTTCAAACAGTAAAGATTTGATAGGTAGAGATCACAACTATGAGAAGATTGAGATAGATGAAAAACTTCCTAAATATTTGAGAGATAATATAAACAAATATAAAGACTGGATTATTTTTTAAATTAACTTATTCAGATCATTAATATCAAGCCATATATCTCCATTTAAATTTTTATCGTGTAATTTTTTTGTTTTAATATAATTAAAATTTAATTTTTTATATTTACCAATTGAAGCATCTACTAAATTTGGATGATTTTCAGGAATAATATCAATCACCTTAGTATCTTTATTACAAAAAACTAAATTTGCAAAAGCAGCTCCGTGAGCACCTATAATTATTTTTGCATTGTTAAATAAATATATTTGTTCAAAAAAATTTAAGGTTCCAACTTTGTAAATTGAAAAACCTTTTTTTATCAAATAATCTTTGACTTCATCATCATTAATTATTTGGCAATGAGTATTACTAGTCTCTCGTCTATCAATATAAAAATTTGAATTACAACTAAAATTTTGTTTAAATTTCAAATATCTATTGTTTATTTCATGAAATATCCAATCAGGTATTTTATTGACTTCTTCAAGAATGTATCCTTTGCTATACCATGGGTGAGAGCTACCGATTATTTCATTTGCCTCAATGTGTCTATATTTGTTACTATTAATCAATCTATCTTTATTAATATCGAATATAGATAAAGTATCTAATTGCCATTTTTTTATTTCTGGAGAATAAAAATAATCTATTTCTTTAACATCAATAATTTTTTCTAAAATTATTAATTTCGGCAAAATATCAAACATCCAATGAAAATAATTATTATTTCCACTTGCGCCTTGAATTAAAGAAAATATAGATCCATTAAATTTTTTTTTAAGTCTTGTTCTGCCTCTTAATAATACTGAATTAAATGAAGAGTCTTTTAAATTCCCTTTAACTTGTTGGTAAGAAAAATGATCAATGATTTGATTATTTTTTAAAAATGCTACATTTTCAACATAATCAGTAAAAATTGAACCATCTTTAATTTTAATTAATTTATAGTGATTTTTATCAATAATAATTTTTTCAGTTTTAATATCTTTTATTTCTTCATATTGAATTTGTACTTTTCCATAAATACATATAAATATTTTTGATATAAATAATTTATACAATAATTTAATAATTTTTTTTAAAGACATGACAATAATATCAAAGTAATTTAATTTATGACGATGTCAAACTTAGAAATATTCTGTGTTACCAACAAAAAAGTTTTTTTTTTAGAAAATACTAATTATAATTTAGCTGCTGTTGGAAAAGGGGATTTTAATAAAAATTATATAAGATGTGATGATGGAGATAATATATATTACAAGGAAAAAAACTATTCTGAATTAACATTTCACTATTGGTTATGGAAAAATGGATTAAATAAATTTAATGATGATACTTGGATTGCATTATGTCAAAGAAGAAGATTTTGGCTAAACAGTAGAAAAAATGATGAAAAAAATAAACCAATTAAAGATAAAATTTTAAACTCAATACCTGATGAGTGGAGCAATTTTGACTCAGTAATTTGTGAGCCAATACATTTAGGAACTAAATTATCTAAATTAATTAAAAGAGGGTGGAAAAATTTGCTTTTTAAGCCCAGCTTAATCTTCAACTATAAAAAAATTACAATAAAAGAACATTTTGATATGCATCATGGTTTTGGAACTATTGAAAAAGCAGCAAATTTATTAGGAAAAAATGATAAAAAAGATTTTTTAAATTATATTTCAAGTAATACAAAATTTAATCCACACATTATGTGTGTAGCTAAAAAAAAAATTTTAAACTCTTATTTTAAAGACCAATTTAAATGGTTATTCGAATGTGAAAAAGTTTTTGGGTTCAAAGGTTTAAAAAATTATGATCAAACCAGATTATATGCATTTTTAGCAGAGAGATACCTTTCTTTCTGGTTTAAAAAATACTCAAATTATACTGAGTGGCCATGGTTATTCTATGAAGAAAACAAAAATGAATAAATCGGTTCTGAATTTTTGTCAGATATCCCTTAAAAATAATATACCTATTATAATTGAAAACTACTTTGAATTAAAAAAAATTATATAAAAATATAAAAATATTCATAGTTTGTCCTGAAAAAGATGTTGTGGAATTTAAACAAAAAATAAATTTTGATGAAGTTTCAATTTTATCTGAGGAAAAAATAATATCTTTTGAAAGTTTTAAGGAAATTTATGAGAAAAATTCAAAAGATATTTTGTATAAAAATAATTTTGAGAGTAGGTTAAATTGGTATTATCAGCAAATATTAAAAATTTCATTTGTTTTAAATTTCATAAAAGTTAAAAAGGAAAATATTATAATTTGGGATGCTGACACTTTAATTTTAAAAAAAATAGATTTTTTTTTTAATAATTCATCTATTTATTATGGAACATTTAATGAATTTCATAATCAATATTTTGAGACAAATAAAACCATCCTTAATTTTCAAGAAAAATTCCATATATCTTTTTTAACTCAGTTTGCTTCTTTAACAACTGATGAAGGAAAATTAATTTTAAATACCTTAAAATTAGATAATTATGATGACAAAAAATTATATCTAAACTTATCTGAGTTAATTTTAAAATCAATTTTTAAGACACATAAAATTTATAATGGCTCAATGTTCTCCGAATATGAATTAATTGGACAAATTAATTATGAAAATAAACTAAAAAAACAAAAACCTATTTTATCTCTAAGATTTGGGCTTAACGGTAAATTAACAAATTTTCAAAAGTTTATTGCCAAAATTTTAAATTTCAAACATGTGACGTATGAAAACAACCATTTTAAAAAAGAAAGTGTTGGTATGCTTGAAAGAAAGCAGACAAATACTTATTTCTTTTTTCTAATATTAAAAAACTTGATTAAGTTTAGAATTAGAAATTTTAGATTTAATAAAAAATTTAAAAAAAATTTATTAAAAAAAACTTAATGAAATAGTTGTAGGGTTTAATACACATACTTAGAAAGCGCGAATAGGCTGAACTCTATCACGGAATCGAATCTTGTTCTCTATGCTATTTTTTTAAGGTTTTAAGACGATTATTAACTATAATAAAAAAATGGAGAGATGGCCGAGTGGTTGAAGGCGCACGCTTGGAAAGCGTGTAAAGGAGCAATCCTTTCATGGGTTCGAATCCCATTCTCTCCGCCATGAAATAAGCCCTAATTTTCAGTCTTAATTAACTGTTTTCCATTAAATTTAGTGAAGATAAATCAGCATTTTCTATAAAAAATGTTATAATTTTTTTTTCCAAAAAATTAAAAAATGACAAATAAAAACACATATCAAGCAGACTCAATTAAGGTTTTAAAAGGTCTTGAGGCAGTCAGAAAAAGACCAGGGATGTATATTGGAGATACAGATGATGGAACTGGTTTACATCACATGGTTTATGAAGTTGTTGATAACTCAATAGATGAAGCTTTAGCGGGTCATTGTAAAAATATTAATGTGAGAATTAATTCTGACGGGACCATTACAGTAAATGATGATGGTAGAGGGATTCCTGTTGATATGCACAAAGGAGAAAAAAAATCAGCTGCAGAAGTTATTATGACTCAACTTCATGCTGGTGGTAAATTTGATCACGATTCATATAAAGTATCAGGAGGACTTCATGGAGTGGGTGTTTCTGTTGTTAATGCTTTGTCTGAGTCATTGCAATTAGAGATTAACAGAGACGGAAAAAAGCACTTTATAGAATTTAAAAACGGTGAAGCAAAAGCACCGTTGAAAGTTACAGGAAAATCTAAAGAAACTGGGACTCAAATAACATTTTTGCCATCAAAAGAAATATTTTCTTCCATAAAATTTAGTGCAAATATTCTGATCAAAAGAATGAGAGAGCTAGCCTTCTTAAACAAAGGTATTAAAATAATCTTTACTGATGCTAGTTTAAAAAAAGAGAAAGTATCTGAATTTAAATTTGATGGGGGTGTACTCGAGTTTGTAGATTTTCTAGATGAAAAAAGAGAGAAACTACAAAATAAAAATGGAAATGATTTATTTAAAAAACCAATTTATATCGAAGGAAAAAAAGACAATATTGAACTCGAATGTTCTTTAAAATGGAATGCAAGTTATGCTGAAGACATTTTTCCTTACACAAATAATATCTATCAAAAAGATGGTGGAACACATTTATTAGGTTTTAGAAGCGCACTAACAAGAGTTATTAACAAATATGCAAATGAACACAATCTTCTAAAAAAAAACAAATTAGCTATTTCAGGAGATGATATCAAGGAAGGGCTTACTTGCGTGATATCTGCAAAAATTCCAGATCCAAAATTTTCATCTCAAACTAAAGATAAATTAGTTTCTTCAGAAGTTAGAATGATTGTTGAAACAGTTGTGAATGAAAAACTGTCTATATGGTTTGATCAAAACCCTTCAGTTGCAAAAATAATTCTTGCAAAAGTTATTCAAGCGGCAATGGCAAGGGATGTGGCTCGAAAAGCTAGAGAAAATGTAAGAAGAAAAGGTGCTTTAGAATTAAGTGGTCTTCCAGGAAAACTTGCAGATTGTCAGATAGGAAAACAAGAAGGCACAGAGTTGTTTATTGTGGAGGGTGATTCAGCAGGTGGCTCAGCTAAACAAGGTAGAAATAGAGCTAATCAAGCTGTCTTGCCTTTGAGAGGTAAAATTTTAAACACTTATGTTGAAGATTTACAAGTTAAAAAGAACGGGAACGGTGATAGTTCTGAACATCAAAGAACTAAAGCTTTATCAAAAATGATTTCATCAAATGAAATAGTAACTTTAATCAATGCCTTAGGGCTAGATCCAAAAGTACAAGAAATAGATTTAAAAGATCTAAGGTATGGAAAAATTATTATTATGACGGATGCCGATGTAGACGGATCACACATTAGAGCTCTTCTATTAACCTTTTTTAACAACAAACCATTTAATAAATTAATTGAAAATGGACATATTTATTTAGCTCAACCTCCTTTATTTAAAATAAACAAAGGAACCAAAGGAATATATATTAAAGATGAAAAAGAGTTAGAGGATTATATTGTTAATAACAATAAAGAATTAAAAAAATTAAAAAGAGGATCTAAAGAGTTTATTAAAGAACTAGATCTAGAAAAATCAAAAATGAATATTCAAAGATTTAAAGGTTTAGGTGAGATGAACCCAGAAGAATTATGGAGCACAACTCTTGATCCTGAAACAAGAAATCTATTACAAGTACAGTATTCAAAAGATTTTAAAAAGGATCAAAGTCTAATACATACATTAATGGGTAACGATGTTGCTTTGAGAAAAGATTTTATAATTTCTAACGCAATTAATGTACAAAATCTTGATATATAATAATGAAGTTTTTTGAAACTTCAAAATATCATTTCTTTAAAAAATCAACCTACTTAAGCTTAAGATGGATTGGCATTATAGGACAATTAATTTCAGTTAACATTGTTTATTTTTTTTTAAATTTTGATTTTAATTTTATTATTTGTAATCTAGTTATTTTTTTAGGAGTTTTAAGTAATCTATTTTTAATTTTTATATATAAAAAAACACAATTATCAGATAGATCAGCTTTTATTTTTTTAGTTATTGATATATTGCAATTAGGTGCTCTACTTTATCTAACAGGAGGAATTACGAATCCATTTGTAATTTTTCTACTAGTTCCTAGTATCTTTTCTTCTTCAAACTTAAGTTTAAGAACAAATACTTTATTGGTGATGTTAACAATAATTACGATAGTTTTTTTGACTTTTTATTATCATGATTTACCACTTCCTATTAAAAGCGATCTTCATAATAATCATTATTATTACTATTCTATTCCAACCGCATTAGTTATTGCTTTAGTTTTTTTAAATTATTTAGCCATGTCATTTGGAACACAGTCTAGATTAAGAAGAGAAGCATTAGCAAAAATGGAAGAAGTGATGGCTTCTGAACATGAGCTTTTATCTTTAGGCGGTCAAGCTGCAGCTGCGGCCCATTCACTTGGAACTCCTTTGTCTACCATCAAGATAATTGCTCATGATCTCGAAAAACAATTTCAAGACCAACATGACGTAAAAAAGGATATAGAATTATTATCTAGCCAAGTAGAAAGATGTAATGAAATTTTAAAACGATTAACTTTAAATCCTGTAGAAGAAGATGAGTTCATTGATAAAGATCTTTCTATGAAAGACTATTTAAGTGAAATTATTTCTTCATTTAAAGAGATTAGTCAAAAAAATTTTATTTTTAATTATGACCAATTTTCAAATCAAAAAAAAAATAACTAAATCTATAGAAATTGTATATGGCTTAAGAAACTTTATTGGAAATGCTAATAAATTTTCTAATGAGACAATTCATGTAACTTTAAAAAGTGATAATGAAATTACAGAAATTACTATTGAAGATGATGGTAATGGTTATCCAAAAGACGTCTTATCAAAAATTGGTGAACCATATTTAAGAACAAAGGATCCAATTGATAAGTCAAAAGCTGGTCTGGGATTAGGGTTATTTATTGGAAAAACACTTTTAGAAAAAAATTTTGCCTCAATTAATTGTAGAAACTCAAAAACCAGAGGTGGAGCAGAAGTGATTATTAAATGGAATAATAAAGATTTATTTAATATTTAGTGAAATTTTCTTTTAGTTTCAAATAAAGAACTTAATTGAGATATCATAACATCTCCCAATTCATTTACATCTGTAATTTTAATTGCCTTATCATAATATCTTGAAACATCATGACCAATACCAATTGCTAAAACTTCAATTTCAGTTTTTGTTTCTATAAATTTTACCATTTTCTTTAAGTGTTTTTCTAAAAAATCACCTGAATTTACTGAAAGGGTAGAGTCATCTACTGGTGCACCATCAGAAATTACCATCATAATTTTTCTTTCTTCTTTTCTCTTCTTAATCCTATTGTAGGCCCATGAAATAGCTTCTCCATCAATATTTTCTTTTAACAGACCCTCTTTCAGCATGAGTCCTAAATTATTTTTAGCTTGTCTCCAGTGAGTATCAGCACCTTTATAAATTATATGCCTTAAATCATTTAATCTTCCAGGGGTTTTGGGTTTTGAATTTTTATTCCAAAGCTCTCTACTTTGTCCACCTTTCCAATTTTTTGTTGTGAAACCTAGAATTTCAACCTTAACAGAGCATCTCTCTAATGTTCTGGACAATATATCTGCACATATCGCAGCTATTGTAATCGGCCTCCCTCTCATTGAACCAGAATTATCTATTAACAAAGTAACAATTGTATCTTTAAAATCTAAATCTTTCTCTTTTTTAAATGATAATGAATTATATGGGTCCATAATAATTCTAGGTAGTTTTGAGCTATCAAGCAATCCTTCTTCTAAATCAAAATCCCATGCTCTATTTTGTTTTGCAAGCAACTGTCTTTGTAATTTATTTGCAAGTTTAGTTATGACGTCTTGAAATCCTACTAGTTGTTGATCTAATGTTTTTCGAAGTTTTGCAGCTTCGTTTGCATTTTCTAATTTCTCAGCTTTTGTTATTTCATCGTATTGTGTTGTAAAAATTTTGTAATCTAAATTAATATTATCAAGATTTTTTTGGACGATTTGTTCTGAACTTTGTTCGTCTGACTCAGTATCTGAAAGTTGTTCATCAATATTAAATTCATCGACATTATAATCAGCATCTAAAGTGGCTTGTGTTTCTTGATCATTGTTTTCATCTTTATTATCTTCTTTATCTTTATCTTTATCATCGTTAGAGGGATTGTCTTGTCCTTGATCTTGATTTTCCTCTGTTTTTTCTTCGTCTTCTTCACTTTGAAAAATATCCATTTCCTCTAAAATTTGAGAAAATCTTGATCCATAGTTATCTTGGTTTTCTAAGTTTTCTTGTAAAAATCTTTTGTGTTTTTCTATGGATTGTTCAAAGTCTTTTTCCCAAAAATTTAACATTTTTGAAGTTAAAGCATTTAGCCTTATTTGATGAAAATTTTTGAGCATATACAGTTCAAATGCCTCTGATACAGGTACGTCTTCTTTTGTTTTTAACTGATCCTTTTTTTTTGTATTAATTATATGTGAGTAATTTTCTTGAAAATTTTTTTCAATCCCTTTAAGCATTTTACCACCTAATGCTTCGTATCTAATTTTTTCAGCTATATTGTAAAGGGATCTTGAAGAATTATTAGAAGGAAGATTTTTTCTATAAATTGTTTCATTAGAAAATTTTTTTTTTAAAGCAGAAGAGTCTGTTTCGGCACGTAATTTAATAAAATCACTTGGTTTTGTTAGATTATCAACTTCAATTGAGTTTAAATTTTTTTTATCATTCTCTGATGATTTATTTATTAAATCAAAATCATCTGAAATTACTTTTGCTGTTGAAGTTAATGCTATTCTGAATTTTTCTTTTAAGTTATCAATTTTAGCACTCATTTAAATTTGAATATTCATCAATGACTCTGGAAGTTCTTCACCAAAACATCTTTGATAATATTCTGCGATAGTATTTTTTTCAATTTCATCACACTTATTAAGGAAAGTTACTCTAAAAGCATACCCTGTATCTTTGAAAATTTCTGAGTTTTCCGCCCAATGCATTACTGTTCTTGGGCTCATCACTGTTGAAATATCACCTGCTATAAAACCTTTTCTTGTTAAAGATGCCACTTTGATCATATTGGCAACCTTTTCTTTGCCTTTTGCATTATTAAGATTTTTATTTTTTGACAAAACTATATCTAATTCTCTTTCAAGACCAAGATAGTTAAGTGTAGTTACTATATTCCACCTATCCATTTGACCTTGGTTTATTTGTTGGGTTCCATGATAAAGCCCTGTTGTATCCCCAAGACCCACAGTATTTGATGTTGCAAATAATCTAAAAAATTTATTTTGTTTAATAACTTTATTTTTATCAAGAAGAGTAAAGTTACCTTCAGCTTCCAAAACTCTTTGAATTACAAACATCACATCTGGTCTACCAGCATCATACTCATCAAAAACAAGTGCTACTGGATTTTGTATAGACCAAGGCAAAATACCTTCATTAAATTGAGTAACTTGTTTTCCATCTTTAAGAACAATTGCATCTTTTCCTATCAAGTCTATTCTACTAACGTGACTATCTAAATTTACTCTAATACATGGCCAATTTAATCTAGCCGCAATCTGCTCTATATGAGTCGATTTTCCGGTACCATGATATCCTTGAACTAAAACTCTTTTATTGTAAGCAAAACCAGAAATTATTGCCATAGTAGTGTCTCTATCAAATTTGTAACTTTTATCTATTTCAGGAACATATTCAGTTTTTTTTGAAAATGCGTCAACTTCCATTTCAGAGTCGATCCCAAAAGTTTGTTTTAATGAAATCTTTATGTCTGGTTGAATATTAAGATTAGGTGTCAATTTTTTCTCTATAAGTATTTTTAAGCTGTGTGTAAGCTAAAGTAATTAGTTTAAGTTTTTCTTCATATTTTTTGTTACCAGCATTTATATCGGGGTGATATTTTTTGACAAGCATTTTGAACTTATCTTGAACTTTTTTCCATTTTAATCCTACAGAAACTCCCAATATACCAAAAGCTTTGATATCTTTGTGATTAAATTTAAATTGACGCATATGGTCATAATCACCGTTAATTTTATCTTTATCTAATTCATCTCTTAAAGTGTTATTCCAAAGAACTTTAAAGAAATTATCTGAAGAACTGAAACTTTGAGTTGGTTTATGCCAAATCATATCAGATTTTAAAAAATTTAAGACTTGGTCATCATTCATACCTGAAAAATAATTCCAATTTTTATTAAATTCTTTAACATGCTCTAAGCAAAGCATTCTATATTTTTTGCTATTATCTTTTTCAACAGGTGCTCGGTAATCACCAATTTCGTTACAATTATTCCAGTCGCAAATATTTTTCATGATGTATAATAGATTTAATTTATGGATATAAATGAGTTAATTGCAATTGTAAAAAAAAAACTCACTGATCAAATTAGAATTGACAGTATAAATATTGAAGATAAATCATTTCTTCATAAAAATCATGCTGGAAATCAAGAGGGTAAGTTTCATTTAAAAATTACTTTAAGTTCAAGTGAATTAAAAAGTTTGAGTAGAATTGAAAGTAATAAAAAAATCTATAAAATCTTAGAAAAGGAACTAAAAGAGTATATACACTCTATACAAATATTAATTTCTTAACTGATTAGTCATAAACTTACTTAAGCTATCTTTTTTATATTCTTTATTTATAACTGGCAATCCAATCTTTTTTAATAAAACTAAGTTAATTTTATCTGAATTATTTTTTTTATCTTTAATCATAAAGGATAATATTTTGTTTAAATCTTTGATTTTAAAAAATTTTTTTAATTTTGATGGTAAATTTGCTTTAGAAATATGATTTATAATTGAATTATAGTCATTTTTTTTTAGTAAATTATTTTTTACACTAAAATTTAAAGCACTTTTTATACCTAGAATTACCGCCTCACCATGGTTGAGTTTTTTTGAATAACCCAAAGAAGCTTCATAAGCATGTGCGAATGTGTGACCAAAATTTAAAATTTTTCTTAGACCTTTTTCTTTTTCGTCTTTTTCTACAACACTTTTTTTAATTTTACAGCTTTCGTGAATAGCTTTTTCAATAAATGGTGATGAAAGGTTTAAAATTTTATCACTATTTTTATCTAGAAAATAAAAAAATTTTTTATTGGCTATTAAAGAATGTTTTAAAATCTCACCATAGCCACATACCACTTCTCTTTTTGGTAAGGTTTTTAAAAATTGAATGTCAGATATAACTAGATCTGGTTGGTAAAAACTACCGATCAAATTTTTTCCATACTTAGTGTTAACTCCAGTTTTACCTCCAATTGAAGAGTCTACTTGTGATAAAAGAGTGGTTGGAATATTAATGAATTTTAATCCTCTCTTAAATAGACTGGCCGAAAAACTACTTATATCTCCAGTAATCCCTCCACCAATGGATATAACACAATCTTCTCTAGAAAAATTTTTGTTAAGTAAAACTTCTAAAATTTTATTTACGTTGTTTAAATTTTTATTTATTTCACTAGCCTTGAAAAAGTGAACATAAAGTTTTTTTTTATTAAGAGATTTTTTGATCTTAGAAACAATTATTTTTGAAATATTTTTATCAATAATTAGCAAACACTGCTTAAAATTAATTGAATTTTCTTTTAAAATTTTTGATATATTGCTTACTAAATTTGAACCAATAACAATTGAATATTGTTGAGTTTTAGTATTTATCTTTAACTTAATTGTTTTCATAATTTTTTAAGACTTTTTTAACAATTTCATTTTTCGACATTTTATCACATTTAATTTCATGTAAAGCTTTAGAGTAAATGTTAGATCGTTTTTTTATTAAATCAATCAATTCATTATCTGTTGATTTAAAAGCAATAGGTCTTTTTTTACTATTTTTAATTCTATTGATTAATATTTCATCATTCCAGTTCAGCCAAAAAGAGATATGGTTTTTCAAAACTTCTTTTCTAATTACTTTGTTTAAAAATGCGCCTCCTCCTAGAGATACTACAGTTGAATGAATTTTAAGTATTTTTAAAGTTATTTTTACCTCAAATTCTCTAAAATAATCTTCACCTTTTGTCTGAAATATTTTTGATATAGATAAGCCTAATTCTTTTTCAATTTCTTTATCTACGTCCACAAAATCTAAACCTAATTTTTTTGCAACCAAGGATCCAATAGAACTCTTACCAGAACCCATCATACCTAAAAACACAAGATTTTCTTTCGATTTCATAAGTTTCTTTATTGAAAAAACACAAATATGTCTTAATTTGAAATTAACTAAAGTTATATGCAATTTAATAAAAATACAAGTTTAGGTAAAATTAATATTATAGGTTTAATAATTAAATCTATTCTCGGATTAATTGTTATTCTAGGACTTATTTTTTTGATTAATAAAATTGATTTTCCAGCACCAACAAAAGAAATAGAAAAAATCATTCCAAATGAAAATTTTAAAATTGTTAAATAAGAAAAATTTTTCAATTATATTTATTTCTTTATTGTCATATGTTTCAACATTTGCTGAAGATAAGCCGGCAGATATTTGGAATATAGATAAAAAAAAAGTAAAAGAGTCTATCGAAGGTAAATCATCTGTTGAAAAAATAGAAGAAATATCAGAGAGCAATATTTATCAACTACAAACTGATAAAAATATTGACTCTATTTCTTTTGATAAAGAACTGACTTCAAAAAAAATTGAAATTGTTGGATTATATGATCCAGAAGATTATGGCTTAAGTATTGATATGTGGTCTAATACAGATGGATCAATATTAAAAAAACTTTTGAACAATATAAATAATTATAATCTTTCAAAAGATGCTTCTGAAATCCTAAATATTTCATTGTTAACAAATGCCTATAACCCAAATCAGAATATTACAGATACAGAGTTTTTAAAATTTAAATCAAATTGGCTGATAAAATATTCTAATCTTGAACTTATTGAGGAGTATCTTCTCAAAAATCAAATTATAAATTTACATCCAGAGCTAACAAGATATCTGGTTGATAAATACTTGTCTCAATCAGATATTAAGAAGTCATGTGAAATTTTTTCAAATATTAAGGAGCCATTAGCCGATCCTTATCTGTCTAAATTCAATTTATATTGTTTGATAAACTATGGTAAAAATGATGAGGCACAACTTATATTAGATTTAAAAAAAGAATTAGGATTCAAGGATGATTATTTTGAAAATAAGATTAATTATTTATTCGGATACATAGATGAGGCCAACAAAGAAGTGTCAGAAAACTCTATTTTAGATTTTCATTTAGCTCATAGAACAAATTCTGAATTTTCATATGACCCAAAAAAAGATACTCCAAAATTAATCTGGAAATATCTATCAACTTCAAATTTATTATATAATATTAAAGATCTTGAAATTACTGATATAGATAAAATTTCAACTATCGAAAAAGCAACACATGATAAAAATTATTCAGAACAAGAATTATTTGAATTTTACAAACGTTTTCAGTTCAATATTAGTCAATTAATAAACACAGATGAAGTATACAAAACTTTATCACCTATAGAGGGAAGAGCATTAGTTTATCAAAGATTACTGCTTACAGAAGATCCCGAACTCAAATTAGAATTATTAAAGACTTTAAAAAATATTTTTGAAAAAGATGGGATTGGTAATGCGTTTGATGAAGAATTGAAGAAATTTTTAATTCAAATTAAAAAAGAAAATGTACCTTCTAATTTTACAACATTTTATAATAGTTATACGAAAACAGATATAGTTGTTGATAAAAAAATTAAATATAATAACAAAATTTTACACCAATCTAAATTGATTAATTATTTCAACGGAGATTACGCAAAATCTAAAATTGAAGAGGATTTAGATAAGTTTTTAAAAAAAATTAAAAAAGATAAGAAATATTTTTTATCAAAAAAAGATATAATTTTTTTAGAAGCTCTTAAATCAGATGGTATAGAAATTTCAAAAAAATATAAAAACCTTTACCAGGTTAATGAGTCAGAAATGCCATCTGATATTCAGTCTATGATTGATAATAAAGAATTAGGCGCTGCTTTATTAAGAGTTATTGAGGTTATTGGTCCTGATAAGATTGAGGATATTGATGACAATACTTTTTATTTTATAATTAACACATTGAATCAGCTAAATACTGACTTAATTAGGAACAAACTTCTTTTAAAAGTTCTTCCTTTAAAAGTATAGAAATTATACTAAAATAATTATTAATGACTGTTAAAACTATAATCACAGAACCAAATAAATTGCTTAGACAGATATCAAAACCTGTTGAAAATGTTGGTAAAGAAGAACAACAACTTATGAATGATATGTTGGATACAATGTATGATGCTAATGGTATAGGTCTTGCTGCAATTCAAATTGGTATCCCAAAAAGAATTATAGTGATGGATATTGCTAAAGATGGAAAGAAAGAACCTAGATATTTTGTAAATCCAGTTATTTTGAATAAAGATCCAATTAAAAACACTCATGAGGAAGGATGTTTGTCAGTACCAGAACAATTTGCAGAAATAGAAAGACCAAGTAAGTGTGATGTAGAATACCTTGATTATCATGGGAAAAAACAATTGTTAAAAGCCGATGGTTTACTTGCAACATGCATTCAACATGAAATGGATCATTTAGAGGGAATATTATTTATTGATTACCTTTCAAAATTAAAAAAATCCATGATTGTAAAAAAGCTATCTAAATTAAAATCAAATACTGCAATCCTTTAGTTAATGGCAAAAAAGATTGTTTTTATGGGTACACCAATGTTTGCTGTACCCATTTTAAAATCTTTGTACCAAAATGGTTATCCAATATCAGATGTGTACACACAGCCTCCACAAAAGTCACAGAGAGGTCAGAAAATCAATAAATCGCCCATACAAGGGATTGCTGAAACTTTAAATTTAGATTTTAGAACTCCAAAATATTTAAAAAATAATAATGAGGAGTATGAATATTTTAAAAATATAGATGCCGATCTAGCAATTGTTGTTGCCTATGGACAAATTATTCCAAAAGAATTTTTAAGTTTAGCTAAAAAGGGTTTTATTAATATACATGCATCACTTTTGCCAAAATGGAGAGGCGCAGCACCAATACAAAGATCTATAATGAACCTTGATAAAGAAACAGGGATCAGTGTCATGAAAATAGCTGAACAGCTTGATACAGGTCCGGTATACAATACTTATAAAATTGATTTAACAAATAATTTAAACGCCAGCGAAGTATCTGAGAGATTATCTTTAATTGCAGCTCAAAAAATATTAGATAACGTTGATAATATTTTTGAAAATAAAGCAAAATTTATTGATCAAGATCATTCAAAAGCAACATATGCATCTAAAATTCAAAAAGGTGAGGGTGAAATTAATTGGAATGATGAAGCAAAAATTATTATTGGAAAAATAAATGGTTTATATCCTGTGCCAGGTGCCTTCTTTATATATAAAGGTGAAAGATACAAAATTTTAAAAGCAGAAATAGGTAATGGGATTGGAAAACCGGGAGAAATTGTTTCTGATTATTTAGAAGTTGTATGTGGAGATAAGCAATCAATTAAGATTAAAGAAATCCAAAGACAAGGAAAAAAGCCACAAAACATTGGTGAATTTATACTTGGTTCCCAAATAAAAAAGGGCACAGTTATTTAAATGACCAGGTATCAACTGCTTATTGAGTATGTAGGAACAGACTTTAGAGGGTGGCAAATTCAAAAAAAAGGATCAACTATTCAAGGACTTATTCAAGAAAAACTTTCAAAACTTTTAAAAGAAAAAATAATTTTGAATGGTTCTGGTAGAACAGATACAGGTGTTCATGCAATTGAACAGTCTGGTCATTTTGATACTCAAAATGAGATTAGTGATGTAATAAAGTTTTTAAAATCAATTAACCATTTTTTAAATGATCAGGGTGTAGCAATTAAAAAGATTAGAAAAAAAAGTAATAAATTCCATTCAAGATTTTCTGCAAAACAAAGAATTTATAAATACATAATTTTCAATCAGATAAGTGCGCCAGTAATTGACAAAAAAAGAGGATGGCACGTAAAAAAACCTTTAGACTTAGATTTAATTAAAAAAGGAGCTAAAAAATTAGTTGGTACACACGATTATTCTACTTTTAGATCTTCAAGTTGCCATGCAAAAAGTCCCATTAAAACAATCAAATCAGTTAAGATAAAATCATTAAAAAATAAAATAGAAATAGAATTTAAATCTCAATCTTTTTTACAACAACAGGTTAGATCAATGGTTGGTTGTTTAAAGTATTTAGGAGAAAAAAAATGGGATTTAAAAAAATTTGACAAAGTATTTAAATCTAAGAAAAGAGCTCTGTGTGCTCCACCAGCACCCCCAGAGGGACTTTTTTTAGCGAGAGTTGTTTATTAATTTATTCTTATTACTCATTGCGAATTTTTTATTTATTCGCCATCTTGATTCTGATCGGACTATATAACCACAACAATTTTTAGATTTACATTTACACGGGAATTGTTTGTAGTTTTCATCAAATCCAAAACCATAGTCACAGGTAAATTCTTCACCTTTTTTGATATCTTTAATTGCTTTAACCCAAATTTTAAGACCTTTACCGTCATAATCACAATTATTATTACATGAATGATTAATTAAACCTGCTGTGTTCCATGGAAAGTCACCATCTAGATCATATCTTTTATTGATAGTGAATAAATAAATTGGCTTACCATTATCATATTTATCTGACTCTTCAGTTTGTTTTTTTGTAATTAGTTTTCCTACATAATCAATTATTTTGGTACCTGCTTTAATGTCTTGAGTTGCATAAAGCCCTCTACCTTTTTTATCTATGTTAGACTTTTTAATTCTATAAAGTTTCATAAAGGTTTTTTTAGAGTTTATATTTGAATTATCAATTAAATTCTATCAGGGCGTCGACATGTCGTTGAGTACTTTCTTGAAGAGCTTTAAGATCATAGCCACCTTCAAGAATTGAAACCACATTCCCATTACATAATGATTTAGCAATTTCTAATGTTCTTTTTGTTAATTGATAAAAATCTTCTGAGCCAAGTTTTAGTTGGGCTAAAGGGTCATCAATGTGAGCGTCAAAACCTGCGGAAAATAATAGAAATTCAGGTCTAAATTCTTTTAATTTTTTTAATACATGTTCATATGCATTTAAATATGCCTCAGCAGTAGTACCAGCTTCAAGGGGTATATTTAAAATGTTATTAAACTTCCCTGTTTCTTTTTCTGAGCCAGATCCAGGATAATAAGGATATTGATGTGTTGAAATATATAATACTTTTTTGTTATCATAAAAAATGTCTTGTGTTCCATTTCCATGATGAACATCAAAATCAATAATTGCAACTTTATTGTACTTATACTTTTCAATTAGATAATTAGCTCCAACTGCAACATTGTTATAAATACAAAATCCCATTGCTTTATCTTTTTCTGCATGATGACCTGGCGGCCTTACAGCACAAAATGCATTTTTAAATTCTTTTTGTTGAACTCCATCGATGGCAGTGATTATAGATCCTACGGCATCTTTGGTTGCATCTTTGCTACCAGGTGAAACTACTGTATCACCATCAAGAAAAGCCAAGCCATTTTCTGGAAATGATTTATCGACTAGATCTATATATTTTGAAGAGTGTGTATTAATTAAAATAGATTGATCAAATTTAGTTGGTTTTTTCCAAATTAATTCTTTGTTATTAATTTTCTTAAAGTTATCAATAACACCTGAAACCCTATCAATTTTTTCTGGATGTCCTTTGCCTGTATTATGATTTTGATAAGTATCAGAGGTGACTAAACCAGTTTTCACTTAAAATAATTTTGTAAAATATTTGAATAAATCATAGTAAGCTTTTTTAAATCAGACAACGAAACAGTTTCATCTACTTTATGCATCGTTTTACCCACTAGACCAAATTCTAAACAAGGAGCTATTTTTCTAATAAATCTTGCATCAGAAGTACCACCAGTTGTTGAAAGCTGAGGTTTAATTTTTGTAATTTTTTTAATGATATCTCTAATCATAAATGTTGTATTATTTGGTTTTGTTAGAAATGCTTCTCCAGAAACGCTATAATCAATTTTATATTTTGATTTATTTTCATTACTTATTTTTTTAATAATTTTATCAATTTTCTTTTTTATAGAACTTGAGGTGTGTTTATTATTAAATCTTATATTAAATTTAGCATTAGCTAGGCCTGGGATTACATTATCAGCAGAATTATCAATATCTATCTTAGTAATTTCAAGATTTGTTGGTTGAAAATCTTTTGTACCATTATCAAATTTAATCTCCTTTAATTCATTTAAAATTTGAACAAGTGCCGTAGATGGATTATTTGCTCTTTGAGGATAAGCCACATGACCTTGAATTCCTATAATTGAAAGTCTTCCAGTCATACTTCCTCTTCGTCCTATTTTAATCATTTCACCTAACTTATTAGGATTAGTAGGCTCACCCACTAAGCAAAAATCTATTTTTTCTTTTTTCTTTTTTAAGTAATCGACTACTTTTTTAGTTCCATTAATTGCAACACCTTCTTCATCTCCTGTAATTAAAAGGCTTATTGAACCATTAAATTTTCTATTATTTGCAACAAAATTACTCACAGCAGAAACAAATGCAGCAATTGAGCTTTTCATGTCATTAGCACCTCTTCCAATTAAGTATCCTTTTTTAACAGAGGGTTTAAATGGGTTTACCGTCCATTCCTTTAAATTTCCTGCAGGGACCACATCTAAGTGACCCGCATAACAAAAATTTGGTCCTTTATTACCAAGTCTTGCGTAAAGATTTTTCACTGGTTTACTATTCTTTTCTTTAAACTCTAAAATTTTAGTTTTAAATCCAAGTGTTTTAAGTTTTTTTTCTAAGAACTTCATTATTCCAGCATCAATAGGTGTAACAGTTGGAAATTTAATTAGCTCTTTAGCTAATTGAAGTTCATTAATTGTAGCCATAATAAATCTATTCTCTTAAAAGATCGTTTACAGAAGTTTTTGATCTTGTTTTTTCATCAACCTGTTTAATTATAACTGCACAATAGAGTGATGGTGCAGAGGCATTATTTTTATCAGGCAATGATCCAGGTACAACTACAGAATAAGGAGGAATTTTTCCGTATGTTATTTCTCCAGTTTGTCTATTCACTATTTTAGTAGATTGCCCAATGTACATTCCCATACTTAAAACTGATCCTTCTCCAACTATCACACCCTCAACAACTTCTGACATTGCTCCAATAAAACAATTATCTTCAATAATAGTTGGTAATGCTTGAGCAGGCTCTAATACTCCACCAATTCCACTTCCTGCTGAGATATGGCAATTTTTTCCTATTTGGCAACAACTACCTGCACGACTAAATGTATCCATCATAGTACCTTCGTCAATATAAGCTCCGATATTCACATAGCATGGCATTAGAACTGCATTTTTACCCACAAACGATCCTTTTCTAACAGGAGAATTTGGTACCATTCTAAATCCAGCTTTTTCATGATCTTCTTTTGTCCAACCAGCTGTCTTACCTTTTAGTAAATGCGCTTTGTCATACCAGCTACTATAAGGTCCGTTTAAATTCTCCATTGGGTAAATTCTAAAACTTAACATTATTGCTTTTTTAATATATTGATGGGTAACCCATTCCCCATTAATTTTTTCTGCAACTCTAACTTTACCACTATCTAAATCAGCAATCATTTGATTGATGGTATCCTTTAAACTTTGTTCAGAATCTTGGTTTACGTTATCTCTATTTTCCCACGCATTATTTATTATTTTTTCGATATCGCTCATATTTTTTATTTAGATAGTTAATTTAATTGTTCTTTAATATATTAATTTCTTGAAGAAAAGAAGGCAAGCTCTTAATCTTATAATCAATATATGGTTTGTCCGAGTCCTTTTTGGCAAAAGTTTCTTCATTTTCTAACCAACAAGTTTTCATTCCTAAATTTTTAGCTTGCTCTAAATTGTGAGCGATATCTTCAATTAGAATCGATTGATTTGGATCTAAATCAAATTTTTTAATCAATTTTTGATATGGATCTAGATGTGGTTTTGGTACATAATTTGCATCTGTAATGTCAAAGGCTCCATCAAATAATCCATCAATACCAAGTTGTTTTGTGACATTTTCAACGTGAGCATGAGATCCGTTAGTAAAAATAATCTTTTTTTCTTTTATCTTAATAAGCTCTTCTCTTAAAAACTCATCTTTTGGTAACCAACTAATATCAATATCGTGAACAAATTCTAAAAATTCTTTTGGGTCGATATTATCATGGTTCATTAACCCTGAGAGAGTTGTTCCATATTCATAGAAGTATTTTTTTTGAATTTCTTTTGCTTTTATAAGATCAACATTAAATTTTTTAGAGATAAAAGAAGACATCTTTTTATCTACTTCAGAAAAAACCTGAGTTTGTCCACTATAAAGAGTGTTATCAAGGTCAAATATCCAATATTTTATATCGATTAAATCTTTCATTGTCTTATTAGGGTTCCTGAACCTTTATCAGATAATAGCTCAAAAAGAATAGAGTGGTTTTTTCGGCCATCAATAATTACAACACCTTTTACCCCATTACTTGCAACATCTAAACAATTGTTAATTTTGGGGATCATGCCCCCAGTAATTGTTTCATTATCGATTAATTCTTTAATTGAAGATG
This sequence comes from uncultured Pelagibacteraceae bacterium, assembly GCA_902511185.1. GTDB lineage: Bacteria > Pseudomonadota > Alphaproteobacteria > Pelagibacterales > Pelagibacteraceae > Pelagibacter. Next base: position 11,617 of record CABXEK010000001.1, on the reverse strand, counting down.
AATTAATTTCAGAAATTAGTTTTTGATTATTGTCTAATACACCCTCAACATCACTCATAATGATTAATCTTCTTGCTTCAATTTTTTTTGCAATTGAGCCAGCTGCAGTATCTGCATTTATATTATAAGTTTGATTACGTTCATCTAATCCCAAGGGTGCAATCACTGGAACTTTTCTATCATTAACAATTTTATCAATAATAGTTTTATTAATTTTAGTTGGCGACCCTACAAATCCTAATTCATCATTTTCTTTTACTACACTAATTATACTATTATCTTTAGAGCTAATAGTTTCACTTTGACAAGATTGTTTTTTAAGTGCTCTAACTATTTCTTGATTAAATTCAATTAAAACTTGCTCGACTACTTCAATTGTTTCTTTTTCTGTAACTCGAAGTCCTTTTATAAATTTACTTTTAATTCCTAATTCATTTAATTTGTTACTTATTCTTTTACCTCCACCATGGACAATTATAGGAATGAAACCTAACTTATTTAATGTTGCAATATCTTTTATAAAAATATTGAATAAATTTTGATCAACTAAAACGCTTCCACCACATTTAATAACAATATATTCATCATTATATTTCTCAAGATATCTTTTTACTTCATCAATAGAGGGACCATCAGTTGGTAGGATTTTTTTTAACTCTTCTTCTTTAACTTCCAACATTAAGTAGTTGTTTTAATAGTAGTTCTTTTCATAATGAACACTTGTTGAGCCATTGTTAAGATATTATTAACAGTCCAATATATTACTAATCCTGAAGGAAATGGTGCCAATATTACTGTTAGGAAAAGTGGAAAAAACATAAATATTTTTGCTTGCATAGGATCAGTTGGAGCAGGGTTAAGTTTTTGTTGAATAAACATTGATACACCCATTGCAATAGGCCACGCACCAATCATCAAGAAAGATGGAACATCGTAAGGTAATAGGCCAAATAGATTAAAAAGTGATGTTGGATCTCTTTCAGATAAATCTTGTATCCATCCATAAAACGGCATTTGTCTCATTTCAATAGTTACAAACAATACTTTGTATAACGCAAAAAATACTGGAATTTGCACTAGAATAGGTAAACATCCAGACATAGGATTTACTTTCTCTTTTTTATAAAGAGCCATCATCTCTTGCTGTAATTTCATTTTATCGTCTTTATGAAGATCTTTAAGTCTTACCATTTCAGGCTGAAGTGCTTTCATTTTCGCCATGCTTCTAAATGAAAAGTTTGCAAGTGGAAAGAATGCTAGCCGAATACAAATAGTAATAGCAATGATTGCAAGACCGTAATTTCCAAGCAATTTAAAAAAGTAATCTATCCCGTAAAATAAAGGCTTAGTAATAAAATATAAAAAACCCCAATCAATTGCTAAGTCGAATTTATCTATATTTAAAGACTCTGCGTATCCATCAATTACATCCACTCTTTTTGCTGCAACAATTATTTTCATCTCATCTTGAATGCTAGAGTTTCCTTTTAGCTCAAGTGGTTCAGTTGCTACAAAATTTGCCCTAAATTTATCTTTATAATCAAATGTAGTTTTAAATTCTTTACCACTTGGTGGTATTAATGAAGTGATCCAAAATTTATCAGATATTCCAAGCCATCCTTTTTGTGAAGTTCTTGAAAATTTTTCTTCTTGAATATCATCATAGTCTTCTTCGATTAGCTCATCATCTAATGTTGCCAAAAGTCCTTCATGAAGGATATAGAAGTTTGATATATCAGGAATTTGTTTTCTAATTATTTGTCCGTATGAATAGAAATCATACTCTTTATTGGTAGAATTAATTACTTTTTGTTTAATTGAGAATAAAAATTTGTCATCTAAAGCTATCTCTTTTTCAAAAGTAATTCCCTGATCGTTAGTCCAGGATAATCTAACAGGAGATTGATTAGTTAGTTTACTGTTTCCTGATATAGACCATAATGAATTTGAATTTGGAATTTCAATATTTTTATCTGTGGTTATAAATCCACTTTCTATAAAGTATCCATCTTTAGTATTTCTTGGTGATAAAAGTTTAACTTTCTCATCACTTTCTAAGGCAATATTGTATTTTTTAAAAGTTAAGTCATCGATTGCAGCACCCTTTAAAGAAATTGAGCCAACAATGCTTTGGTTTTCAAATTGAATTCTTTTACTTTGGTTTAAAGCCTCTTCTCTTGTAATTTCAGTAATAGTTTCTTTTTTATCTAAACTGGGTGCATCTGTATTTTGTTCAGTTTTATTTTTTTCTGCTAATTGTTCTTTAGTAATTGGCGGTGGCGCAAAGAAAAGTGAATACAGAATAATTACGGCTGCTGATAAAGATATAGCTGCAATGACGTTTTTAGTATCCATTATTTTTTAGCTTTCATTTCTTTTTTAACTGGATCAAAACCATTTCCACCTCCTAAAAACTTTATTGGATGGCACGATAAAATTCTTTTTAAGCTCATAAAACTTCCCTTAACTAAACCAAATTCTTTTAAAGCCTCTATACTATATTCTGAACAAGTTGGTAAATATCTACATGAATGGCCAAGTAATGGGCTGATAAGAAATTTATATCCTTTGATAAATTTAATTAAAATAATTGTGAAAATGTTCATTATTTAATTTTTTCTAAATCCTGAAATAGAGTTTCTTTTATATTTTTGTACTCATTGTTTAGCATAGTTGACTTAGCAATAACAAGATATGAATAGTTAAATTTTAATGTTACTTTTTTTACTGCTTCATTAACAATATTTCTTAATCTACGTTTAATTTTATTTCTTTTTACTGCATTACCTATTTTCTTCTTAGTTACAAAACTAATATTAAGTTTGCTATCATCTTTATCAGCTAGTTTACCAAAAAAAATAGTAACGTATTTATTAGATATCTTTTTTTGCTTTAGTAGATTTTTAAATTCTTCATTTTTTGAAAGAGCAAGTATTTTGCTTTTCATTTATCTAGACTGATACAGTTAACGATTTTCTTCCTCTTGCTCTTCTTCTAGCTAAAAGTTTTTGTCCACCCTTAGTCTTCATTTTTGACCTAAAGCCATGTTTTCTAGCTCTTTTAACGTTAGATGGTTGATAAGTTCGTTTCATAAAAGTGATTAAAATTTATTAATTTTTCGCTCTTTATAGTAATTAAATATATAAATAGCAAATAGAAGATTTTAAAATTAGCATCGTATTTAATGGAAAAAGCTAAAAAAATTAAAATATTTATTGGATTATTTTATCTTACAGCTGTTTGCTTATTTCTATATTTTTTCTTTTCAAAATTTAGCCTTCAAGAACTAACTTCTTATGATTTTATTAAAGAAAATAGATCCTATTTTTTTGAACTTAAAAAATCTAATTTATTTTTATTATCACTAATTTTTTTGACACTAACAATATTATGGGTATTTCCATTTTTAGGATTTGGATCGCCTGTTGCGCTATTAGGTGGTTTTATTTTTGGAAAATGGATTGGAACATTACTTGTTGTTTTAGGATTAAGTATTGGTGCAACTTTTATTTATTTATTTGGTAATTATTTTTTAAAAGATCTAATTAGAGAAAAATTTTTAAATAGATTTAAAAACCTTGAACAAAAATTTAAAAAATCAGAATTTATTTATTTATTGTTATATCGTTTTATAGGAGGAATACCTTGGCAATTAAGTTGTCTATTACCAACTATTTTTAATGTAAAATTAATTAATTTTTTCTTTGCAACTTTAATTGGAATTATACCTCAAATATTCCTAGGAGTTTCCATCGGTAGTGGCTTAGAAAAAGTTATTGATCAAAATTCAGAAATTCCTGGAATAACAGATATTATTTTTTCAGTAGATATTTATTTACCAATTTTAGCTTTTGTTGGGTTAGTTTTATTATCCGTTTTTTTAAGAAAACTTTTCTATAAAAATTAATTATGGTGCTCCCACCCTGTACTGACCAGGGAATTAGTCATTACCAATGACTTGATATACCATTTATCTATAGGAGCTTATGATCAAAATAATATTTACTAATAATAAAGCATTTTTTTCAAAATATTGCCTTAATTTTTTGATGAATATGCTTTATACCTACGTGAGGAAAATTTTATGGGAATTCATTACGATTATAAATCTACTAAAGGAAATAAGCTTATGGAGAAGCAAGCCAAAAGAGAAAAGAAGCTTGCTGAGAAAAAAGCTAAACGTTTAGCAAAAGAAGGCCCCAAAGAAGAGGAAGTTAAACCTAAAACTTTAGATGCGTCAAAGCCTATAACTTTAGACTTTCTTACCAATCCAGATAAAGAATGAATTCTAAGGAAAAAAATGAGCGTTTAAGCTTAGCGTTAAGAAAAAATTTAAAAAAACGAAAACTTTTTCAAAATAAAACAAAGAAGAAAAATAAATAATGTCAGTTCTTTCAGATAAGTGGATTAGAAAAATGTCCAAAGAGGAAGGTATGATTTCACCTTTTGAGGAAAAACAAGTCAGAGGAGATAGTATTTCTTATGGACTGTCATCATTTGGTTATGATGCAAGAGTTTCGGATGAGTTTAAGATTTTTACTAACGTAAATTCAGAAATTGTAGATCCAAAAAATTTTAAACCAACAAACTTTGTTACAAAAAATGTATCAGAATGTATTATTCCACCAAATTCATTTGTTTTAGCAAGGACAGTTGAAAAGTTTAAAATTCCAGATGATGTATTAGTTATTTGTCTTGGTAAATCTACTTATGCAAGATGTGGAATTATAGTTAATGTAACGCCTTTAGAGCCAGGATGGGAAGGTTATGTAACACTTGAATTTTCTAACACAACACCGTTGCCTGCAAAAATTTATGCAAATGAAGGTGTTGCTCAATTTATCTTTTTGAAAGGTAATGAAAAACCAGAAGTGACATATGCCGATCGAAATGGAAAATATATGGGTCAAACTGGAGTAACTTTACCTAAAGTATAGTTATGCAAAAACTAGAAGTCTTCGGAGCCAATAAGCTCAAAGGACAAATAAAAATATCAGGTTCAAAAAATGCATCTCTTCCAATTTTAGCATCAACTTTATTATCAAAAAAAAAAATTTACCTAAAAAATTTACCAAGAGTTAAAGATATTGAGACGATGGTTAATTTATTGCAATCGTTAGGATCTAGAATCAATTTTAATAAGAATAATTTAGTTATTGATAATTTAAAACAAAATAAAAATTTTGCGTCTTATAGTTTGGTCAAAACCATGAGAGCAGGAATTTTAGTTCTTGGACCTTTACTTGCAAAATTTGGTAAAGCAAAAGTGTCTCTACCAGGAGGCTGTGCAATTGGTACAAGACCTGTTGATATACATTTAAGTGCTTTATCGAAGCTAGGAGTTAAATATAAAATTAATCAAGGATACGTTCATGCTACTGCACCTAATGGATTAATTGGAAGTAAAATTAAATTTTCAAAAATATCAGTGGGCGCTACCGAAAATTTAATAATTGCAGCAAGTTTTGCAAAAGGAACTACTATTTTAAAAAATTGTGCAATTGAACCTGAAATAAAAGATTTAGTTAATTTTTTAAAAAGTATGGGATGTAATATTAAGTGGATTAGTAAGCGTTCAGTAAAAATTGAAGGAGTATCAAAAGTAAAAGAAACTACCTATCCGGTAATGTTTGATAGAATTGAGGCTGGAACTTATTTGGTTGCAGCAGCAGTCACTGAAGGAAATTTAAAGATTAAAAATGTAGTTCCTAAAATTATTCAAACTGAAATTAGTACATTAAAAAAAATTGGTGCAAAAATTAAAGTTAAAAAAAACGAAGTTCATATTTTGGGCAATAAAAAAATTAAAAGTATGAATATTAAAACTGCTCCTTATCCAGGCTTTCCAACTGATTTACAGGCCCAAATAATGGTATTGTTGTGTAAAGCAAACAAACAATCTGTAATTAAAGAAGATATTTTTGAAAACAGATTTATGCATGTTGCAGAATTAAATCGAATGGGTGCTAAAATTTCAACAGATGGTAATAAAGCAAAAGTTACTGGTAATATTAATTTTGAAGCAGCTGAATTGATGGCAACAGACTTAAGAGCCTCTGTTTCATTAATTCTTGCTGCCTTAACTGCAAAAGGAAAATCGGTGATCAATAGAATTTATCATCTTGATCGTGGATATGAAAATATAGAAAAGAAATTAATAAAAGTTGGAGCAAAAATTAGAAGAATTAATTAATGGAAAAGAAATATTTAGCAAAAATTATAGCTTCAGATAATGAAGGTTTACAAATGATTTCAGCATGTAGTGCTGGTGCAAAAGTAAAAGTTTCAGATATAAAATATTTAGCCTCAAACAAAGTTTTCTTATTATCAATTGAGAGAACCAAGATCGAAACAGCTCAGGAAGATAAGAAAATCAATAGTATTTGCAGGTTTGATTTTGTTGATAAAGTTAAATCTAAAAATATAGACCAAAATAATGAGGATTTAGTTTTAGAGTTGATAGCAATAGATTATCTAAAAAATAAAGATGATTATGAAATTAATTTAATTTTTAACAATAATGCCTACATTGCTTTGACTACCGAAACAATTGAAGTAAGACTAGAAGATCAAAACGAAATTAAAGACTAATGAAAATATTAAATAGTAATAGTAAAAATTTTGATAAAAATTTAGATAATTTGCTTCTTCAAAGAAAGAAAAAAGTACAATCTAATTCAGTTTCAGTTTCTAGTATCATTAAGGATGTCAGAAAAAATGGAGATAAAGCTTTAGTAAAATATGAAAAGAGATTTAATCAAAATACTATTGTTGTTCCCTCTCAAAAACAGATTTTTAATTCAATAAAAACACTCGATAAAAAAATAAAGCAAGCAATTGATATTGCTTATAATAGAATTTACAAATTTCACTCACTTCAAAAATTTAAAAACATCTCTTATGTTGATAAATATAAAAATAAACTTGAGTATAAATATGTACCTTTAGAATCGGCTGCAATTTATGTACCAGGTTCAACAGCATCATATCCATCAAGTGTATTAATGAATGCTATTCCAGCAATTGTTGCAGGGGTTAAAAGAATTGTAATGATTAATCCTGGGTTTAAGGGAAAACAAAACCCAGCAGTATTATATGCGGCGCACAAATGTAAAATTAAAGAAATTTATTCAATAGGTGGGCCTTCAGCGATAGCAGCTGCAGCTTATGGAACCAAGAAAATAAATAAAGTTAATAAAATAGTAGGCCCTGGTAATGCTTATGTAGCTGCCGCTAAGAAAGAAGTTTTTGGTGATGTTGGAATTGAGGGAATGACTGCAGGCCCTTCAGAAGTCACTATTGTTTGTGATAAATTTTCAAATCCAGAATGGGTTGCAAGTGATTTAATAGGACAAGCAGAGCATGATAATCTTGCTCAATGTATTTTAATTTCAAAAGATAAATCTTTAATAGATAAAGTTCAAAATGAAATTATTAAACAATTAAAGGAAATTCCAAGATCATCTATTGCAAGAAAAAGCTTATCAAATAATGGAATTTTAATGCACATTAGCTCTGATAAGAAAATAATTGATGTTGTAAATAAAATAGCACCTGAACATTTAGAATTAAATGTTAAAAATTATAATTCATTTGTGCCAAAAATTAAAAGTTCAGGATCTGTTTGTTTAGGAAAATATGCTGTTATGGCAATGACTGATTATAATGTTGGCTCTAACCATATATTACCAACCAATGGTTCAGCAAAATACTCAAGTGGAGTAAGTGTAAATGAATTTTATAAACGGATTTCCTATATAAACTTATCTAAAAAGGGTATTGAAAGTCTTGGTCCTTCAGTTATAACACTTGCAAATTACGAAGGATTAGCAGGACACGCTCAATCTGTAAAAAAAAGAATTAGGAGAAAATAAAATTGTCTAAACAAGATTTGCTTGAATTTAAAGGAAAGGTCATGGATCTACTTCCTAATGCAATGTTTAGAGTTAAGCTAGAGAATGGGCATACGGTTACCGCTCATACTGCTGGTAAGTTAAGAAAAAATAGAATTAGAGTATTGCAAGGCGATAATGTGACAGTTGAGATGACACCTTACGACCTTACAAAAGGTAGAATAATCTTTAGGGGTTAATTTTTGCCTCGGTAGCTCAGGAGTAGAGCAGAGCCCTGAAAAGGCTTGTGTCGGAGGTGCGAATCCTTCCCGAGGCACCACCATCCACTTTTCATCTTGAAATAATTATAAAATCAAATTAGCTTTATGGAATAATAAACAACATAAGGACTGAGAAATAAGATGAGTACACTAACTGGTAAAATTAAATGGTATAATGGTAAAAAAGGCTATGGTTTCATTGAAAGAGATGACAAAGAAAAAGATGCCTTTGTGCATGCATCAGCAGTAAAAGCTGCAGACATGAGATATCTAAACGAAGGGGATAAACTTGAGTTTACATTAGAAGATGGCCCAAAAGGCCCTTCTGCAGTTAATCTAAAAAAAATAGATTAATTTTAAATATTTCAAAGGGCGTTAAATTTATAAATAGATTAACGTCCTTTTTATTTTTACTTGAATAATGACAATTATTGTCTAAAAGACTGATCATGATTATAAATATTACATACAGAGAGACTTCAAGAAGCACTCATAGAATCGGTTTCCATAGCCTGTAGGCTATTTATTTATAATATAATTTTTAATCCACACAAAAATAATATAAAAACAAGGAATGCCTGGGTGGTGTAACGGTTAGCACGAAAGTTTGTGGAACTTTAAGTTTGAGTTCGATTCTCAGCCCGGGTACCAAAAAATGAATAAAGAAAATAAATTAGTACCTGGATTACCTTCAGGTTTTGAAGATCGTTGGGATAAAAAACTTCTTCTCAAAAAAAAGCTATTAAAAGCGATTGAGAATAATTTTATCAAGTTTGGAGCAGAGGCTCTTGAAACCCCTTCGTTTGAAATTAGTGAAAACATAGGATCCTTTCTAGCAGAAGATGATAGTAATCCTATGTCTGATGTATTCTCATTTGAGGATGGTGAAAAAAGTATTACGCTTCGATATGATTTATCTAGCCCTCTAGCAAGATTTGTTGCACAAAACAATCAAGAGTTACCTTCTATTTATAAACGTTATGCTATTCAAAATGTATTTCGTAACGAAAAAGCTGGAAACGGACGTTACAGGGAATTTATGCAAGCAGACTTTGATATTGTTGGAAATGTTAATCCTGCCCAAGCAAATGCTGAACTTTGTAACTTAATTTCAAGTACATTATCAGATTGTGGATTAAACAAAGATCAATTCACTATCAATGTAAGTAATAGAAAAATTGTTCAAGGATTAATTAATGAATTAAAAATTTCTGAAGAAAAACAAATTAAGGTTATTCGAGCAATTGATAAATTAGATAAGCCTGGATTTGGTTTAAAAGGAGTTGAAGACCTCCTTAAAAAAGAAAGAAAAGATCAGAGTGGGGCTATTACTAAAGGAGCCGATCTATCGGATGATCAAGCTGCACAAATATTAAATTTTTTAAAAATAAAAGATTTAAAAGAATTAAAAGAAACTTTAAAAAATCCATTATCTCAAGAAGGGATAATTGAACTTGAGAATGTATTTGAAGTATTAGGATATGGATCAAATTTAAATCAAGTTAAGACTAATTTTACAATCGTTAGAGGTCTTGCTTATTACTCAGACTTTATTGTAGAGACTAATTTAAATTTCAAAGTTACTAATAACAAAGGAAAAGAAGTAGATATTGGAAGCATATGTTCAGGAGGCGCTTATGCAAAACTCATCTCAAGATTTAGAGGCGTTGATATTCCAGGAACAGGAATAAGCTTTGGTGTAGATAGATTATTGTTTGCTTTAATGCAATTAGATCAAATTAAATTTAAAGATCAAAAACCAGTTTTAGTTTGTGTCATGGATCAAAAATATTTAAAAAATTATTATGAATTAGTGGATCTTTTAAGAGATAATAATATTAACGCTGAAGTTTTTTTAGATAGTAAAAAAAACCTAGGCAAACAATTAACTTTTGCAAATAAACGTGAATTACCAGTTGCAGTTATTTGCGGAGAAAATGAATTTAATGATAACACGGTGACTATCAAAAATCTTAAAGGCGTTAAGGGTGAAAACAATCAAACAATACCAAAAGCTGATTTAATTAATGAAATCAAAAAACTTATCTGAAAGTATCCTTAGATCAGTCAAATCTAAAGGATTTAAGTATATTGATTTACCTTCAGTAATTGAGGCCAATCATATTGTTCAAAGATCAGGTGAAAACTTTAGAAAATTTATATTTTCTTTTATTGATCAAAATGGGAGTGAGCTTTGCCTAAGACCAGACTTAACCATTGCGTCATGTCTTAGGTATTTAGAGGACAACTTAAAAGGAAAAGAGAAGATATTTTATAGTGGTCAGGCTTACAGAAAATCACAAAATAAAAAAGACTCTATTATTAGAGACCAAGTTGGATTTGAAATCATTGGATCAAAAGATGAAAAGAATGATGACAGAGAAATTATCAATACATCTTTAAAATCACTTCAAAATATCAAATACACATCAGGTACATTAACAATAGGGAATGTTGAAATCTTTAATTTGTTAATTTCAAAACTAGATATTCCGAAGCGGTGGAAGTTAAGATTATTAAGACATTTTTGGAGAGAGAAATATTTTAATGATTTATTGAAAAGATTAGAGACCAATTCAGATGTAGATCCAACTATTGTTGAGATTGATAAGAAACGATATTTCAAAATGTTAAAAGAAGATATATCCAAAGTTATCGCAGGAAGATCAATTAATGAAATTTTAAAAAGATTTGATAATAAGATTAGAGATCCAAGAGGAGCAAGAAAAGGTGAAAATGTATCAAAAATTATCAAAGATTTTTTAAAGATTAAGTGCCCAATTAATAAAGCCGCAAGTGAACTAAATAAGTTTTTTAAAAAGAATAAGATTAATTTAATTGTTGATCAGAAATATTTTCCAATCTCAAATAATAAAGTTTTAAAACTGAATGTTGTTTTCTCTGCTTCATTTGGAAGACAATTGGAATACTACACAGGCATGGTATTCAAAATTGATATCAAATCTAAATCAAAAAACAGAAACATAATTAATGGTGGAAGATATGATAAATTAATTTCAGATCTTGGGGCTAAAAATCAAGTAGCTGCAGTTGGAGCTGCTTTAAACCTAAATTACTAATGACAAAAGATATGATTAATATTGGAATTCCAAGTAAAGGTAGACTTAGAAAAGATATTTTAAAAATATTTAAAAAAAATAAATTAAATCTAGTTTCTGAGCGTGGTGAGAGAGATTTATTAGGATCAATAAAACAATTAAAGAATATTAAAGTTTTATATCTCCATGCTAGAGAAATAGTTGAAAGACTTGGTGATGGCTCATTAGATCTTGGTTTTTCAGGGTATGACTTATTAAAAGAGAGTGAAGTAAATATTCAAAATAAAATCAATGTATCTAAAAGATATGATTTTGGAAAAGCAACTTTAGTTGTTGCAATTCCTGACCCCTGGATAGATGTTCAAACAGTTGCAGATTTAGAGGAAATCGCATTTGAATTTAAAGATAAAAAGAAAAAAAGATTAAGAGTTGCAACTAAATATCC